>CAXAVJ010000075.1:0-18297 GCA_963972065.1 uncultured Rhodospirillaceae bacterium
CATTCATCGTATTGGCCGAAGACTCAAGCTCCGTCGAGGCTGACGCCACGGTTTCCGTAACGCCCTTCATGGTGGATTCGAATTCGCCGACCACGGCGCGGAACCCGGCGATACGGTCTTCCATCGACTGCGTGGCCGTATTGATGGCCCGCGACGCAACCAGGAATCCGCCCACCATTCCGCGCTCTTGGATGCGGCGAAAGTATTTGTTTTTGCTGACGCAATCCAGACTTGCGGTGGATTCCCGGACATAGGCATCGGTGCGGTCGATCAGGCGGTTGATGGCATGGCACAGTTGAGCGATTTCATTTTGACTGCTGCCGATGCCGGTAATCCGCGCCTCGAAGTCGCCGTTCGCGACCGCTTCGCAGACTTTCAGCGCCTTGCTTATCATGTGGCCTTTGGAGTGACCCGCCCTGGAAATGAACATGCTGTATCCCTCGTTTTACTTCCCTGTTTGGCCCCACTCAGAGCCGGTGTCGGCGTTCTACAGCCGGGCGATGAATTCGTCGTAGGCGACACCCTTGCTTTGCAGCATTTGGGTGATGTCACCGAAAGCCGCGTTCATCCCTTCCTTGCGGCTGTCGAACGATTCCTCCTTCTTCAGGAGTCGGTCATAAAGAGGAATGATGGTGCCTTCGAGAACCTTGCGGTTCGGCACGCGGCGGTTGGAGTGGTATCCGATAATCTGGTTGTCGGTGTTTCGCGACGGCGTCACATGGGCCAACACCCAATAATGGTCCCCGTTCTTGCAGCGGTTCATGACAAAGGCAAACAGTTCGCCCCCGCCGGAAATCGTCTCCCACAAAAGTTTGAAGATGCACCTGGGCATGTGCGGGTGGCGGATAAGGCTATGCGGCTTGCCGAGCACTTCGGCCTCGGTATAACCGGCGATGTCCAAGAACACGTCGTTCGCGTATGTGATATGGCCCTTCAGGTCCGTCTTCGACACGATGATTTCGTTGTCGCCGAAGAACGCCTCCTTGCCCGTAATGATTGGAATTTGAGACATAGTCGTCACCTCCCGCTTGGCGACGTCGGTCGCCAAGGCTGCATGTTCGGCGCGGCTTAAATCTTACCTCGTAGCCACGGCGAGGCCCCCCGTTACCATACGCTAAGTCAGGCTATTACCGACGGCAACTGATCTAAAGGCATATACCAATATCAAAAAAGCCATCCGCTCAACGGCATTGGCCCCATTACAGTCGCCGTCATGTTTGACGAAGCACTCAGCCCAACCGGGAACGTTTCCTAACAATGCTTCCGTTGACCCGCCCCGGCGCCGGCCGGATGATATTGCCTGACCCAGATTTCAGGAGGTCGCCATGAAACGCCGCTTCGTCACCGTCGATGTGTTCACCGACCGCGCCTTCGGCGGCAATCCGCTGGCCGTGGTGCTGGACGCCGAGGGCCTTTCCGGCGACGCCATGCAGGCCGTCGCCCGCGAATTCAACTTGTCGGAAACCACTTTCGTGTTGCCGCCCACCGATCCGGCCAACACGGCCTGCGTGCGCATCTTCACCCCGGGCCGCGAACTGCCTTTCGCCGGACATCCCAACGTCGGCACGGCCTTCGTGCTGGCCCGCGAGGGCAGCCTGTTCGGCGAACCCATAAGATCAATCCTGCGGTTCGAGGAAGCGGCCGGCCTGGTCCTTGTCGATGTCCGAACGGGACCGGACGGACCGGCGGGGGCACGCCTGACGGCGCCCCAGGGGTTTTCCCGCACGGATGAATTTTCACCCGCGGATTTCGCCGCCTGCGTGAATTTGGCCCCCGCCGATATCGATACCTCGGCCCACCCGCCGCTGCTGGGGTCCGCCGGCATGACTTTTCCCATCGCCCGGCTGAGCGGGGCCGACGCCCTGGGCCGGGCCCGGGGCAACGCCGACGCCATGGCGCGGCATCCCGCCATGGGTGGCCATGTCTTTGTCTATATCCCCGACCCCAATGTCCCCGGCACCTTCCGCGCGCGCATGTTCGCACCAGGCCTGGGCATCGCCGAGGACCCGGCCACGGGCGGGGCGGCGGCGGCGCTGACGGGCCTGTTCGGCACGTTGGCGGCAGGCAACGGCAGTTATGATTACCGGATCATTCAGGGGGTCGAGATGGGCCGCCCGTCGCTGATCGAAACATCCGTGGATGTAAGCGGCGGCGCGGTCACGGCGATCCGCGTCGGCGGGGCCTGCGCGGCGGTGATGCGCGGCGAGATCGAGATCTAGGTATCGTCCATTTCCAGAAGCCGCTGTTCGCCCGCGTCGCAGGGCGGGCGGGCGTCGAGGCGTGCAGGATGGTACAGGCCCCGCGTCGTCTTCGGCCCACCCAGGTCCGCGATCTCACGGATCAGCTTGCGTTTGATGGCCCGGCCGAAGTCGGCAAAACCGTCGGCGATGACGATGAAGGCACCGGGTCCGCCGATCACGCAGTCCTCGAAGTACCAGTCCAGGTTCGGCAACTGCGGCATGCCGTAGGGACTGGGTCTGCCGTTGACGATGGGCAGGCCGTTGATGGTCACGCCCTGGCGCACGGCGCGGTCGCGGGCCGGCAGGATCGCCTCGCCGTGGTTATTGGCGCCGTCGCCGGAAATGTCGATGACCCGGCGCTTGGATCGATAGGGGCTGGCGCCAAGGCGGTCCATGCCGAAATCGATGGCCCCGGATATGGAGGTCCAAAGCGCCGAGGCGAAGGGCAGGCCGGACAATTCATCGGCGAAGCCATGGGCCGCCTCGGCACTGTCGATGAGGCGCCAGTCGATGCCCATGCGTTGATGGCTGACGCCCGCCCACTCGATATAGGTGACGGCGATGCGCTTGTGTTCGCCGCTGGTGACGGCGCGGATCACGGCCTCGTTGCGGAATGCCTGCACGAAGCCCTCGCGTTGCAGTTCGGCTTCGTCCTTTTCAATGCTGCCGGACACGTCGACGGCCAACACCAGTTCCAAATCGACGTCGAGGGCGCGGGCCGGGCCCGGCATCCCTGCCACGAACGCCGCCAAGATCGCCGGAAACAGATGCACAATCCGCATGGTTGCCATCCTACCTCAATGCGCCCTGGAGCGCTCATGCTTGTAGCGGTCCTTCTGGATGTCGTTCAGTTCCTGCAATGCGCGGAGCGTACGTTTCTCGCCGGTCAGGCAGTCAACCTTCGGCCGCAGTGCTGCCCGCACCCGCCGGGGGGCGGGCTGCCATCCTGACAGTTCCAGAAACAGCTTGCGCCGGATGGCGCGGGCGAAGTCGGAAAATCCGCGGGCGACCACCAGGAACGCCCCCGGACCGCCGATCACGCAATCCCGGTAATAACCGTCCAGGTCTTCCGGCGGCGCCATGCCGTTTGGGCCGGTGCGTCCGTTGATGATGGGCAGACCGTTGATGGTCACACCGGCGGCGATGGCGCGGTCGCGGGCCCCCATGATGGGATCACCGTTGTTGTTCTCGCCATCGCCGGAAATGTCGATGACCCGGCGGGCACCCCGGTACGGGCTGTTCTCCAGATACTTCATGCTCTGGTCGATGACGCTGGAGATCGAGGTCCACTGGCCGCGGAACGATGATCCGTCGGATATGCTTTCTGCGAAGTCGCGGGCGTCGCCCTCGTTGGCGATCACGGTCCAGTCGGCGACGATGTGGTGGCGGTCCAGACCCGACCATTCCACGTACATCACGGCAACCCGGCCCAAGGGGCCCGAACGGATGGCGCGCAGGATATGCGGGTTGGTGATGGCCGTGGCGAAGCCTTCGCGCTGCAAGCGCGCTTCGTCCTCGTCGATGCTGCCGGAAACGTCCACGGCCAGCACCAGTTCAAGGTCAACGTCCTTGGCCTCTTTGGCCACGGCCGGCGCCGCCATCGTCAGCATCGCCGCCACGCACGCCGCCCATCCACGTGTGCCCATGAACCTATGAAACACCGCCGCAGGAACGGCGTAAAGCGATTCCCGCAGGGGACAGTCCGCACATCTGCGTGACCGCGCCGCCTGACGGCGACGCTGGCATCCCATCCCGGAACCCGCTATGTGAATTGCCGGGGCGGGCACACGAAGACGGAGGACGCAGCATGGCGGACCAGAAAGATTTCAACAACGTGAAGGCCATCGTATTCGACACCTTCGGCACGATCACCGATTGGCGCGGGTCGGTCACCCGCATGGGTGAGGCCCTGGCCAAAAAAAAGGGCATCGAGGGCGTCGACTGGGAGGCCTTCGCGCGGGCTTGGCGGGCCGGTTATCGACCGGGCCTGCATCGGGTGATTTCGGGCCAGCGCGCCTGGACACCGCTTGACGTCATCCACCGCGAACGCCTGGACGAGATCCTGGTCGAATTCGGGATCGCTGGCCATTTCACGGAGGACGAGAAGGCCGACCTCAATATGTTCTGGCACCGCCTGTCGCCCTGGCCGGACAGCATCCCCGGTCTGCTGCGCCTGAAGACCAAATTCCTGATCGCGCCGCTGTCCAACGGCTCGTTGATGCTGCTGGCCAACATGGCCAAGCACGCGGGCCTGCCCTGGGATTTCATCTATTCGTCGGACATGCACATGGCCTACAAGCGCGACCCCGAGGTCTACCGCAACGCCGTGCGCCTGCTGGGCGTGAAACCGGAAGAAGTGATGATGGGGGCCGCCCATAACGACGATCTGGAAGCGGCGCGCAAGGAAGGCCTGCGCACGGCCTATATCAACCGGCCCACGGAATACGGCGTCGATCAGGTCAAGGATTTCAAGGCAACCAGCGACTACGACGTAATCGTCGACAGCGTCGAGGATCTGGCCATCGCCCTGGGGAGCTGAGATGAAAGGATTTCGGCTTGGCCACTGACCCACCCGAAATAGACGACGTCGGCCTGAAACGCCTGGTCGGCTACGACGACACGGCGGAGTACGAGCTCGACCTCTGCGGGCTCGACCTTGCCCATGCCACGGAATCCGTGAACCGCATGATCGAACGGTCGCGGTTTCTGGCATCTCGCTCGGTCATCGTGCGCCTGGACCCGGCGGGGCCGGACACGGGGGAAACCCTGTTCCAGCCCATCGGACGCCTGTTGCTCGATCTCCGGCGCAAGGGGCTACTGGCCAAGCTCAGCCCCCTGCCCCATTTCGCGGGCAGCGGTTATTACCTGGTAACCCAGGGGAAAACCGAGACTGGCCGGGAGGACGCTTAGAAGCCGCGTCTAAAGGATCGAATTATCGTCGCTGTCTTCGGGAATATCGGCGATGGTGCCGCCTTGTTCGCCTTCGGGCAGGGCCATTTCGCCGAACAGGCTTTCCATCAGGTCCATTTCCTTACGACGTCCGCGGCGAGTGTTCAGTTTTCTCTGAGCACCGCCCGGCAGTTCGTTGAACATGAACACGCCCTTGTCGATCAGAACCTCGACCAAATCTTCCACGACGCGGACGAGTTCCAAATCCGACTGGACCCATTCGTCGAGAACCATGCCGGTCTGGGCATTCTGGTTGATGAACACGCCAAGATCGGGATCGTCGGGCGCGACCTCTTCCGCGCCCTCGACCGGTGAATCGAAGACCGCGCGGACATTGCCCTCACCGTCACGCACCACATAGGGCATGCATCCCTCCATTTCGCCGGTTATTGTTGGGCCACAGTGTAATGGACAGATCACGGCAAGTTAAAGCATTTCAATCCCTTGGCAGCCCCCGGAAGACGGGGGGCCTGGCCGTGGCGGCGATCTGCGCGCTGGCGCTGACGGCCTGCGCCGGGCCGCCGGCAGCGGTCGAGACCGATCCCGTCACCGCCCTGGGGCCGACGGCGGAAATTTCCTTCGTCGTCATCGACGCCGAGACCGGCGCCATAACCGCGGCCCAGGCGGCAGACCGGCCGATGCCCCCTGCCTCCACCGCCAAGATCGCGACCATGGTTTCGGCCCTTGAAGTTCTGGGCCCCGATTTCCGCTTCCAGACCCGTGTGCTGGCGACCGGCGCGCCGGACGCCGCCGGAACGCTTGCGGGTGATCTGGTGCTGGCCGGCGGCGGCGACCCGCTGCTGACACCGCAGGATCTGTTCGGCCTCGCCGTGCGATTGAAGGACCTTGGGCTGAAACGCGTTGCCGGGCGGTTTCTTTACGACGAGACCCTGCTGCCCGCCCTGCCCGCCATCAATCCGGATCAGCCGCCCGAAGCCCGTTATAACCCAGGCGTCAGCGCGCTTTCCGTCGACTTCAACCGCTGGCGCCTCAGGTGGCATCGGGACGGGGACGGGCCGGCGCCCACACTGACCCGCCTACCGCCCTTGGACGGCCACCGCGCGGCCCCCGATGACCGCCCCCATGGCCCCGGCCGCGAGGTTCTGTGGGACGGCCGTGCCTGGAGGCTGGGCGCCGACGCTGCCACGGAAGGCGACCGTTTCCTGCCCGTGAAGGCGCCGGGACAGGCGACGGCGGAGTTGTTTCACCGGCTGGCCGATCAGGCCGGAATTGATCTACCGGCACCCCAGCCAGGTCCCGCCCCCGAGGAGGCCCGCGTCGCCACGGCCATCGCCGGCCTGCCCCTGGCCGAAATCGCGCGCCTGGGATTGGAGCATTCCAACAATCTCGTCTCGGAATTGGTCGGCCTGACTGCGGCCCGCCTGCTGGGTGGGCGCCCGGATACCCTGGACGCCTCGGCCGCCGCGCTGTCCGGCTGGCTGCGGAAGGCCGTCGGCGGCACCGTCACGGATGTCGATTGGCGGGGCTGGGACCTGCCCAACCATTCAGGCCTGTCGCGCCATGCCCGGGTCACGGCCAACCAGATGGCGGCGGTGCTGCGCTTTGCCCACGAACGGCGATATGGCGGCTGGCCGTTCGAAAGCCTGTTGCCCACGGCTGGGTTTCGCAAGGCATTCCGCGACCGCTTCCTGACCGAGGCCGCCGCCGGGCGCATCTGGGCCAAGACCGGCACGCTTCATTACGCCAAGGGCTTGGTGGGCTATCTCATGGGGGCGGACGGGCGGACCCGGGTCTTCGCGCTGTTTATCGCTGATCCGGCGGCGCGCCGTGCCTATGACGCGCTGAGTGCTGACATGCGCAGCGCCCCGGACGCACAGCACCGCGCCCTGGCCTGGATCGACACGGCCGAACGGGCTGAACAGGCGATCGTGCTGGACTGGCTGGCCCGCTTCTGATCAACCGGGCCAGCGGTCAAATGGCGCTTGACGGCGGACCCCCGCCGCGCGACCCTTCGTAAAATAATTGTATACAATTTGACAGGGCCGTCATGGGAACATCCACCATCACCGTCACCCCGGTGACGGGCGCCACCGGCGCCGATGTCGCCGGGGTCGATCTGTCCCGGCCCCTTTCCAACGCCGAATGGGACCACATCCACCAAGCCTTTCTCGACCATCAGGTGCTGCGCTTCCGCGGCCAAAACCTGACGCCGGGAGATCACCTTGCCTTCGCCCGCCACTTCGGGCCGATCCAGGCCTACCCCTACGGCCAGGGCCTGCCCGACCATCCCGATGTGCTGGAATTCCAACGCAATCCGGGCGACGCCCGCAATTTCGGCGGCCTGTGGCATTCGGACACCACCTACCTGCCCGAACCGCCGCTGGCCACCATGCTGGTCGCCCGCGAACTGCCGCCCGTGGGCGGCGACACCCTGTTCGCCAACATGTACCTGGCCTACGACGGCCTGTCCCCGGGGATGCAGGAGATGCTGGGTGGGCTCAAGGCCGTGTTCTCGGCGACCAAACGCTACATGGCGGAAGACCGCGTGGCCGTACACAGCGGCAATGCCTTGAAAGGTGCCGACCAGGGCGTGGCGACCGAAGCCGTCCATCCCGTCGTCCGCACCCATCCGGAAACAGGGCGCAAGGCGCTGTATGTGAATCGCGGCCATACGGTCCGGTTCGACGGCTGGACGGAAGAGGAAAGCGCCAGGCTGCTCGACCATCTGTTCGATCGTGCCGAGCGCCCGGAATACCAATGCCGCATGAATTGGGAAGACGGGACCCTGATCGTCTGGGACAACCGTTGTCTGCAGCATTTCGCTATCGACGACTATCCGGGCCAACGCCGGGTCATGCAGCGTGTCACCGTCGCGGGCAACGCGCCGTTCTGATCTGATCGTTTCGGTTGGAAGGATTGCGCGGGCCGTTAGCCGGCGCCGGCCCGGCTTACCGCGGCGGTTTGGCGAAAGGGACGGTCACGCCCGTAAGTTTCATAGAAATCGCGCATGGCCGGGCTGTCCCGCAGGTCGCTCAACGACATCACCCATTGAACCCCTTCACCGTCGGCGGACAACGGCACGCGTAAGGTGGTCTGCGTCGGGGATTCCCCCGCGCCCACGACCGTGCGGCGGAACGCCAAGGGCTTGCGCGTCTCCACCGTGCGACGGTACTGCTCGAAGACGATATGCGCGTTTTCGTTGGGCCGCGCTTCCATGATGGAGCGTCCCGTCAGGTCCCGCGCCTTCAGCGCCATGTGGCCGGTGCCGTAAAAGGCATAAACGAAATCCAGAGGGGTGGGATGAACCTCGACCACCGTCAAGTACGGCAGCAGCTTGGCCGGCATTTCGATCAATTCGACATCGATCCAGGAAGGCGCGAACCGTCCGCCGCGCAGGTTTTCCCAATAAGAAAGCAACTCGCACAGTTCGGGTGCTACTAAATCTTCAATAGCTATACAGGCATTCGAAATTTCAAACATGCCCGTTATTTCCACCCAATATTATCTGAGGCGCTTCGATTATTTGCCCAAATTAAATAAAGATGCCGCCCCCGCAACGAAACGACAGTCGAATGCTCGCGCGGACGCCCTCAAGTGTCAACATAGCCGGAGGTCATAGCCGCAATGGTCTAGACAATCCGCCCCAAAGGAGAGGATGTCTTACGCGGAAAACCACTGCCGCCAGGCATCCCATCCGGCGAGCCGCTCGGCGATGATCGTGTAGCCGTCGTCCGGCGGATGCACACCGTCGCCCACGGCCCGGCGCCAGGCGTCGTCACCGGCCAACGGCGTGAATAGATCCAGATAGGGCACGCCCATATCGGCGGCGGCGGCGGCGAAGGCGTCGGACAGGGCCGCAATACGCGCGTTAGAGAACATCCGCACGGGCGATCCAGGCCCGGCCTGGAACGGCTGCTGGCTCTCATCAATCGGTGGCGGGCCGATCCACAGGGTCGGCTTCCAGTCCATGGCCTCGGCGATCATCGCCCGCGCGTTCTCGATCGACCGCCCGGCGGCGACGCGGGTCTGGCCCGCTTCCTCGGCCGTGTCGTTGGTGCCGAAGGAAAACACCAAAGCCCCCGGAAAGCTGTCGAGCAGACGCGGCGTGCATTCGGCCCGCCAGCGCGGGCGGATCATCTCCGTCGTCTCGGCACGGATGCCCAGGTTGTAGCAGGTGATGTTATGGCCGGCCTGAACCTCGCGCCGGCAGATACGACCGGGCCAGCCCAGGAAGGCATGGTCGCCGGTGCCGTTGGTCAGGCTGTCGCCGACGAAGCAGATGCGCAGTTGGGTCATTCACCCCTCCCGATCAGGTCTTTGGCCTTGGCCAGGCAGGTGCTGCGGTCGGCTTTGAAGCCGCCGTCTTCCCACCAGGTTTCGACCCGGCCGAGAACCTCGCCGACACGGGGTCCGGGGGCAAGACCCAAGTCGACAAGGTCGCGGCCTTTGAGGGGGAATTCCCGCCCCCGCCAGCCGACCGCCGCCGCCAGAAGATCGCGCCAGGCCGCAGAGCGCGCGGCGGGCAGGCGCGTCGCCACACCGATCTCGGCGGCCCAGCCGAGAATCACCAGATCACGGAAGGTTTCCGGCCCGATGCGGCGCAACAGTTTTTCATGGTCAAGGGCATCCTGATCCGGCGTCGGCGCCACAGCGGGGGCGGTCAGGGACAGCAGACGGTCCGCCTGAGCGTTGGACAGGCGCAGGCGCTGGGCGACGGCCGACGCCCCATCGGCATCCGTGTTCAGCAAGGCCGCCAAATTGCGCAGGGGGTCGGGACCGACCCCGTCCATCAGCACGCCCCGCGTGGTCAGCCAGTTGACCAGGCGCAGGCGCGTGACCTCACCCGCCTCGGGCAGAATGTGGTCGAGCACGCCGTACCCCTGCATCAACCGCACGACCTCCGCCGGCTGCGGCACCGTGAGAATCTTCAACAGTTCGTCGCGCAGCCGCTCGCCGGATAATTCCTTCAACTTGGCCGCGTTGGCGCGGCAGGCGGTCAACGCGCTGCGGTCGGCAGGTGGGCGGCCGTAACCACCCCAGAACCGGAAAAAGCGAAGGATGCGCAGGTAGTCCTCCGCCACCCGGTCGCCGGCGCGACCGACAAAGCGGACCACCCCACGGGCCAGATCGGGCATGCCTTCGAACGGATCGTAGACGTCGCCGTCGGGCGTGCAGGACATTGCGTTGATGGTGAAGTCGCGGCGTTTGGCGTCCTCGATCCAATCGTTGGTGAATTCGACCCGCGCGTGGCGGCCGTCCGTTTCGGCATCGCGGCGCAGCGTCGTAATCTCGAACTTCCGGTCACCGATCACGGCGGTCACCGTGCCGTGCTTGAGGCCCGTGGCGATCACCTTGATCCCGGCGTCTTCAAGCCGCGCCATGACGTCTTCGGGCGGCAGCGGCGTCGCCGCGTCGACATCGGTCACCGGGCGGTGGGCAATGGCGTCGCGCACGCAGCCGCCGACGAAGCGCAGCTGATCCCGGCCCAGCACGTCGGCAAGCCGCCGGGTTTCCGGCCAGGCCAACCAGCCGTCGATCGCCAGCTTGCCCAGCGGCTCGTGGCTGATGCCCCGGATTTCGACGTAATCGTCTCCCACCGCGTCCACCTGTTTCCCGAAAGGCCCGGCGGGCCTCAGTTGAATTTGGGGGGAATAATACGGCCGTCCTCAAGGCGTGGCGACTGATACCCGCCCTCGCCGGGATCGGCGCCGGTGACCGCGGCAAGCACCAGAAGCGTCGTAATCATCAGGCCCAGACCCACGACCAGGCACCAGAACAGCCCGCCCCGGGTGATCTCCGGCGGCTGGCCGCCCAGGGCCTCCGCCCGCTTGCGGTAATACCAGACCCAGGCAAGGTAGGCCGCCGTCGGCAGGACCAACGGGATCACGTAGTTGAGCAAAAGCCGGATCATGGCGTCGGCCTCACGCCCTGAAAATCGCGGCGGAAATTGGGGTCGGGGCCGCCACCGACCAGCACGTCGTAGAGGTTCTTGACCATGCCCGCCGTGGCGCCCCAGATGAAGCGCTCCTGATAGGGCATGGCGTAAAAATCGCGGCGCGTGCCGTTGACCTCGCGCTTGTGGCGCTGATGGTTGGCCGGATCCATGAGAAAATTGAGCGGCACCTCGAACACATCCTCGACCTCGTGCGGGTCCGGTTCGATGTCGAATGGCGGCGTGACCAGCCCGACCACGGGAATGACGGAGAACCCGGTGCGCGTGATGTAGGGGGCAAGCCGCCCGATGACGCGGATACGGCTGCGGTGCAGGCCGACCTCTTCCTCCGTCTCGCGCAGCGCTGTGTCCTCGGCCGAGGTGTCTTCCGGATCGGAGTGGCCGCCGGGAAAGCTAATCTGCCCGGCGTGATGCTTCAGATGCGACGTGCGCTGGGTGAACAGGGTCGTGATCTGGGCCTCGCGCTCGACCAGCGGGATCAGCACGGCGGCCGGGGTCAGGTCCGGCAGAATGCCCATGCCGGGGTTCAGGTCGTGGTCGCCGCGCAAGACCTCGGGATCGCAGTCCAGCGCATCAAACCGGTCGATCAGCCAATCGGGTGTCATGTGCCGCCGGTCCTCATGCCTGCCATCATTCCTCCAAGCGGCCGATGGAAAAGAATCGGCCACCACTCCATATACCGTAGATGTGTGCGTCTTTGATCTTTTCTTCAACGGCCAGATCGACCAATTGATAGTAGACCGACCGCGTCAAGCGCGCTTCAAGCCCTCGATCCAGGCCCACATAGGGCCGGGGTTCCTGGGTTTCCGGATCGATATCGACCCGCAGCGGATGATCGGGGCTAAGCGCCACGGTTTGGTCAAGATTTGTCCGGAAAGTGATGTTCTGGGCTTGGCCGCTGCCGCTGACCTCGGCCGCAACGGCCAGGAACGGCGCATCCTCGACCCGGATGCGGCAGGCCTCGGCGGGGGTCAGCAGCCAGTAATCGCCCGCACCGTCGCGGTGCAAAACCGTGGAAAACAGCTTGACCAGTTCTTTCCGCCCAATGGGAGAGCCGAGATAATACCAGGTGCCGTCCAGGCCGATACGCATGTCGATATCACCGCATAAGGACTGGCGCGGGCCAAGGGCGATTCCCACAGGCCCCGCAAGGTCGCCGGCGGGCGGCACGGCGCCGATAAAGGAACGAAGATCGGGTGTATTTTCAGACATGGTTTCGATGATACGCTATCCGCAGCTACGCGATCTCTGGTGGACGGGGTCGACCCCGTCCTGTTCTCTTATATCATTGAACGGAGGCGTCTTCCGTGACGACCAACACCAAGAATAAGGCAACCGGGGACGGTGGCAACACCGACGACCTGGTTGACGCCATCGACGGCCTGGTCGACGACATCGCTAAGGTCCGCGACGGCGTGGGCCGGGTCATCTTCGGCCAGGAAACGGTTATCGAGGAAACTCTGATCACCCTGCTGGCCGGGGGCCATTGCCTGCTGGTCGGGGTGCCCGGCCTGGGCAAGACCCGGCTGGTGGAAACGTTGGGTAAGGTATTCGGGATGGACGAAAAGCGCGTCCAGTTCACGCCCGACCTGATGCCGGGCGATATCCTGGGTTCCGAGGTTCTGGAGGAAAGCGAAAGCGGCAAGCGCGGCTTCCGCTTCGTCAAGGGGCCCGTGTTCTGCCAACTGCTGATGGCCGACGAAATCAACCGCGCCAGCCCGCGCACCCAATCGGCCCTGCTGCAGGCCATGCAGGAACACCGGGTGTCCGTCGCCGGGCAGTACCACGACCTGCCCAAGCCGTTCCACGTGCTGGCGACCCAGAACCCGCTGGAACAGGAAGGCACCTACCCCCTGCCCGAAGCGCAGCTCGACCGTTTCTTCATGCAGGTCGACGTGACCCACCCGGACCTGGAAACGGAACGGGAAATCCTGATCAAGACGACGGGCGCCGACACCCAGGACGCCAAGCGGGTGATGGACCCCAAGGCCCTGATGCGTGCCCAGTCGCTGGTCCGCCACGTACCGGTGGGCGAAAGCGTGGCCGAAGCGATCCTAAAGCTGGTCCGTGCCGGACGGCCCGACGCATCGGACCTGCCGGAAATCCGCAATTACGTGTCCTGGGGCCCGGGGCCGCGCGCCAGTCAGGCCCTGATGCTGGGCGTACGTGCCAGGGCCATGATCCAGGGCCGCCTGTCGCCCTCGGTCGAGGATGTCTACGCCTTGGCCCATCCCATCCTGCGCCACCGCATGGCGCTGACCTTCGGCGCCCGCGCCGAGGGCGTGACCGTCGGCCAGATCATCGACCGTCTCTGCCAGATCATCGAATAGGAGGCGACCCGAGCAACGGCCCAAGGGCGAACAACGCATGGCGAACCCGCTGGACACACCCGACCTTCACCACCAGGCCGAAACCGCGGCCTCGGGCCTGCCGCCGCTTCTGGTGGCGGCGGAGCGCGTGGCGTCCACGGTCAGCCAGGGCGTGCATGGCCGGCGGCGGGTCGGCCAGGGCGAGACCTTCTGGCAGTTTCGGCGCTATGAATTCGGCGATTCGACACAGCTGATCGACTGGCGGCAGTCGGCGAAATCCGATCCGGTCTATGTCCGCGAAATGGAATGGGAGGCGGCGCAGAGCGTGTGGCTGTGGGCCGACGGATCGCCGTCCATGGACTACGCGTCCGACGGCGGGCCTTTATCCAAGGGCTGGCGGGCCAAGGTTCTGGCCGTGGCATTGACCTCGCTTCTGGTCCGCGCGGGCGAGCGCATCGCCCTGATGGGCACGGGCATGATCCCGGCCACGGGCCGCAATACCTTGCTGCGCATCGCGACCGCCCTGGAACGCGCCGAGACGGGAGCGACCGGCAGCCTGCCGGGCCCAGAATTCGTGCCGCGCCACGGGCGTGTCGTGCTGTTCGGCGATTTCCTGGCGCCCTTGGGCGAAACCCGCAAGGCCATCGCGCGGTTATCGGACCATGGGGTCGAGGGGCATTTGGTGCAGATCCTGGACCCGGCCGAGGAAACCCTGCCGTTCGACGGGCGGGTCGAATTCGAAGGGCCGGAGGGCGAAGGCCGGATCATGATCGGGCGCGTCGAAAGCGTGCGCCAGGCCTACCGCGAGGAATTGGCCCATCATCAAGCGGGCCTCGACGCCGTGGCGCGGTCCTTCGGATGGAGCCTGACCCGCCATATGACCCACCGCCCACCCGAGACCGTGCTGATGACACTTTATCAGCTGCTGTCTCAGGTCATCCGGCACTAGGCGGGGGAGAGATCTGACCCCATGCTCGCCTTCGGCTCCTTCGCATTCCTGGCCCCCTGGGCGCTGCTCGGCCTGCTGGCCCTGCCGGTCATCTGGTGGCTGCTGCGCCTGACCCCGCCGGCCCCGACGCGGGTCACCTTCCCGCCGTTCCGCCTGCTGTTGGGCCTGGTCACGCGCGAGGAAAGCTCGTCCAAGACGCCGCCCTGGCTGATCATCCTGCGCCTCGCCATCGCGGCCCTTTTGGTCCTGGCCGCCGCCGGCCCGCTGATCAATCAGGCCGCCCAGTGGCAGGGTTCCGGCCCGCTGGTTTTGGCCGTCGACAACGGCTGGTCCGCCGCCAAGGGCTGGCCGACACGTCAGCGCCTGCTGATCCAGCTCACGGATCAGGCGGCGCGCGACGGCCGCCCGGTGACCATCGTCACCACGGCCGCCCCGCCGGCCGGGGCCGGCACGGAGCAGATCCATGTCTTCAACCCACGCCAAGCCCAGGAATTCGCCCAGACCCTGCAGCCACGCCCCTGGCCGTCCGACCGCACGGCGACGCTCGAGGCGATGGATCAAAGTCCCCTCGCCCAGGACCGAAGTGCGCAGGTCGTGTGGCTCTCGGACGGGCTCGACCATGGCGCGGCGGATGCCTTCGCCCAAGGGCTGGCCAGGTTCGGGACGCTGACCGTCGTCACCGACGGCCCCGGCACGGTGATGCCCAAGGTTCTACGCCCGCCCGTGCTGGACGGCGGCGCCATCACCCTGCGGGTGGAACGGGCCGACGCGCGGGCCGAGGAAACCCAGTTCCTGCGCGCCTTCGCCCTCGACGGGCGGCTGATCGCGCGGGAAGAAATTCTGTTCAACGCCGGCGACGCCGCCGCCGAGGTGCGCCTCGACCTGCCGGCGGAAATGGCCAACAAACTGGTCCGACTGGACCTGGAAGACGCCGGGTCGGCGGCCGCCGTGATCCTGCTGGACGAACGCTGGCGGCGGCGCCCGGTCGGCATCGTGACCGGCGACGGCGGGGCCGAAATGCCGCTGCTGTCCTCCGTGTTTTACCTGACCCGGGCGCTGGAGCCGTTCAGCGAAGTCCGCCAGGGCACCATCGGCAGCCTGTTGCGCCGCCAGCTTGCCCTGATGATCCTGCCCGACCCCGGCACCATCGCCGGTCCCGACCGCGTGGCGATCAAGACCTGGATGGAGGACGGCGGCGTCGCGCTGCGCTTCGCCGGGCCGCTGCTGGCCCAGGCGACCAGCGGCCAGGCCGTCCAGGGCGGCGACACACCCCTGGTTCCCGTGCCGCTGCGCCGGGGCGACCGGGTCATCGGCGGCGCCATGTCCTGGACCCAACCGGCCAGCCTTGCGCCGTTCGACGGGGAAAGCCCGTTCAACGGCCTGGCCGTGCCGCCCGACGTCACGGTGACCCGCCAGGTCCTGGCGCAGCCGTCGCTGGACCTGGAACGCAAGACCTGGGCGCGGCTGTCCGACGGCACCCCCCTGGTCACCGCCGAACGCCAGGGCAAGGGCTGGTTGGTTCTGTTCCACACCACGGCCAACACGCAATGGTCCAACCTGGCCCTGTCCGGCCTGCTGGTCGAAATGCTGCAACGCTTGGTCGGCCTCAGCCAGGGTGTGGTCGATACGGGCCACGGACCGCCGCTGGAACCGATCCAGACGCTGGATGCCTATGGTGCCTTGGGCGACGCCCCGCCCGACACGGGCTCGATCGCCCAGGACGCCTTTGCCGAAACACCTGTGTCGCCGTTGCACCCGCCGGGACTGTACGGCCGCGGTAACGACCGCCGGGCCCTTAACCTGGGGCGCGACGCGGCGGTGCCGATGCCGCTCGGCGAACTCTCCGTGGCGGCGGAGCGCACGGCCTACGGCGGCAGCCCGGCCATCGATATCCGGCCCTGGCTGTTCATTCTGGCCGCCCTGCTGTCGCTGGCCGATTTCGCCATCAGCCTGTGGCTGCGCGGCCTGTTGCGGGTGCCGCGCCTGGCGGCCCCGCTGCTGGCCCTGGTCCTGGCCGGGGGCGCCGGCACGGCGACGGCACAGGAAATCACCGTGGCCCCACGCACCGCCGCCCCGGCCCCGCTTTCGGGCACGGATGCCTATGCCTTGGAAAACAGCACCCAGACGCGTCTGGCTTATGTCCTGACCGGCGACGCGGAGACGGACCGGGTCAGCCGCCTCGGCCTGACGGGCCTCAGCCTGATCGTGCGGCGGCGCACGGCGGCGGAACTGTCGGACCCGCAAGGGGTCGACCCCGACCGTGACGACCTGTCGTTCTTCCCGCTGATGTACTGGCCCGTGACGGCAGGCGCCGCCGACATGACCGAAACCGCACGAATCAAGGTCAATGCCTACATGCAGAACGGCGGCACAATCCTGTTCGACACCCGCGACCGCGCCGGGGGGGCGGACCTGGGCGAACTGCGGGCCCTGGCGCGCAAGCTCGACATCCCGCCCCTGGTGGTTGCCCCAGCCAACCATGTCCTGACCCGCTCGTTCTATCTGTTGCAGGACTTCCCCGGGCGCTGGACCGGCAGTGCCCTGTGGGTCGAACGGGCCGGGGCACGGATCAACGACGGCGTGTCGCCGGTGCTGGCCGGCGGCAACGACTGGGCCGCCGCCTGGGCCTTGGACGAAGACACGCAACAGGCGCTTTTCCCGGCCGTGCCGGGGGGCGAGCGGCAACGTGAACTGGCCTTCCGCTTCGGCATCAATCTGGTGATGTACGTGCTGACCGGCAACTACAAGGCCGATCAGGTGCATCTGCCGGCGATCATCCGGAGGCTCGGCCAATGATGTCCACCGCCGCCGTGCAGTTTTCGCCCCTGGTGCCGATGCCCGTGCTGCTGCTGTTGGGCATTGCCGGGCTGGCGCTGCTTGCCGTCGGGCTTTACCGGCGGGCGGCGGGGTCCTTGTTCCGCTTCCTGTTCCTTTGCGTGATGCTGCTGGCCCTGGCCGATCCGCGCATCGTCAACGAAAAGCGCGAAGCGCAACCCGACGAGGCCTTGATCGTCATCGACCGCACGTCGAGCCAGAAGACGGGCGAGCGGCGCAAGCAGAGCTCCGACGCCGAGGAAGCCCTGGTCGCCGCCCTGGATCGTCAGGCCAACCTGGATTACCGCATTGTCGAGATCACCGATTCCGCGACCGACGACCGCCCGGGCACCCGCCTGATGGAAGCCCTGGCCACGGCCTCGGCCGATATTTCGCCGAACCGTTTCGCCGGCGCCGTGATCATCACCGACGGCCAGGTTCACGACCTGCCCAAGGACATCGCCGAGGGCAAGGTGCCCGGCGTGCGGGGGCCACTGCATGTCCTGCTGACCGGCAAGCGCGATGAGATCGACCGCCGCCTGGTCATTAAGAACGCCCCCGGATACGGCATCGTCGGCAAGGAAGTCACCCTGACCTACCGGATCGAGGACAAGCACGCCAAAAACGACGGCACCACGGCCCGTCCGTCGGCCCGGGTCGAATTCAAGATCGACGGGACCGAGAGCACGACCGCCCTGGTTCCCGTGGGCGAGGACCAGACCTTCACCTTCAAGTTGGAACACGCGGGACCGTCCCTGGCCGAAATGTCGGTGGAGGCGGCCGAGGGCGAGCTATCCACGGTCAACAACCGGGCGCTGGTGTCCGTCAACGGCGTGCGCGACCGCCTGCGCGTGCTGCTGATATCGGGCCAACCCCATGCGGCGGAACGGACCTGGCGCAATCTGCTGAAGTCCGATCCTTCCGTCGATCTGGTCCATTTCACCATCCTGCGCCCGCCCGACAAGGACGACTTCACGCCCTTGAACGAACTGGCGCTGATCGCCTTTCCGACCCATGAGTTGTTTGTCGAGCGCCTGGACGAGTTCGACCTGATCGTGTTCGACCGTTACCTCAAGCGCGGCGTGCTGCAGCCCCAGCATCTGGCCAACATCGCCGACAGGG
>CAXAVJ010000076.1:0-18214 GCA_963972065.1 uncultured Rhodospirillaceae bacterium
CGTCCATGTCGATGAAGTCGGTGGCCAACTGTTCGGCCGACATTTCCAGCGAGAAAAAGCCGACCACGGCCCCCTCGGCCCCCTGGGTGCGGGAATGGTTCCAGGCCACGTTGAAGGCGATGTTGGTGGCCAGGGCCGTTTTGCCCATGGAAGGCCGGCCGGCCAGGATGATCAAATCCGACGAATGCAGGCCGCCCAGCAGCGCGTCCATGTCGATGAAGTCGGTGGCCACACCGGCCAGACCGCCATCGCGCTTGTGCGCCAGTTCGGCGGAGTTGATGGCGGCCACGACCGACGATTTGAAGTCCTGGAACCCGCCTTCGTAATTGCCCGAGGTGGCCAGGTCGTATAGCGCCTGTTCGGCGTGTTCGATCTGGTCCGTCGCGGTTTCGTCGACCTCGCCGCCGTAGGCGCCGTTGACCACGTCCTCACCCAGGTTGATCAGTTCGCGTCGCAGGTACAGGTCATAGACGATGCGCCCGTATTCGCGGGCGTTGATGACGGTGACGGCGCTGGCGGCCAGGTCGGTGAGATAGGCCGGGCCGCCGATTTCCGACAGAGAATTTTCGTTCTCGAAAAACCGTTTCAGGGTCACCGGGTCGGCGATCTGTCCGTGGTCGATGAGCTTCTCCGCCGCTTGATACACCTTGGCGTGCTGCTCGACGGCGAAGTGTTCGGGCTTGAGGAATTCGGCGACCTGTTCATACGCCCGGTTGTTGACCAGAAGGGCGCCGAGCAGCGCCTTCTCCGCATCCAGGTTGTGCGGCATCGACCGGAATCCCGACGCCGCGCCGTGGCCGTGACCGCCACCCGGGTCGCCGTGATGGGGGGCATCGTCGTGATACGGGTCTTCGGCGTGCGACAGGGCGTCTTCGGGGGGATCGGTGAGGGTCGTGTTCATGGGTTACTGATTACCGAATGCCGCACCGGCGAGGTAGGGGCGGGTGTGGGGATAAGTGCTTCACCGGGGATCAATTCCATACCCGACGGTAGGAATGTGAGTATGAGGATAGATTGTGGATAAATTCAAGGCGGCGGGCTGAACGCCGGGGCAGGCGCAGCCTTTGGCCTTATGGCGTCAGGCGGCGGCACCGTCGCGGGTCGATGCCTTTTGCCGGCGATTCGCCCGTTTCTCCCATTCGGTGATGTAGTCGCGGGTTAGCGGCAGCACGTCGCGCTTCTTCGTCAGCTGAATCTGGAACACCACACTGTCCATATTTCGGAACGAACATTCGCTGGCCGCCAGATAGTATTCCCACATGCGGCAGAAGCGCTCGTCATAAAGCGCTTTGGCGTCGTCGCGCCGCTTGCGGAAGCGGTGGCGCCAGTGTTTCAGGGTTTCGGCATAATGCAGGCGCAGGATTTCCACGTCCGTGGTGATCAGGCGTGTCTGTTCGACGCTGCGCATGACCTCGGACAGGGCCGGAACATAGCCGCCGGGGAAGATGTATTTGCGAATCCAGGGGTTGGTCGCGCGCGGAACCTCCGATCGCCCGATGGTGTGGATCAGGGCCACGCCGTCCTCGGTCAACAGGGACTTAACGGTGTTGAAGTATTCCTGGAAATGGGTGATTCCGACGTGTTCGAACATGCCGACGGATACAATGCGGTCGAAGGTGCCCGTCTGTTCCCGGTAGTCGCGCAGGTGGAATTCGACCCGGTCGGACAGTCCTGCCTTGGCGGCGCGTTCCCGGGCCACGCCGAGTTGCTCCGTCGACAGGGTCAGGCCCGTAACCTGGGCCCCCAGTTCACCGGCCAGATAGATGCCCAGCCCCCCCCAACCGCAACCGATGTCCAGAACCTTCATACCGGGCTCGATCATCAGCTTGGCCGCCAGATGACGCTTCTTGTTCAACTGCGCGGTGTCCAGGCTGTCATGCGGCGTCTGGAAATAGGCACAGGAATACTGCCGGTCTCGGTCAAGGAACAGCTCGTACAGCCGCCCGTTGAGGTCGTAATGATGTGCCACGTTCTTCCGTGCCCGCGACGCCGGATTGTATTGCTGAATACGGCGGAACAGGGTGTCGGCGGCGGCGACCCAGGCCATCATCGGGTGTTCGCCGCTGCTGTCCATGTTGGCGGTGATGAAATCCAGGAAATCGAAGATCGTGCCGTCCTCGACCGTGAAGGTGCCGTCCATATAGGCCTCGCCCAGGTACAGGCCCGGGTTGAAGAACAGTTTCCAATGGAGCGACGGGTCGTGAAACCGGATGGTCAGGTTGGCGCCGGGTGAACCGGAAAAGACGTGTTCATGTCCGTGGGCGTCGAAGGCGGTCAGTCTGCCGGTCTGGACGATATGGCGAAGAACATGCGCAAATAACATTTCCACCTCCCCCCGGGGCAGGAATGCCAGTTCTTACCCCTGAGCGTTTCCCTGAAACGCAAAAGCAACCGTGGGACTTTATAATTGTTCTAAAAATTATCGGCGGTGTCAATCCGCCGTAATCCACGGTGTCCGGACACGAAAAAGGCGGTCCCGGTGGGACCGCCTTCTTTCACCTGTTCCGCGGATGGGCGGGAAGGCTTACTTGTCTTCGTCGGCCTTGTCGGCATCATCGCCATCGGCCTCAGCGGCTTCGGCGGCCGCGGCGGCTTCCGCGGCGGCAGCTGCGGCCACGGCGCGGGCCTCGGCATCGGCCTTTTTCTTGGCGGCGGCTTCGGCCTCATCGGCGGCGTCTTCGGCGGCTTCGGCGACGGCCTCACCGGCGACGTCTTCCTCGAACACGGCGTCGGCCTGGGCGGCGACGGCTTCGGCAGCCTCGGCCGCGATGTCAGCGGCTTCCTTGGCGTCATCGCCAACAAGGGCCATGCCGGTGTCGGACTGGACCTGGGCCTCGTCCGGCGTGCGGGCGACGTTGGCGGTGATGGTCACCGTGACTTCCGGGTGCAGGCGCACGATCACGTCATGCAGGCCCAGAGTCTTGATCGGGCGGGCCAGTTCGACCTGGTGGCGGGCGACGGTGAAGCCGGCGGCTTCCAGAGCCTCGGCGACGTCGCGGGCGTTGACCGAACCGTACAACTGCCCGGCCTCGCCGGCTTGACGGATCAGGACGACCTTTTCGCCGTCCATCTTGGTCGAGACGGCTTCCGCTTCCTTGCGGTTTTCCAGGTTCTGGGCTTCAAGCTGCGCCTTCTGGGCCTCAAACACGCGCTTGTTGTCTTCGGTCGCGCGCAGGGCCTTCTTCTGGGGCAGTAGGTAATTGCGGGCAAAGCCAGCCTTGACCTTAACCACGTCGCCCATCTGGCCCAATTTCTCGATACGTTCCAACAGGATCACGTCCATTGCGATCTCTCCTAATTAATCATCATGCGGCGAGGTGCCGCCTGCGGGGCCGGTCAACCGATGGCGGATGCCGCCCCATTGTTCCAGAACGCCGACTGCGGCGGTCACAAGAAGACCGGCCCAGCCGACAACGAAAATTAGAAAGTAGACAGCCACCAGGGCCAACGTCCCGTTCCGGACTCGCCGCGCCCAGTGATGGATGACGGCGAGGCCCAACAGGAAGAACGGCACGGCCAAGGCCAAGGTCAGGTTGCGGGCGAGGAACTGAACCTCGCCGCCTGCGACCAGGGACACCAGGGCCGCCCCCACCATGGCCCAGGAAATCCATTCCGGCAGAACCATGTTGGCATACCGCGGGGTCGGACGCAGATTGCGCCCCATCCGGGCCAGGAAGGCCTGCGCCACGGCGGCGCTGACCAGGGCCATGATGACCCAACTTGATCCCAGGGATGCCGGTAGAAGCGGGCCGTAAAGCGCCACCATTTCGTCACGGGCCGCCTGCGGCGTATTTGGCGACACGGCCGCCAGAACGTCGGTCAGACGGTCGGTAACGATGGTGCTGAGGCCCGTGCCATTGGCGTAGAATACCAGACCCGCCAGAAGCATCATCGTCGCCGCCATGCCGGACAGGCCGGCGACGATCGGACCCGGGGCCATCCATTCCGTATGGCCGTCGGGTGCCGTGCGCTGAAGCATGGCTTGCCGGATCACGGTCCAGGCCGGCAGCAGGTGGACCAGGGCGAATACCCCGGCCACCAGCACGCCGCCCAAAGCCGTCGCCGCGACGAAACCGCTGAGCGTCGCAACCGTGCCCGCCGTCGCGCCGAAGGCGAAACCGGCCATATAGATGGGCAGGGCGGCAACATAGAACAGCAACAGCCCACCGGGGGCGCCGTTCAGGGCCGGCATGGCCGCCACCAGGCTTAAAAGACCTGCACAGATGGCGATCAGAAACGATTTCGGCATCGGCTTAAGTATCCCTGTTCCGTGCCCCGTTTCCGCGGGGCACGGTTAGCAGTTACTTCACCACGTAGGGAAGCAAGGCAAGGAAGCGGGCTTGTTTGATGGCTTTGGCAAGTTCACGCTGTTTCTTGTTGGAAACGGCGGTGATGCGCGAGGGGACGATCTTTCCGCGTTCGGAAATAAAGCGGCCCAGCAGGCGCGTGTCCTTGTAATCGATCTTCGGACCGTTCGGCCCGGCGAACGGGCAGCTTTTACGGCGCCGATTGAAGACCGGGCGGGCGCTACGGCCGGCCGGCTTTCCGGTTTCTTCACTCATGCGTCGTCTCCTTTGTCGCGATTGCGACCGGAGTCGCCACCATCAAAATCAGGGCGCGGGCCACGGTCGGGGCGGTCGCCCCGGTCAGGACGGTCGCCACGGTCAGGGCGCGGGCCCCGGCGCGGACGTTCGTCGCCGCGGTCCTTGTTCTGGATGATCACGGACGGACCTTCTTCAAGTTCGTCGACGCGCAGGGTCATATGACGCATGACGTCTTCGTTGATCCGCATCTGGCGCTCCATCTCGGCGACGGCATCGGCCGGCGCGTCGATGTTCATGAGCATGTAGTGGCCCTTGCGGTTCTTCTTGATCCGGTAGGAGAGGTTGCGCAGCCCCCAGTATTCTTTCTTCTGGATGCTGCCGCCGCCGCCGGCGATGGCTTTTTCGAAGGTTTCGACCAGACCGTCGACCTGAGTGGTCGAAATGTCGGGGCGCGCGATGAACACGCTTTCGTAATAAGGCATATAAGCTCCCTTTGGCTTGTCTCAGCCCCCACATTGGGGACATAGCCGGTCATCAGAGTTTCCTGACCGACAAGGAGGTCGGGGAATTTGCCCCGAGGCGGCGCACTATACACATTCCCGGAACCGGCGCAAGCGCGCAGAATTCTTGGATTTAGGCGTCGGTGAAGGGAGGGGTCAGCCCCTCTTTTCCGTCAGTTGCGCCGCCTTTGCGTTGAGCCATTGGAACAGACCGAGGCCCAAGGTGATGACGACGGCGGTCAACAGCAGGTACACCGGATAAATCAGGCGCTGAATATCGTTGTCCTTGATCGAGCCGAAGATCAGCACGATGGCCTCCAGGCTGATGGCGATGGTGATGATGGTGAAGAACTTTGTCAGCGTCGCCCGGGCTTCCGATGCGGCGCCCAGTTCCCGGTTGCGGAACACCTCTTCGTCCAGCAGGTACTTCGACACGTCGATGACCGCCAGCCCCAGAACCGACAGGGCGACACCGTCCAGCAGGGGCGTGATGATGCCGGTGCCGGCGCGGAACGCTTTCCAGATTTCGGCAATGCCGTAGCCGACAATGCCGATTGAGATGCCCAGCAGAATCAATGCGACGACGAAATAGATCGCTTTTCCACATATGACAGAAATCCTCACCCGAGCGTCCTCGACATCGTAACTCTTGGTTTCCTTGGCTTCGTCACTCACGTCCGGGGGCTCCTTATCGATTGGTGCATTTCAGAGCATCTGATATCTTAATTCAGTAATTTCAATATTTTAAAGCCGCGGGCGGTGGCGAAGCCGCAGCGGGAATGGGGGTGCGTCGGTGTGCCCTTGACAGGCCGGGGGCGGGGCGGCAATACCTCTCGCCCCATTTCAACGAAGGGAGCACAGTCGCTTTCATGGCACGCGCACTGATTTTTCCGGGGCAGGGGTCCCAGACCGTGGGCATGGGCAAGGACATCCATGATGCCTTCGCCGCCGCCCGCGAGGTCCACCAGGAAGTGGACGAAACCCTCAAACAAAAGCTTTCCAAGATCATGTTCGAAGGGCCGGAGGACGAGTTGACCCTGACGGCCAACGCCCAGCCCGCGATCATGACCGCGAGCCTGGCGGTTCTCGCCGTGCTGAAATCCGAAGGCGGGTTCGACCTGAAGGCGCAGGCCGGTTTCGTCGCCGGCCATTCGCTCGGCGAATATTCGGCGCTCGCCGCCGCCGGGACGTTTTCGCTGGCCGATACGGCACGGCTCCTTAAAACGCGCGGCACGGAAATGCAGAAAGCCGTGCCCGTGGGCCAGGGCGCCATGGCGGCGCTTATGGGGCTGGAAATGGATGCGGTCGAAAAGGTCTGCACCGATGCCATGGCCGCCCCCGGCGCCAAGGAGGGCGAGGTCTGCCAAGCCGGCAACGATAACGCGCCGGGCCAGATCGTGATTTCCGGCTCCACCGCCGCGGTCGAGCGGGCCTGCGAGTTGGCCAAGGAAGCGGGGGCCAAGCGCGCTGTCCTGCTGCCCGTGTCCGCCCCCTTCCATTGCGCCCTGATGCAGCCCGCCGCAGATGCCATGGACGACGCCCTGGGGGCGGTGCCGATCAACGCCCCGGCCGTGCCGGTGATGGCCAATGTCACCGCCGCCCCGGTCGAGGACCCGGGCGAGATCAAGCGCCTTCTGGTCGAACAGGTGACCGGTATGGTGCGCTGGCGCGAATGCGTCACGCAGTTGAAGGCCCAAGGCATCGATACCCTGGTTGAAATCGGTTCGGGCAAGATCCTGGCCGGTCTGGCCCGCCGCATCGACCGTGAGATCAGCGTCGTCAACGTCGGCACGCCGGACGAGGTCGAGGCGTTCCTGGCCTCGCTGTGACGCGGGCCGGGCTGTATAACTGAAGAGGTAGAGGAAACCGCCATGTTCGATCTTACGGGAAAAACCGCCCTGGTCACCGGGGCCTCGGGCGGCATCGGTGGGGCTATCGCCCGCGCCCTGCATGGCGCCGGCGCCACGGTCGGCCTGTCGGGCCGCCGGGTTGATGCGCTAGAACCCTTGGCCAAGGAACTGGGTGACCGCGCCCATGTCCTGCCTGCCGACCTGTCGTCTGCCGAGGGCACGGACAAGCTGGTCGCCGACGCCGAATCGGCCATGGGCGGCATCGATATCCTGATCAACAACGCCGGCCTGACCCGCGACACTTTGATGATGCGCATGAAGGACGAGGACTGGCAGGCGGTCATCGACGTCAACCTGACCGCCGCCTTCCGCCTGTCACGGGCGGTTCTGCGTGGGATGATGAAGAAGCGCCTGGGCCGGATCGTCGGCATCACGTCGATCGTCGGGGTCACCGGCAACGCGGGGCAGGTCAATTACGCCGCGTCCAAGGCGGGGATGATCGGCATGTCCAAGTCGCTTGCCCAGGAAGTGGCGGCGCGCGGCATCACGGTCAACTGCATCGCCCCCGGCTTCATCCAGACGGCCATGACCGATGACCTGACCGATGCCCAGAAAGAGGCTATCATGGGCGCCATTCCGGCTGGCCGCATGGGCACGTCGGAAGAGATCGCCGCCGCGGCGCTTTACCTGTCGAGCGACGAAGCCGCCTACGTGACGGGCCAGACAATCCACGTCAACGGCGGTATGGCCATGATCTAGGCCAAAATTCCAGCCCTCGCGGGGGCGTGAACGATGGTATGTAGAGGTGGCTGGTCAAACGCGTTCGATATGTGATAGGAAGCGGGCGAACTTGGTCCGGGACCCCCGAAATCCCGCCGCCACCGTCAGAATTTCAACCTTTATTTCCTGATCCATCAATAGGGAATCAACAGGGGAATCGATATGAGTGATGTTGCTGAACGCGTAAAGAAGATCGTCCATGACCACCTCGGTGTGGATGAAGCCAAAGTTGTTGAAAACGCGAGCTTTATCGACGATCTGGGCGCGGACAGCCTCGACACGGTGGAGCTGGTCATGGCATTCGAGGAAGAGTTCGGCATCGAGATTCCCGATGACGCCGCCGAGAAGATCCTGACCATCAAGGACGCCATCGACTTCATCGAATCGCAGCAATAATCCTCTGCTCGATTTCGTCCCACCTGCGCCCGCCCCCTTCGGGGGTCCGGGCGTTCGTGCGGCCGGGTGAGATAAGCGAAAATGAGACGTGTCGTCGTAACCGGATTGGGTATCGTCAATTCCCTCGGCACGGGTGTCGATCTTAATTGGTCGCGCCTGCTTGCCGGGCAATCCGGGATTCGTAAGCTCGAAGGCTACGAAGAATACGACCTGCCGGCCAAGATCGGCGGTACCGTGCCCTTGGGCGACGGGGCCGACGGCACCTTCAATGCCGAGGCCTGGGTCCCGACCAAAGACCAGCGCCGGATGGATACGTTCATCATTTACGGCATGGCCGCCGCCATTCAGGCGATCGAGGATTCGGGCTGGAAGCCGGAAGCCGATGAGGACCGCTGGAAAACCGGCGTCCTGATCGGTTCGGGCATTGGTGGCCTGCCGGAAATCGCGGGCGGCGCCATCACCGTGCACGAAGGCCGCGCCCGCCGTCTCAGCCCGTTCTTCATCCCGGCAAGCCTGATCAATCTGGTGTCCGGCCATGTTTCCATCCGCTATGGGCTCAAGGGCCCGAACCACGCGGTGGTCACGGCCTGCTCGACCGGGGCGCACGCCATCGGCGACGCCGCCCGCCTGATCATGTGGGAAGATGCCGACGTGATGGTTGCCGGCGGGGCCGAGGCCGCGATCTGCCCCTTGGGCGTCGCCGGGTTCTGCGCCGCGCGGGCCCTTTCGACGGGCTACAACGAGACCCCGGAAAAGGCGTCCCGTCCCTGGGATCAGGGCCGCGACGGCTTCGTCATGGGGGACGGCGCCGGTGTTGTCGTGCTCGAGGAGCTGGAGCACGCCAAGAAGCGCGGCGCCAAGATTTACGCCGAGATCGTCGGTTACGGGATGTCGGGCGATGCCCATCACATCACCGCCCCGGCGGAAGACGGCGACGGTGCCTTCCGTTGCATGCAGGCGGCCCTGAAGCGGGCCGGTATGAACCCGGAAGACATCGATTATGTGAACGCTCACGGCACCTCGACGCCGCTCGGCGACGAGATCGAATTGGGCGCCATCAAACGTGTGTTCGGTGATGCCATCAAGGGCATTTCCATGTCGTCGACCAAGTCCGCTGTCGGTCATCTGCTTGGCGCCGCCGGTGCGGTCGAGGCGATCTATTCGATCCTCGCCATGAAGAACAGCATCGTGCCGCCGACCCTTAACCTGGATAATCCGTCCGAGGCCTGCATCGGTGTTGATCTGGTGCCGCACAAGCCCAAGGAACGCAAGGTCCGGGCGGCCCTCTCCAACTCCTTCGGTTTCGGCGGCACGAACGCTTCTCTGGTGTTCAAAGCCTACGACTGATTTAAAGTCGCGGCATGATCCGTCGGCTTTTCCTCACCGTTCTGGTTCTTTGCGTGCTCGCGGCGGTGACGGCGGGCGGCGGCTGGTTGTGGTTCAGCAAACAGATTTCCCGTGATGGGCCCCATGCGGCGGACGAAATCGTGCTGATTTCGCCGGGCAGTCCTATCCAGGCCATTTCAAAAATACTGGTGCAGCGGGGCATCGTCCGCTCGGACCTGCTATTTCGTTTGGCGGGCCGCCTGGGCGGGGCCGACCGTGCCCTGAAATCCGGTGAATTCCGCATCCCGGCCCGGGCCAGCGTGACCGGGGTGCTCGACGTGCTGACCAGGGGGGAGACGGTGGCCCGCACGTTCACCATTCCCGAAGGGCTGACCGTGCCGGAGGCTCTTGAGATTGTCGCCAAGGCCGAAGGGTTGATGGGCCCCCTGCCGGCGCCACCGGATGAGGGCCGCCTGTTGCCCGAGACCTATCACTACGCCTATTACGACACCAAGGTTCAGGCCGTGCGCCGCATGGAACAGGCCATGGATACGGCCCTGGCCAAGGCCTGGGCCGGGCGCGACGAGGGCCTGCCGTTGAACAGTCCGGCAGAGGCCCTGGTGCTTGCCTCCATTGTCGAAAAGGAAACGGGCGTTAAGGCCGAACGCGCGCGGGTCGCGGGCGTGTTCCTCAATCGCCTGCGTAAGGGCATGAAACTTCAATCCGACCCGACGGTGATCTACGGCCTGACGCAAGGAAAGGTGCCCTTGGGGCGCGACCTGACCCGCGCCGATTTGGACGCGCCGACGCCCTGGAACACCTATGCCGTCCAAGGTCTGCCGCCGACGCCGATCGCCAACCCCGGCCTGGCTGCGATCAATGCCGTGCTACATCCGCAGACGACCAAGGATTACTACTTCGTCGCCGACGGCACGGGTGGCCACGCCTTCGCGGAAACGCTTGTGGAGCACAACCGCAACGTCGCCAAATGGCGGAAGATTCAGCGCAACGGGAAGTGAGGGGCCTGGCCCGAAATGGGGCTTACTTGACCTTTGAAAAGGCCGTCGGCTTCAGGATGACGTTTTCCAGGGTCGCGACGATGGCGCCGTCTTTTTCCGTTTCGGCCCGTTTGGCGATCCACTCCGGGTCGCTTTGGAAAGCGGTCCATTTTTCATCGCGCTCGGCCAGGGACTCCCATTCCAGCAGGTAATACAGGTCCTGATTGGAGGGGCCGATTTCCGTCGTCCAAAATCCCGCCTGACGAATTCCGTGGCGCTCCCAGATCGCCAAGGTGATGGTGTCGAAACGCTTCAACAACGCGGGCAGGCGCCCGGGAACGCAGTGATAAATTCTCAGTTCGTGGATCATGACGGCTCCTTTTTTGTCGGTGCGGAATACTATTTCGGTCTGCGGCGGTTGCCCACCATTTCGATGATCTATTCCTTGCCGCCGTTGATGGTCAGGATGGTGCCCGAGGTATAGGCGGACAGCGGGCTGGCGAAGAAAGCGGCGGTATGGGCGACCTCTTCCGGCAGACCGGCGCGGCCGAAGGGCAGGGATTTGTGCAACTCGGGCCAGCGCTCAGCGTCGCCGAACTGTTCCTCGGCCTTGGCCCGGGCCAGCATGATCGCGCGTTCCGTCAGGATCGCCCCGGGGTTGATGCCGACCACGCGGATGCCGTCGGCGTGGGCGCCATGAGCCAAGGCCTTGGTGAAGCCCATCAGGGCCGCGTTGCCCGCCGCCCCCGCGATGTAGCCGGGGGGATGGCTTTCGCCCGCATGGCCGATGATGTTGACGATGACCCCCGACTTGCGCGCCGCCATGGCGGGATATATTTCCCGGCACATGGAAATGAAGCCATAGACCTTCAAATCCCAGGCTTTGCGCCAGGTCGCGTCGTCGACCTGGGCCAGGGTGCCTGGCGGAATGGCGCCTGCGTTATTGACCAGAATATCGATCTCGCCCACTTGGGTGACGACGGATTTGACCGCGGCATCACTCGACAGATCGGCGGCGATGGTCTCGACATTCACTTGGTTCTTGGCGCGGATTGCCTGGGCCGTGTCCTCAAGGGCCTGGGCGTCGCGGGCGACCAGGATCAGGTCGCAGCCCTCTGCGGCCAGAACCTCGGCGACGGCCTTGCCGATGCCCTTGCTGCCGCCGGTGACGAGGGCGCGTTTGCCCGCAATCTGTAAATCCATAGATGTTCCTCCCAGAACAGGACGTGGTGTCTGATTGCAGGGAACGGCAGGTATGGGCAGCGGTCAAGCTGCCGTCAGCACTACCATTCCCGTTCGGAAAGCTTGCGGTTCAGGATCGGGTCCGTCCAGGCCGGCGGCAGGGCCGCCAACAGCCAGACCGCCAGATGCATCTGCCAGGGAAAGACGATGCGGGCATCGTCACGGGCCAGACCGCGCCGGATGATGGCGGCCGCCTTATCCGCCGCCATCAGGAACGGCATGTCGAATTTATTGGCGTCGGTGATGCGGCTTTCGACCCAGCCGGGGCAGACCACATTGACGCGCACGCCGGTTTTCAGTCTTTCGCCCCGCAACCCTTCGCCCCAGGTCTTGACCATGGCCTTGGACGCGGAATAGGCCGACGACGTGGGCAGGCCGCGGAACCCGGCGATGGAGGCGATCAGGGCGACCTGACCCTTGTCGCGGGCATCCATGGCGGCCAGGGCCGGCAGCACGGTGTTGACCACGCCGTCCACGTTGACGGCGAGGATGCGCCGGGTGCGTTCGGGCCCGTCGGCCAGGCCCGAGGTCGAATTTGTGATGCCCGCGTTGGCGATGACAAGGTCCAAGGGCGTTTTGCCGTCGGCCTCCTTGACCCAACCGGCCATGGCATCGGCGTTGGTCACGTCGATGACCCGGCTTTCGGCGCGGGCCCCCCGCTGGCGGCATTCCTCTGCCACGGCATCAAGCCGCCCCTGATCGCGCCCGGACAGGTATATCGCCGTGCCGTGCCCGGCATAGGCCAGGGCCAGGGCGCGGCCGAGGCCGCTGGACCCACCGGTAATCAGGACGGACTTGGGATGGCTGAGGCTCATCCATCGGTTATAGGGCCCCGGCGGGGGGGAGGGGAAGCCTGCGCCGCTTGTTGGCGGCGAGTGTGCTCGGTATAAGTTTCGCACCGCCCTTGGCACCACGACCGAAAAGGAAAGCACTTTGGCCATTAGTTCTATGACCGGGTTCGCCCGCGCCGAAGGCAGCCAGGACGACCTGACCTGGGTCTGGGAGGTGCGCAGCGTCAATGCCAAGGGCCTGGACCTGCGGTTTCGCCCGCCGCCGGGGTTCGAGGCCCTGGACCCCCTGGTCCGCGCCAAGGTCAATGCGACGTTCAAACGCGGCAGCGTGTCCGTCAACCTGTCGACCCGGCGTGAGACGGGCGGCGGTGCCTACCGCATCAATGACGATTTCCTGGCCCAGGTGACGGCCCGCATGGCGCGTCTGAAGGACGAGGTGCCGGACGCCCGTCCGCCGTCGCTCGACGGTATTCTGGGCCTGCGTGGGGTGATCGAGCCCATCGACGAGATGATGGCGGAGGATGACTTCGAGGCCATCGCCAAGGCCATGATGGCGGACCTGGGCAAGGCGCTGACCGGTTTGGCCGCCATGCGTGACGAGGAAGGGGCGCGGCTGTTGGCCGTTCTTTCGGGCCAGATCGACCAGGTCGCCGACCTGACAGCGCGGGCAGGCCAGGTCGCGGGTGCGCAGCCCGACGCCATCCGCCAGCGCCTGAACGACCAGATTCAACGCCTGGTCGCCGACAACGCGACGATGCCCGAGGAACGCCTGGCCCAGGAAGCAGCCATGCTGATGACCAAGGCCGACATCCGCGAGGAACTGGACCGTCTCGCCGCCCATACCCAGGCGGCGCGCGAACTTCTCGCCAAGGCCGAGGGGCCCGTGGGCCGGCGCCTTGATTTCCTGTGCCAGGAATTCAACCGCGAGGCCAATACGCTGTGCTCCAAGTCGCCGGACACGGATCTGACGACCCTGGGACTCGATCTGAAAACCGTGATCGACCAGCTTCGCGAGCAGGTCCAGAACATCGAATAGAACGGATAGGGACGGCACCATGGAGGAGATTTCACGCAGGGGCATGATGCTGGTGCTGTCGTCGCCGTCGGGCGCCGGCAAGACCAGCATTTCGCGCCGTCTTCTGGCCGAGGAAACGGGCATCGTCATGTCCGTGTCGGCGACCACGCGTCCGCCGCGCCCGGGCGAGGTCGACGGCAAGGATTACTATTTCTACGATCAGGAGACGTTTGCCAGGATGATCGCGAACAACGAGTTCCTGGAGCACGCCACCGTGTTCGACAATTTCTACGGCACGCCGAGGGGCCCCGTATGGGCAGCGCTCAATGGGGGCGAGGATGTGCTGTTCGACGTCGATTGGCAGGGGACGCAGAAGCTGAAGGAAAGCGCCAAGGAGCACTTGGTTAGCGTATTCGTCCTGCCTCCGTCTGTAGAAGAACTGGAACGCCGTTTGAAGGGCCGCGGCCAGGATTCCGACGAGGTCGTCGCTGGGCGCATGGCGCGCGCGCGGTCGGAAATGAGCCATTACGCCGAATACGACTACATCATCGTCAACGACGACCTGGATCGCAGCGTTGATGATGTGAAGGCGATCCTGCGTGCCGAACGTCAGCGTAGGGAGCGTAAGACGGGTTTGGTCGATTTCGTGCGCGGGATGGGTGTCGAGGGCTAGGCGTTTCGTTCTGCCAATTGCCGCGCCAGGGCGCAGAATTCTTCCACCGATAAATCTTCCGCCCGGGATTCGGGACTGATGCCGGCCTGTGCCGGGTCCAACCCCAGGCTTTTCAGGCTGGATCGCAGCATCTTGCGCCGTTGGCCGAAGGCCGCCTGGGTCACCTGTTCCAGATCCGTCATCACCGCCGAGGCCAGGGGCTCGGCGCGCGGGATCACTTCGACCACGGTCGAGGCGACCTTGGGCGGCGGTGTGAAGGCTTCCTTGGACACATTGAACAACGGGCGCACCTGGGCCCGCCATTGGGTGATGACCGACAGCCGCCCATAGGCCTTGCTGCCTGGGGCTGCGGTCAGGCGGTCGGCGACTTCCTTCTGGAACATCAGGATCATGCGGGTGAACTGGTCGGCTCGGCGCAGCCATTGCAGCAGCAGCACGGTGGAGATGTTGTAGGGCAGGTTGGCGACGATGGCGCGCGGGGCCGGGGTCAGGGCGGTCAGGTCCGTGTCCAGGGCGTCGGCTTCCAGGATATGCAGGCGGTCCGGATAGGCGCTTTGCAGTATGCCCAGGGCGGCGATGCAGCGGGTATCCTTCTCGACCGCCCAGACGGCGTCGGCGTCGCTTGCCAGCAGGGCCCGGGTCAGGCCGCCGGGCCCGGGGCCGATCTCGATCACGTTGACACCGTCGAGCGGGTCCGCCGAGCGGGCGATGCGCCCGGTCAGGTTGCTGTCCAACAGGAAATGCTGGCCAAGGGATTTGCGGGCGCCTAAGCCGAAATCGCGGATGACGTCGCGCAGCGGCGGCAGGTTCGGTGGCGCGCCCATGGCAGGATCAGCCGCCCCGCGCCCGGTTGGCGGCGATCAGGCGCGCCGTCATCATGGCGGCGACCAGGCTTTGTTCGCTGGCCTTTCCCGTGCCCGCGATATCCAGCGCCGTGCCATGATCGGGCGAGGTGCGCACGATGGGCAGGCCTAGGGTCACATTGACGCCGCCGTCGAAATCCAGCGCTTTGACCGGGATCAGCGCCTGGTCGTGATACATGCAAAGGGCGGCGTCATAGCCCTGCCGCGCGCGCGGGCTGAACAGGGTGTCCGGCGGGGCGGGGCCGGTCGCGTCGATACCCTCGGCGCGAAGCAATGCCACGGCCGGGGCGACAATGTCGCGGTCTTCGGTGCCAAGCGCGCCGTCTTCGCCGCCATGGGGGTTCAAGCCGGCGACGGCCAGACGTGGCTTGGCGATACCGAAATCGCGCATGAGCGCCGCCGCCGTGATGCGGCCTTTGGCGACAATGGCCTGGGTGGTGAGACCCGCAACCGCGTCACGCAGGCTGATATGAACAGTCACCGGAACGGCGCGCAGGGCGTCGCAGGCGAGCATCATCACCGGCTCGTCCCCGCCGCAGAGTTCGGCGATATACTCCGTATGTCCCGGATGCTTGAAACCGGCGGCATAGAGGACGGATTTCTGGATCGGATTGGTGACAAGGCCCGCAGCGGCGCCGTCGAGCGACAGGTGCACGGCGCGCTCGATGGCATGAACGACGGCACCGGCATTCGCAGGATCGGGCGTGCCGGGGGTGACGGGCGCGGGCAGGCGCTCCGCCAGGACGGGCAGGGCGCGCTCGAACAGGGCGGCGGCCTCGCCCGGGTCGGTGATTTCTTCAACCGGGATGTCGATCCCCAGATGACTTGCGAGGGCGCGCAGGCGGTCCGGATCGTCGATCGTGAAAAACGGCCCTGTGCGATCACGTGCCGAGATCCAGGCGCGCAGAGTCAATTCACCACCGACCCCGGCGGGCTCGCCCATGGTCAGGGCGAGCGGGCGAAGGGCGGTCGCCGCGGTCGTGGCCATGTCTATCGCCGTTCGATGAAGGCGTTTCGCCGAAGGTCGCGCAGAAACTGTCGTGCGGCCAGATCGAGCCGGTCATTGACCAGCCGGTTGCGTACCTGTGCCCGCAGTTGCGCCTGGGCGTTTTCCGAAACGCGCTCGCAAACCATGAACAGCATGAACGCGCCGGGTACCTTGATGACCTCGCTGGGCTTGCCGTCGGGCAGGTCCTTGATGGCGTCCCGTACCAGGGGTGATAACTGGCTGGTGCGGAGACGCAAAGTGTCAGAAGTCAGCCCGCCGGCGACCGTTTTCGGCGTCGCCGCCATGGTGGCGCAATTGTCGGCGCGCAGGCGCAAACGTTTCGCTAGGTCGCGTTTCCCCTCCAACTCGCTGGCCGGGCCGGTGTCCGAGACCGGGATCATCAATTGTTGCAGCACGATGCTGGGGTCGACAGTGGGGCCGGCTGCGCCCTGGGACACGCGCTGATCCCGCAGCCAATAGATTGCCCAGCCGGCGGCGGTGCGGATGGGCGGGGAAAAATCTCCGGTCTTGACGGAGGAAAGGTCGCGCGAGACTTCCGGTGCCAGCGAATTCAGGGAGACCCAGCCCAGGTCGCCGCCGACGGCGGCGGTCGGGCTCTGCGAAAAGGTCGTGGCCATTGCCTGAAACGGCGTGCCGCCCTTCAGTTCGCCCAAAATCCTTTCGGCGACGGCCCGCACTTCTTCGTTTTTGGGCTGTTCGTCCACAGGTAGAAAAATTTCCGACAACAGGGCCACAGGCTTACCCTTTTCGGCTTCAAGGCGGGCAATTTCTTCATCCACCTCCTCGTCGGGGATCTGGGTCAAGGCCCGGAACCGTAATCGAAGGGCATCGTTCCACGCCAGATCGGCGCGGATCTGCTGGTAGAGCACGTCCTTCGAAAGGCTGAGGCTTTCCAACAGGTTGAGCATGCCGTTCGCGGGCATGCCACGGGCTTTCTCGAACCTTTGGACGGCGGTTTCGACGGCCTTGTCGGCGATCTCGATGCCGAGGGTTTTTGCTTCCTGGCGTTTCAGTTCCTCGTCGATCAGGGTATCGACGATTTTGGGCGCCAATTGTTGCGCCGTTTCGCGGGTGGCCGGCAGACCGGACATGGCGATGACGAGTTTCAGGCGCGCATGGAGATCGTATTCCGAGATCGGTGCGTTGTTCACCGTGGCGACGATGCCCATGCGTTGTGCCTGGGCCGGCGCCGACAGGCCGGCGGCAACCGCCAGCATCAGGACGGCGGCAAATCGGGCGACCAGGAAGAATGGGGCGGAGCGGAGTCCGGCGGAAGCAATCATGATCTGCGGTAATCGCATTTTAGAAGGTGATCTGTCCAAGGGTCTTTAACAGCAGGTTGATGGTAAAAGCGTCTGTTGGTTGCAGATCTCTGTCCTCGTAGAACGTCCGCGACAGGCGAGTTGTCACGATCAGGCACTCGTTTTCGAATATCAAGTCGCTGACGATGGTACGCATTTCATTGGCCGCCAAGTCACGGACGGCGCTGAAGTTGATGCGCCAGTCCCGCGATACTTGCGAGGATGCGGAGAACGACAATTCCTCACGGCCGGTGAACTCACTGCCCGCCGGTTCTTCAAAGAAGATATAGCCGACAGTTCCGCGTAGCAACGGGACACCGGCTCTGGCTTGTACCTGGTGGCGCCGGGCGGAGAACCCGTCCTTGGCGATCTGCGTGCGGTAGGCGAGATCAAGATAATTTGAAGGGTTTATGCGTGCGGTGGCGACGATGTCCGACAGGTCGTCTTCCAGGCCGCTGCCTTCGGAGAACGTGTCGTCGGTGTGGAATCGGTATGTCTGGCCGACGAGGAGAGAAAGCCCGAGGCCTGTCGGCCCGTACAGCCCCCATTTCAGGCCATAATTAACGCGGGTACCGCCTTCGACTCTGTCGATGCCGCCGAAGCGGTTCACGTCGAACAGGTTGGTGTCGTCGAATTCGAATTCCTGGCTGTCTTCATTCGGAATTTCCGCAGGGTTTCCGCCATTCGGGCTGGTGATGACGTTGATGATGGGCTCAAGTGTCTGGCTGGCTTTGCCCAACTGACTGATTAGCGGGAACCGCCAGTCGAGGGATGCATAGGGATAGATGCGTCCGGTCATGCCGGTGAAATCGGTGTCGTTCGCGCGGCTCACGTTATTGACGTGATAGGCGTCGGCCCATATTCCGGTGGAGAAGCTGAACAGGTTACCGATGGAATCGGAAAACCGCCGGTTCCACGAGGGGCGG
>CAXAVJ010000077.1:0-18141 GCA_963972065.1 uncultured Rhodospirillaceae bacterium
GGGCTGTTATTCCCTGGCCGCGCCCGGCCATGGGTTCGAGGCCAGCACCGACTTTCACCTGGCAAAAGGGCATGTCGCCATCGACGAAGCGACCATGCAACGCACGCCCGAGGGAGCCCCGGCCGAGGACCTGCAGGCCGGGGCCGAGAAGGCGGAGCTATGGCTGCGCGGCATCATGGGACAGGTCTGGGGCTGACCCCGAACCCGGCAAAACACATAAGATTTATTGAATATGTTTGAAAGGTGTGGAATCCTATCATTGTCGGTGCCCAGAATAGGGTTGGGCCTTAAACTACAAAAACACGGAGGAAATAATGAAGGTACTCACCAGCATGTTGACGGCGCTCGCCGTCTTTGGGGTCGTTCTGGCCGGATCCATCAAGGCTGAAGCCGCCGACCCTTACGGCAAGCAGAAGGTCGTCTATCACATCAACTATGAAGGCGGCGACGCCGACAAGAAATACCGCGGCGCCCTGCGCAACATTCAGAACCACATCAACGCCGTCGGCGCGGAAAACATGGACATCAAGGTCGTCCTGCACGGCAACGGTTTGGGCGTGCTGAAGAACGCCAAGTCCAACGACAAACTGAAAGGTCAGGTCGTCAGCCTGAAGTCGCAGAACGTCAAATTCAACGTCTGCAACAACACGCTGAAGGGCCGCAAGATCAACTACGAACAGGACCTTCTCGAGGTCTTCCCGGAAGACATCGTGCCGTCGGGCGTGGCCGAACTCTCCCATCTGCAGCAGATGGGCTACACCTATATCAAGCCGTAACCGGCATCGTTCCTGAAGACTCTCCCTCCCCCAAGACCTGAACGGGGGCCGCAGAAAAACTGCGGCCCCCTTTTTTAGGTCTCTTGGGAAGCTCAGATGTCGGGCGCGCGCAACAGCCGTGACAACAACCGTTCTACCGGCGCGTGGTCGTCGGTCAGCACGGGCGGGTCGACCGCCGCAAGCCGGCGGTCCAGGTCGCCTTCCGGCCAACGCGCCCAGGCCCGCGCCAAGCCGCGCAGGGAGACGATCCGCGTTTCCGGGGTCGGCCGCGCCGAGGCCAGAACGATGAAGGTGACGCGCCCGGTCTCGTCCATTTCGTCCAGGGTTTTCCAAACCTCGACGGCGGGAAAGTCCAAGCGCAGGGTCTTGACCAGGGCGAACAGAAAGCGCGGATCGCTGCCCAAATCGACCACGTTGACCGCATAGAACCCGCCTTCGCTCAGGCGTGCCGCCAATTCACCATGGAATTCCCGGGTCACCAGATGGGCCGGCACGGCGATGTCGTGAAAGGCGTCGCCGAATACCACGTCGAAACGCTCCGACCGGTCCAGGGCCGAAAGCGCCCGGCGCGCGTCCTGATGCAGGATCCGCAGGTTGGCCGCCTTTGGGTCGAGCCACATTCGGTCCGCCGCCGCCTGTGTCACCGCCGGATCCAGTTCGGCCACGGTCATCTTCATATCCGGGTGCAGGCGCGCCCAGGCGCGCGGCAGGGTATAGCCGCCGCCGCCGATGAAATAGGCTCGTGTCGCGCGGTGCCCGGCCAGGCGCAGGTCCGCAATCTCATCCACGAAATGGACATAGGGGCTGTACAACAACGCCGGGTCGTCGCGGTCGTTGATGGAATGAACCAAGTGGTCGAGCACCATCAGGCGGCTGGGCCGGCCGCTCATTGCGGAGAAGTCGTCGAAGCGGATACAGAAATAATCGCTTTCCACCTGACAGGGCGAACGATAGGCGGCCTGCATGTTGCCCCAAACCGCAAGCCCGGCCCCCGGCAGCACGAGGAACGCCAGGACGGCCGCCCAGCGCCGCGACCACAGGGCAAAGCCGATGGCCAGGGCGGCATACAGCACGGCGACGGCGATCACCGTCCCCGTCGCCCCGACCCAGGAAATGAACAGATAGCCGGCAGCCAAGGTGCCGAAGATGCTGCCGCCGGCACCGGCGGCGAACATGCGGCCCAGCACCCGCCCGGCCTGATCCGGTTCCGCATCGATAGCCAGCTTGGTGACCAGCGGTGAGACAATGCCGACGAACAGGGACGGCAACAGGAATAGAACCGCCGTCAGCACCACCACCGCCGTGACGGCGCCCAGCCCGCCCGACAACAGCGGCCCGGAGACGAGGCGCAGCAGCGGCAACGACGCCAAGGTAGCGACGGCGGCGGCGGCCAGGGCCAGGGCCGTGCGGCGCACGCCTTCGGCACGACCGATGGCAGGCCCGGCCAGACGCCCGCCCAACCAATGCCCGATCGAAAGTCCGGCCAGAACGATGGCGATGATCGCAGTCCAGGTATATAGCGACATGCCCACGTAGGGGGCGATCAGGCGCGCGGCGACGATCTCCAGAACCAGGGCCCCGGCGGCAGTCAGAAACACGGCGGCGGTAAAGGCGAAGGCGGTCATGGGCGTCCCCTGGATCGGCCTGCCGAACCTGAAATCCGGCGAACGGCGGTTGTAGCACGATGCGCCTAAGGGAAAAGCCCGGATTCCCAGGAACCGCAGCATCCGCCAATTGTACACCAATTGTGTGAAATATAATTAAATCACATATATTTTTGTGAATATAACTATTGATTCCCCCATAAACGCTGTTTAAATACAGAGACCAGATGGCCCAAGGGGCCGTATTCCCGGGACCACGCAGGCCTCGGCACACGCAGGAACGGCACGACATGGACTCGCTCGAACCCAGGTTTCTTCTTCTCGCCGGCGCCCTCGCCGTCGGATTCATCTACGGCACCGTGGCGCGGGCTTCCGGGTTCTGTCTGCGTTCCGCCGTGATCGAAGTCATTGATCGTCGCCCGGCGCGTCAGGCCGCCGCCTGGGCCATTGCCCTGCCGCTGGCCATTCTGGGCACACAAGTCCTTTCTCATCTCGGCGTCATCGACCTGAAGGACAGCATCTACCTTGGCAATTCCGTGATGTGGCTGGCGCTGATTATCGGCGGCCTGCTGTTCGGATTCGGCATGGTCATCACCCGTGGCTGTGGCGGCCGTCATCTGGTTCTGGCCGCAGGCGGCAATCTGCGGGCCTGGGTCGTCATCACGGTCCTCGGCCTGACTGCCTATGCGACGTTGCGCGGCATTCTGGCCCTGCCCCGCACCTGGATCGAAGAGGCGGGCACGCTCAGCCTGGGCGAGACACCTCAGTCCCTGCCGCTGCTGATCGCCGGCACCGAGGGTGCCGGCACCACGGCCCTGGTGATCGCCGCAGGCCTAATGATTATCGGCGCCTTCGCCGCGTTCCGCCTGCGCCATCAACCGGGTGCTTTTGGTGGAATTGCCGCCGGCCTCGTCGTCGGCCTGCTGATTCCGGCGTCCTGGTATGTCTCCGGCGTCCTCGGCTTCGACGAGTTTGAGCCGACACGACCGGTCAGCCTGACCTTTACCGCCCCCATGGGCGATGCCCTGCAGTTTCTCATGACCTATACGGGCACCGCCGCCGATTTCGGCATCACCGCCATTGCGGGTACTTTGGCCGGGGCCTTCGCCTGGGCGGCGGCGACCCGGTCTCTCAAGGCCGAGGGCTTCGATTCTCCGGGCCATATGGGGCGTTATGTGCTGGGCGCGGCCATGATGGGTTTCGGCGGCGTGCTGGCGTTGGGCTGCACCATCGGTGCCGGCCTGTCGGGGATGAGCACCCTGTCCCTCGGCAGCCTGATCGCCCTGGCGTCCATCGTCACCGGCGGCGCCGTCGGCCACCATGTGAAGACCCGCATCGTCGGCGGCCGCGCGCCCAAGATCGTTCCCGCCGAATAGACGGCCTAATCCGCACCGCCGGATGCCCGTACCTTCGCCGTCTCCGGCAGCATCAATCCCGACAACACGGCGACGACGCCCCCGATCAACAACAGGCTGAGCCCGCTTTGATAGGCGGCAGCGTCATAGACCCGGGCCCCGTCCACCATGTCGCCATGCCAGTTGAGGTCCAGAACCCAACCGACCAGGGGCTGGAATACGGCGATGGCGAACATGATCCCCGTATTGACGATGCCGAGGGTCACGCTTTCCTGGCCCGCGAACCGTTCGTGGGTGGTGGTGAACACCAGCACCACGGCCCCCGTGGCAAGCCCCTGAAGGAACAACAACCCGTGCAGCGCGACTGCACCGTGGCCGGGCACCAGGATGAGGATGGCGAAACAGGTGAGGGAAATCAGGTTGGCGCAGACGAAAGGAATTTTCCGCCCGCCAAGACGCTGGCCGATCCAGCCGAGCAGCGGCGAGCCGACGACCCAACCGACGGCGTTGAGCGAGACCGCCACCGCCGCCTGCCCGCGGGTCATGCCATGAACCTGGACCAGCCAGGGCACGGCCCACAAGCCGCCGAACGCCAGCATCACCGACATGTTGCCCGCCCCGGCACCCGTCAGGATCCAAAGGTCGCGCTGTGCCAAAACCGCGCGAAACCCGACCAGCAGGCCACCCCGGCCGGGACTGAGTGGACGCAACCCCTGCGCCCTTGGCCGGGGCAGCCGCAAGGCCAGAATGGCCCCGCCCCCCGCCACCAGTGCCACCGCCCCGGTTACCAGCATGGCGGGCCGCCAACCGGCGGCCTCGACCGCCCAGGCCAGGGGCACCTGGCCGACGACGGCACCGGCGACCCCGGCACCCACGGTCAGCCCGCTGAGCAAGGCAAACCGCGCCGGCGGAAACCACACCGCCGCCAGATTGAGCGCGACGACGAAGGTCGCACCCCCGCCGATACCGATCAGCAATCGGCCGATGAAAGCGCCGGGCACGGTCTCCGCCAAGGCGAACACGAAGCAACCGGCGGCGATCAACAGAGCCGACAGCACCATGATTCGGCGCGAGCCGTAGGCATCAACGATCAATCCCGCCGGCACCTGGAAGATGGCATAGGAATAGAAATAGACTGCCGACAAGTTGCCCAACAGAGCACCACCCACGGCGAATTCCCGCATCAGGGTATCGACCATGACGCCGGGCGCCACCCGCTGGAAATGCACGAAGCTGAACAGGAAGGTGCCCAGGCCCCAGATCAACCAGGGCAGAAGACGATGCAGCGGATGGGGGGGATCGGAATCCGTCGGGGTCACGGCTGGGGCTCTTGGATTTGCGTGTTGGAATCTGTTAGACCAACTCTACACCGCCAGGACATTCAGGGAGAAATAGGCAAATGAGATACCTGCATACGATGGTGCGGATATCCGACGTGGACGCCAGCTTGCGCTTTTACTGCGACCTGCTCGGCCTCAAGGAAGTGCGCCGGTCGGACCGCCCCGAACACGGCTATATGCTGATCTTCGTCGCAGCCGATGCAAACCCGGATTCTCAGATCGAGCTGACCTACAACTACGACCCCGAGGAATATTCCGGCGGGCGCAATTTCGGCCATCTCGCCTTCAACGTGAACAACATCTACGAAACCTGCCAGCGCCTGCGGGACGGTGGCGTGACCATCAACCGACCGCCACGCGACGGGCGCATGGCCTTCGTCCGTTCACCGGACGGCATTTCCATCGAACTGCTGCAGGAAGGCGAGGCCCTGGCCCCGGCGGAACCCTGGGCGTCCATGGAGAATACGGGAAGCTGGTAATTATTGGCCGATACGCCGGACCCGCGGTTTAGTCCGCCGCCAGCATCGGCCCCCGACCGCGGTCGGTCAGCGACGTGGCGCCACGCCGTTCGGCCAGGCGGCCGAGGATTTCCAGGCGCTGATGACGCATCATCCGGGGCCATTGCGCGATCTCGTCGACCGTGCGCCAGCAGCCCTTGCAGAAGCCCGTGGGTTCATCCAGCACGCACACACTGATGCAGGGAGAACAGATCAGCTGCTCCAATAGGGCTTTATCAATGGGGGCTTCGGGCAAAACGGCATCTCCTGCGCCCCCTTTCTCGCACATCGCCCCCGGGGACCGTCAAGGGCGGCGTCAGGTCCGGCTGCCGCCCCGGGCGACGACGACCCCGGCCACCACCACCGCCGCCCCCAGCCATTGCAGGGGGGCCAGGGGCTCATTCAGGAATACCCAGCCGAGAACGGCGGCGGCCACGACCTCCATGATCAGGCCGACCGAGGCGAAGGCCGTCGGCAGATGGGCCATGGCCATGGCGACCAGACCTTGGCCCGCGACATGGCTGATCAGGGCCAGGGCCACCAGCATGGCCCAGCCGAACGCCGTCGCCGCCAGCATGCGGTCTTCCAGCACCAGGGCAAGCGGCAGCAGCGCCGCCGCCGTGGCCAGGGTCGACCAGAACATGAGCGTGCCGGTGCCGATCCCGGCCCGCTGCCGCAGCCGTCCCACCGTCACCATGTAGGCGGCCAGGAACAGCCCGGTGATCAGGCCATAGACGTCGCCCAGCAGACGATCGGGGCGGAACGCGAAACTGTCACCCATCAGCAGCGCCGCACCCGCCACCGCCAGGGCCGTTCCGCCCAGGAACAGGGGCCGCACCCGTTCACGGAACAGCACAAACAGGATTGCCGTGACATAAACCGGCGACAAGGTCGCCAGCAGGGTCGCGTTGGCGACCGCCGTGTTCATGATCGCGAGATGCCAGAAAAACAGATCGCCCGCGAAGAACAACCCGGCCAGGGCAAGCATCCCGTAGTCGCGCCGCCCCAGGGCGCGCGGCGGCACCGTGGCGCCCGCGCGGGTTTCCCAGCCCATGGCGAACCACAACACCGGCAGGGCCAGAAAAGCCCGGTAGAAGGCCGAGGTAATGGGTCCAAGTTCGTTCAGGCGCACGAACAGGGTCGACGATCCGGCAAACAGGGCGCCCATGACCAGCGCCGCCAGGATCCAGCCGGCAGGGGTTTGCAGAGCTTGCCGGGAATCGGTCACGCAGGATTTTCCTTCGCGGTCGCGGGTGGGGTGCCCGCACTATTGCCGCGACGGCGCGGTCTGTCCAGGGATGCCACGCGGCCCGCACAAGGGACTCCCCCCGCCGGGGCAGAACGCTATATTGGGGGACATGGATGCACCTCAACCCATCGACGCGGGTCAACCCCTGCTGGCCGCCGACGAAGCCCCCGCCGCGGAACGGATCAATTCCGGTGCCGGCGGCGCCCTGGTCCTGGCCTGCGACCATGCCAGCCGGCGGGTACCCCGCGCGCTGGGCGACCTGGGCCTTAACCCGGAACATTTCGACCGCCACATCGCCTATGACATCGGCGCCGAAGGCGTGACCCGCCTGCTGGCCGAAACCCTGGACTCGACCGCCGTTCTGGCTGGCTATTCGCGCTTGGTGGTTGATCTCAACCGCCCGCCGGGCCATCCCACCAGCATGCCCGAGGTTTCGGACGAAACCCTGATTCCCGCCAACCAGGCGTTGACCCCGGCCCAGGTGACGGCCCGCCTGGATGCCCTGTTCGAGCCCTATCACCAACTGCTGCGGCGCACGATGACCGATGTCTGGCTGCATCACCGGCCGCCGGTGCTGTTTGCCGTGCACAGTTTTTCGCCCCGCTTCGGCGGCAGCCCCCGGCCTTGGGACGTCGGCGTGCTGTGGAACCACGATCAGCGCCTTGCCCGGCCGTTGATCAAGGCCCTGCATGATCGCGGCCTGGATGTCGGCGACAACCTGCCCTATTCGGGCAAGGACGTGGCCTATACCATCGACGCCCACGCCGGGGCCTGCGGCCTCGCCAACTGCGTCCTCGAGATCAACCAGGACCAGGTCGCCGACGACGCCGGCGTCCAACGCTGGGCCGATATTCTCACAGACGTCATGGCCGACATCCTGCGCGACGACAGCCTGTTCAAGGTGGAGTACGCCTAAGGTGGTGCACGACGCCCCACCCTTCACCCTGGGGATCGAGGAGGAATACCTTCTCGTCGATAAGGAAACGCGGGCCGTCACGGACAAAGCCCCCGAAAGCCTGTTCGAGGAATGTGAACAACGCCTGAAGGGCCGCGTCGCCCACGAATTCCTGTCGTCCCAAATCGAGGTCAACACCCGCGTCTGCACCGATATCGCCCAGGCGCGGGCGGAATTGGCGGAACTGCGCACGACCGTCGCCGAGGTCGCGGGCGGTTATGGCTTGGCGCCGATCGCGGCCTCGACCCATCCGTTCTCGTTATGGGAAGCCCAGCACCATACGGACCGCGCGCGCTACAACGAGATCGCCCGCGATATCCAGGCCCCGGCGCAGCGGCTGATGATCTGCGGTATGCATGTCCATGTGGGCCTGGGCGATGACGACGAACTGCGCATCGACCTTCTGAATCAGATCAGCTACTTCCTGCCGCATCTGTTGGCACTGTCGACTTCGTCACCGTTCTGGCGGGGGCAGGATACGGGGCTCAAGTCCTACCGGCTCAGCATATTCGACGAATTGCCGCGCACGGGCCTGCCCAACCAGTTCCAGTCGTTCAGCGAATATCAGCGTCACGTCCAGGTTTTGGTCGACGCCGGCCTGATCGAGGACGCGACCAAGTTGTGGTGGGACGTGCGGCCAAGCGCCCGCTTCCCGACCCTGGAAATGCGCATCACCGACGTCTGCCCCCTGATGGAGGATGCCTTGGCCATCGCGGCCTTGTTCACCTGCATCCTTCGCATGCTCTACCGCCTGAAGCTGCAGAATCAGCGCTGGCGGATCTATTCGCCCATGCTGTTGGAGGAAAACCGCTGGCGCGCCCAGCGTTACGGACTGGACGAAGGCCTGGTCGATTTCGGCAAGGGCGAAGTCGTTCCCTTCGGTCTGCTGCTCGACGAGATCACGGGCCTGATCGCCGAAGATGCGGACGTCCTGGGCTGCACCGCCCAGATCACCCATCTGAAAACCATCCGGGCGCGCGGCACCGGCGCGCATCGCCAGCTTGCCGCCCGTGCCGAAGCCATCGCCGCCGGCGCAACCCCTGACGCGGCCCTGGCCGCCGTGGTCGACCGCCTGATGGCCGAGACCACTCAAGTGCTGGAATCCTGACCCATGCTGACGCCCCGCCCCGTCGAACAATCCTGCGTCATTCCCTACCGGACGATCGAAACCTGGATCGAATTCGCCCTCATCACGTCGCGCAACACGGGGCGTTGGATCGTGCCCAAAGGCACGGTCGAACCGAACATGACCTCGGCGGCCTCGGCGGCCAAGGAAGCGCTTGAGGAAGCGGGGCTTTTGGGGAAAACGAGCGATCAGCCCCTGGGCGAATATTTCTATTCCAAATTCGGGAGAATCTACCGGGTCGAGATCTTTCCCTTCTACGTCACCGAACAGCTTGATAACTGGGACGAGAAGCACTTCCGCAAGCGCGAATGGGTCGGCGCTGAAGACGCCCTGTCCCGGATTACGGAAACGGCGGTGCAGGACGCCATCCGCCATCTGGCGGAAACCGGCATTCAGACCGGCGATCCGCAGTAACGGGCGGCGGCCCGGGCGTCAGCCGCCGGCCTGCTGCTTCATTTCCTCGATAGCCGCCTTGCGGGCCTTTTCCTGCTTTTCGATGCCTTCGCGCAGGGCCTTGATCAATTCCTTGCCGATCGCACCGCCGTCGCCCGCGATCTTTTCGCGCAGCACCGCCCGCATGGCATCGACATGGGCCTTGACGATTTCCACCTGGGCATCGTCCTCGCGGCAGCCGTCACGGGTCGAATCGAACAGCATCTTGCCGAAGATCGAAATCAGCGGATAGCCAAAGGTGCCGCCCTGGCCGCGCAGTTCCAGCGCGACCTGGTTGATTTCCACGAACTGCTGGGTCCGTCGGCCCGGTTCCAGCAACGCCTGAGTGCACAGGTCCGACAGACGGCCCAGGTAATCCTGCGCCCATTTGGTGAAATCGAGGGTCGCGCGCTCCAGCTTCTTTTCCGCCTCTTCGATGAGGGCTGTCGGCATCTCGCCCCGCTCAAGCGGGTTGAGCTTGCCGCCGGCGCATTTCTCCCTCAGATAATTAGTCGGCTTAAACAGGAAGACGTCGCTATCGGTTTTCGGCTTGGTCATCTTTTCCGCTGAATAGACCACCGTGCAATCCTCTTCGGTCTTTTCCCGGCGGTCGTTTTCGAGCGGTTCCTTCTTGCGCCGGCGGTCGGGCCCGAAATAGTTCTGGGTCATCACGAACTGGCGCGGAAAGTCGATGACTTCCAGAAGTTTCTTGTAGATGGTTTCGCCGGAAAACGGCTTGGCGAGGAATTCCGTCGCCCCCAGGTCGCGGGCCGAGCCCACGTAATCCTGATCGGCCGCCCCCGACAGCATGATGAAAGGCACCATGCGGTTCGGCGTTTCCTTGGCCGAGCGGCACCAGCGGCACAACAGCAACCCATTGATCGGCGCCATCACCAGGTCGGCGATGATCAGGTCCGGTCCAGGGTTTTTCGCCTGTTTCAGCAACTTCAGGCTTTCGATGGCTTCCTGACCGTTTTTGAGGAGCGTGATGCGCTCAAAACCGAATTGCCGCAGCACATCCTCAAGCGTGCGCCGGACAAAGGCATTGTCCTCGCACACCATCACGGATACGCGGTCGAATTTATAAACCGCCACTTTTTTTGACCCCTTACTAGGATGTTGCCCTAATCATACATGCATAAAGGCAAATCTGAACATATCTGGTGTTAAAAAAGCGTCACCCCGTTATCCCCGCTTTTCAACCGCTTGCCCGGACAGAGCCGGGTACTTATGGTGCGCGCACATTCCATGATTCCCAAATCCCAAGGACAGCCCAAGGACACCCAAGCATGAGCGAAAGCGAAATCGGCGGCGCCGCCAGCGAGCGCCTGAAAGCCCTTATCGACCGGATCGAACGTCTGGAAGAGGAAAAGAAAGCCCTCGCGGAAGACATCAAGGAAGTCTATTCCGAAGCCAAGTCCGCCGGATTCGACGTCAAGGTGATACGTCAGCTCATCCGCCTGCGCAAAATGGATGAAAGCGACCGTAACGAAATGGAAGAAGTCCTGACCATCTACATGCGCGCCGTCGGCATGTAGGAACCGGGGGCATCAGCCGCCGCGCGTCAGCACCGCCACGCATTCCAGGTGGTGGGAATAGGGGAATTGATCCACGGGCAGAACCGGCCCCGGGTCGAACCCGCCGTCAACCAGCACCCGGACATCCCGCGCGAAGGTCTGCGGATTGCAGGACACCATGACCACGCGGCGCACGGTGGGTGCCAGGACGATCTGTTCGACCTGGCGCAACGCCCCCGCCCGCGGCGGGTCCAGGATCACCGTATCGATATCCTTCAGTTCACCGGGCAGCAGCGGCCGCGCCGCCAGGTCCCGCGTTTCCGTGGTCACCCGTCCGCCCAGGCCGGACCGGCCCGCGCCGGTGCTGAGCGCGCGCATCAGCGCGGCGTCACCATCGACCGCATGGACCCGACACATCTTCGCAAGAACGAAGGTGAAGGTGCCGGCGCCGGCATAAAGTTCGGCGATGCGCGTCGCCCCTTCGGCCCCGGCCAGAATCGCATTGCGCAGGATTTCCTCGCCGGCCGTCGTCGGCTGCATGAAACCGCCCGGCGGCAGTTCCACCACGGCGGGGCCGAATTCGGCGGCGACCGGCGTGATATGCGCGACCGGCTCGACGATCCCCGCTCCGTCGCGCCAGGAAATCCGCGCCGCGTTCGACCGCCGCGCGAAATCGGCCAGGGCCTCGCGCGCCGCCAGGTCGGGCTCGCGGTCGCGTTCGACCACCAGGTCAAGCGCCCCACCCTCGGGGCCTTCCGTGCGGGCGACGGCCAGGCGCGCCCGCTCCCCCGTTTGCAGCATCGCCACCGCCAGGTCGCGCAGCAGGGGCAGCAAAACATTGATGTCCGGCAATAGCAGAGGACAGGCGTCGATATCGACGATTCGGTGGCCGCGTCGTTCGGCAAAGCCCAGGACGACGCCCTTATCCGTGCGTTCCGCCTGGAATGTGACGCGTCGGCGGGCATCCCTGGGCACGGCCGCAAGGTCCAGCACGTCGAGCATCAAGCCACGCCGGGACAGGGCCTGAATCAGAATACCCCGTTTCCATTCAATGTAATGCGCTGCCGTCAGGTGTTGCACCGCGCAGCCGCCACAGATCTCGAAATGGCGGCAGAATGCCTCGCCCCGGGGCGCCTTGGTGACGAAGGACCGCACACGGGCCTCGAAGCCATCGTCGCGAGGCGGGCCGATCTCGACGTCGATCTCGTCGCCGGGCACGGTGAAGGGAATGAACAGGCGCCGTCCGTCGGCGGTGTCCGCCACGCCGTCGCCCTGGGCCGCCAGGGCGGTGATGGTCACACGGGCCGGTTCCTTGAACTGAGGCGCGCGGGCATGGCCGCGGCGGCTGCCGGACCGCCCGCCGGCGCGTCCCCGGCGGGTCCGATGGGCGTCAGATTTGCGCGGCAATGTCGTTCACGAAGGCCTTGAAGATATCGCGGGCGGCCGCGCTGAATCCCTTGACCAGGGCCGTGAGGCCGTCGTCCTTGGGTGTGAATTCTCGGGTGTAGGTCTTGGCGATCAGGACCGTGCCGTCGTTGACCCGGCGCAACACCAGATTCATCTCGATGACGCCGGCGTTCGATCCGTCGATCACCCGCTCCAGCTTCTCCACCCGGCCGGTGACCGCGAAATCGGGCCGTGCCCGCATTTCCGGCGTCACCACCGTGCCGGCAATGCCGGCGGCGCGCAGATAGCCGACCAGTTCTGCCTGCAACAGAACCCCCGGCGCTTCGTTCCAAAAATGATAGTGATAGGCCTGAAGCTGATGCGGGTTGTCGGCCCGGCGGTAGACGATGGAACGCTGCGTCAATTCGCCGGCGGCAAGCAGGCGGTCGACCTCGAGCACACCCGCCATCAACCGCTTGCCCGGTGCTTCCGGCGGCGTGACCTCAAGCCGGTAGAAATGATTTTCCGGCACCGTGGCGTTGCCGCCGCAAGCCGCCAGGACGGCAACCAGCGCCAGCGCGGATAATCGTCGGATCATGACCATCCTCATTTCGCCTGTGCCTCGTCGGTGACCGGCTTGCTGTTCAGCAGCAGGCCGGGGCTTTGCCTGATCTGGCGTGAGAATTCCAACATATTGCGCGACATGCCTTCCAGGTTTTCGTTAATGGCGTCAATGCGACGGGCGACGCTTTCGACCACATAGCGGGCGTCCTTAATGGCGCGCCGCAGATCGCCGTCGTTCTTGCCGACCATGTCGGTCAGGGTCGTCATCAATTTGTCGCCGTTGGCCATGGCGGCGCGGGCGTCCTTGGTCGCACCGTTCAGGTTGGCGATCGTCTCCTCGATCAGCTTGCGATTCGCCGGGGTGGCGGCGGCCTTCAGTTCGCCGCTGAACGACTGCACGTCGGACGCGATCAGTTCCATATCGTCAATAACCACGGGAACGCGGCGGCTGACGTCGGTGACCAGCAGGGACGCCTCGTTGATCATTTGCTTGAGGTCGCCGGCCAAGGTCTCGCCATGATTGTCGAGAAGCTTGTTGGCGTTGTTCACGGCGCGCTGAACGCTGGCCAGAAGGGGTTCGATGCTGTTGTCGCTGAGCCCGCCCAGCTTTTCCGCGACACCCGACACGACGGCGAACAGATCGCCGCCCTCGACCGCCGCGACTTCCGAGCCCGGCGTCAAGGCATCCGGGCTGGCGCCGGCGGAAATGCTCAGCGTCACCGCCGCAAGCAGGCCGGGTGCTGCAATCGCCACCTTGCTGTCCTTGGGGATTTTCCAGCCTTCGTTGATCTCGAAATCGACCCGGAACCGCATGCCACCCTTGGACGGCTCCGGCGTCACCGTCTCGACCTGACCGATGGGATAGCCTTCGTAGACGACCTGGGTTCCGAACTTCACGCCGGTGACGTTTGAATAATAGGCATGGTAGGCGTCCGTCGCCCCCGTGCGGCCTGTCAACACGGACAAAGCCACGATCAGCCCGGCGATCATGGCCAGAACGAAGGTGCCGACCAGCAGATAGTTTATCTTGTTGCTTCTCACGTCTTCGCTCTCACCGTGTCGATTTTCAAAGGGGTCGGTAGGCGGGCTGTTCGCCCGTCAGCCGGTTCAGGTAGGCATCCGCGTCCATGGTGTCGTCCTCGGCCACCCGGTTCAACAGGTTCTGAATGCGTTGCGACGGGTCGGCGCGCAGTTCGTCCGGCGTGCCGATGAACAGAATTTCGCCCCGGTCCAGAATGGTGATGCGGTCGGCGATCTTGAACGCACTTTCCAGTTCGTGGGTGACCACGACCACGGTCATGCCCAAGGCGTCGCGCAGCAGCAGGATCAGATCGTCCAGCGCCGAGGCGACGACCGGATCCAGCCCCGCCGACGGTTCGTCGCAGAACAGGATCTTGGGATCCATGACGATGGCGCGGGCGAAAGCCGCGCGCTTGATCATGCCGCCGGACAGTTCCGACGGCATCAGGTTCTCGAACCCGCCCAGGCTGACCACTTCCAGCTTCATGCGGGCCATGATTTCCATGGTCTTACGGTCAAGCCCCGTATGTTCGAACAGCGGCAACATGACGTTTTCGCCCACGGTCATGGACGAGAACAGGGCACCGCCCTGAAACGCCACGCCAAGCTTCTGGCGCAGTTCGACCAGTTCGACCCCCGACAGCTTGTCGATGTCCTGACCCAGGATGCGCATCGTCCCGGAGGTATGATGTTCCAACGCCATCAAGTGGCGCAAAAGCGTGCTTTTCCCGGACCCGGAGCCGCCCATGATGACCATGATTTCGTCGGCATGAACATCCATCGAGATGCCCTTGAGGATCATGCGATCACCGTAATGGGTGACCAGATCGCGGACCTCGATCACGTTGCGGGGCGTCGATGCGGCGCTGTCGTTCATGGTCCCGTCCCTACCGTGTGACCACGAAGGCGAACAGCATGTCCGTCACGATGATCGCCGAAATGGACTGCACCACGGCGCGCGTCGTCGCCTTGCCCACGCCTTCGGCCCCGCCCTGGACCGAGGCCCCGTTGACCACGCCGATCACGGCGATGAGGATCGAGAAGATGACGCTTTTGCCGAGCCCGTGCATCAAGTCGTCGACGCTGAGCAGGTCGATGGTCTGATCCATGTAGGCGGCAAGCGAGATGCCGAGGTCCAGGTTAACGTAGACCCCGGCGAAGAACAGACCGACGAAATCGGAAAACAACGTCAGCGCCGGAACCATGATCACCATCGCCACCATGGCCGGCACGACCAGGAAGCGCACCGGATTGATGCCCATGACGTAGAGGGCGTCGACTTCCTGATTGATCTTCATGGTGCCGATGCGCGCGGCCAGCGCCGATCCCGACCGCCCGGCGATGACGATGCCGGTGATCAGGGGCGCGAATTCACGCACAACGGAAAACGAAATACCGACGGTGACCCGGCTTTCCGCCCCGAAAATACGCAGCGTATGGATACCTTGAATCGCCAGCATCATGCCGATGGTGGCAGCCAGAAGGGCGATGATCGGCACGGCCTGAATGCCGATGGCCATGCATTGCTCGGCGATGGCGCCCAGGCGCACGGCCTGCTTTTCGCGCCGCCCGAAGATCAACCAATAGAAGCTTTCCACCACCATCATGGCGCCCAAGCCGATTTCCTCGATCCCGGCGACGGCGGCGCGGCCGACCTTTTCGGTCGTTACAACGATCGGGTTTCGGGCATCGGTTGGCGTCACGCGCGGATTCTCCGGTCGGCTGGGACGAGGCAGGCTTTATACAGCGTCGTCGACGCTGGCGTGGATGGTGAACACGGCGTCGAGGCGGGCCAGCTTAAGCACCCGCAAGGCGCCTTCGCTGACCGCCGCGAGGGCCAAGGTTTGGCCGCCCTTCTTGGCGGTCTGCAAGGCTTCCACCAGCGAGGCCACGCCCGACGAATCGATATAGCCGACCTTGGCCAAATCGACGACCACCGGCCTGCCGTGGCCAACGGTGGCCAACAGGGCTTCGCGCGCCTTCGGCGACGTTTGCAGATCGACGTCACCTTCGAAGGCGATCACGACGGATTCGCCCACGTTTTTGACTTCGTGCTTCATGTCCAGTCCCCTCAAGATGCGCCGGCTTTTGTTTGAAGCCGCTTTCGCAGTTGTAACAGATTACCCACCCCGGCGGGAGGCGTCACGAACTGAACGTCGTCCATGATCTCGTGGATCAAATGAACGCCGAGCCCGCCCGGCTTGATATCATCGAGATCGCGGCCCTTGACCTGGCCCGTATCGACGGGGGCCGCGAAATCCTGCAGTTCGACCACGAAGTCTTCGCCGTCGCGGCGCAGTTCCACCGCGATCTCACCGTCGGCGCGACCGCCATAGGCATGACGCACCACGTTCTGGCAGGCTTCGTCCACGGCCAGGATGACCTGTTCGGTCATTTCGTCTTCGCAGGTCAGGAAATCCAAGGCCGCGCGCACGGCATGGCGGATCACGCGCAGCCGGTCCGCCCGCGCCGGCAAGCGCATGGACATGATCAATTCGGACCCGCCGGCCACCCGCTCGGCGGCGGCCAAGGCCGCCGGCCGCTCGACCGCCGTGTCGCTAACGCCCAACAGAGTGACGTCGTCGCGCATGCCGCCGTCGCCCGGCTTGATGACCCCGACCACGGCATCCAGCCGCGCGCGCAGCGTCTGACCCCGGGTTTCCAAAAGAATGCGTTTGACGCCCTCGACGCCCAGTTCCGTACCGGCGTCGTCGACATAGCCTTCCGTTACCCCGTCGGTGAAGATCCACAGGCTGCCACCCTTCAGGTCGACCGCCGTTTCCGGGTAGCCGTCCTTGGTCGGCGGTTCGGCCAGAATGCCAAGCGGCGGGCCCTCGGCCTCGAAGGCCTGAAAATCGCCTTCTGGCGTCAGCAACAGGGCCGGTTCGTGCCCGGCGTTGGACAGCGTCACCACACCCGTGCGCGGATCGTAGATGCCGCCGACCATGGTCACGAACATGCCGCGCGCCGCGGTTTCGCAAATCTCGCGGTTGACCAGGGCCAACAGACGGCCCGGCGACAAAATCGCCTTGCCCAGGCAGCGGTAGAGGCTGGCCGTCTTGGCCATCAGCAGGGCCGCGTTCACACCCTTGCCCGAGACGTCGCCCAGGCAAAAGCAAAGGCGCCCGTCCTCAAGCGGGAAGTGATCGAAGAAATCGCCGGAAACCTCGCGCGCGGGCTGGTTGACGCCGCCGATGGGCGCGTCATCGCCGGGCTGCCGGGGCAACAGGGAGCTTTGAATTTCGCGGGCCAGTTCCAGTTCGCGCTTGATGCGTTCCTGTTCCAGCAGCGCGTCCGCCTGGCGGGCATTGAGAATGGCCAGCGCCGCCGAGGCCGCCAGGGCTTCGAGAAAATGCAGGTCGTCGGGGCTGAACAGCCCGTCGCCGCCGCGCTTGTTGATCAGCTCGATGGCGCCTATGCGCTCTCCCTTCACGGTCAAGGGCGCGCAGAGGATGGATTTGGTCGTATAGCCAGTCTTTTCGTCGACACCGCCGAAGAAGTTCGGGTCCTTCGACACGTCGCGGACGATCTCGCCCAGGTTGTTCTGCACCGAGCGCCCGACGATGCCCTTGTCGGCGGCGATCACCAGGCCGGTGATTTCCGTCGCCCCGACGCAGGCATGGCAACGTAAATGTTCCCCCTGCTCGTCAAGCAGGAACAGGGCACCGCCCTCGGCATTGACCGAATCCGTGATATGCCCGACGGCCTTGAGCAGGGCCGCGTCCAGGTCCCGAGACGCGGCGAAATCCTGCGACATTTCGGCCAACAGCTCCAGGTTGGCCTGGAACCGGCGGGCATCCTCCGCGGCGGCGTCGCGGATGTTCAGGGCTGGCGCATTAGACATGCCGGAACTATGCCCGTATTCAATCACATCGGTAAATAGTCCGGTCGCATTTCAGCCCATTTTTGACGCAGAGAAGATCAGGCCGCGCGCACCTGATCCAGGAACTCGGTAACATAACGGCGCAGCCGGTCGCCTTCCCGGTCGAGCGTATCGACGGATTTCAGCACTTCGGCGGCGGATTGTTCCGTTTCGGCCGCCGCCTGGGCGACCTGGGCCGTGCTGTCGCTGGCGCGGCGGGTGCCCGTGGTCGCCTCGTCCGTGTTGCGAGCGATTTCCTGGGTCGCTGCCGACTGTTGCTCGACCGCCGCGGAAATACCGGCGGCGATTTCGCACATACGATCAACGCTTTCGGAAATTTTGGCGATCGCGCGCACCGTGTCGCCGGTTTCCGACTGAATATTGGTGACCTGCGCCGCAATTTCCTCGGTCGCCTTGGCAGTTTGATTGGCCAAGTTCTTGACCTCGCTGGCGACCAC
>CAXAVJ010000078.1:0-17839 GCA_963972065.1 uncultured Rhodospirillaceae bacterium
CCCGCATACAACGCGGCGGCCATGACGGCGCCGAGCACACTTACTTTTTTCATGTTGATGGTCATTCTAATTCACTCCGCAAAGTCGTCTTCGTTTCGAGGAAATCCGCGACACTCAATCACCGGCGTGTTTGGCCCGCCGTGCGACCGATGCATTGATGCGGATGTTGGCCCAAGACCTTCCCATCAAGAAAACCGTCCCGGGGGCAAGAGCACCAAGCTCCCTGAACGGCGCAATCGAAGTTGCACGTCTTATGCCAGACGGCCCTGACACCAGCCTGACGCATAGCTGACACAAAGCTTACAAAGTCTTTGAATTTCTTAGCTTATTCGTGGCGGTGGAAAGACCGATAAACGGCACTGTTCCGCGCGTTTCACCCTGCGTGGGGCCTTGCCGGGCACCGTCCGGCAACACCAATCTGCACATGGCCGAGTTGACAAAATTATTTGGCATTACCGATCTGCGACGCAGAATGCGAGTTTGCTGCCCCCGCCGGAATCACCTAAGCGGCACGGCGGGCCGCCGGTACTTGGGCGGCAAAACCAGTTGCGGCGCGGGCGGCAGGTCCGCCTCGGGCGCCTGATGGTCCTGCAGTTCACGCAGGATGCGGCTGGCCCGCGCCCAGGAAACCTCGATCTGCGCCGGGCCGGAGGCATTCATCGTTTCTGGGGATGTTTCGGGGGGGCCACCTGCGGGGGCCTCGGCCAACGGCGCCGGGCGCGGCACCAGGCCGGGCGCGCCGGTTGCGTCGGGGACGATGCCGTGAAGCGGCGGCAGCGCCGCCAGCACCGGGCCGCCGTCTTCGGCCGGGGTTCGCTGTCCCGGACGCGGCACGATGTCGAGAACCAGTCGCCAGGGACCGTTGCCCGGTGATGCGCCGCCCCTAGGCGGGTCGAGAATGAAGGTACGGCGGATAAAGGCGTCGAAGCGGCTGATCACCTGAAAGCGGAGCGGCCCATCTCCCTTGGCCGGGCGGACGACCAGATCGGGGGCGAGCGGGTCATCCGCCAGCGCCGCGTGGCCTTCGGGTGGCAAGGCCGCGTGCGGCAGGCTGACCTCGAAGGTCCGGCGGCCCGTGGCCCGGGCGTCATAACCGGGGGGCGCCGTCAAATCGAACACCAGACGCAGGAAACCGGCATGGCGGCCCAGGCGCAGGCCGATCACTTCCGCCGCCTCGACCGCGCGAACCGGTGCGGACGCGGCCATGCCCGCCGCCGGGACAATCGACAGCAGCAGGAGAACGGCCGCGCCCTGCGCGGTCCACCAGCGGAATAAGTGCCCAGAATGCCGCATCTTGGCACCCCTTTTAGGCGCCGGAGGGCGGGCGTCGCAAGGTCGCCAACCCCCCGGCGGGATCGATATGCGAAGCCCTTGGAAACAATCAATTTTCTCTAATGTGTCAGTTGTCTGTCAGCATTTCGCGGTATAAGCTTTCCCGCTCGCGTGACGAATTTCCGGGAATCGGGGACCCGGGCGCGACGTACCGTCTCTAACTGAGGGGCGGAGACGGGGAATGCCTGCGGGGACCACGCAAAGGAGGTCACGGTGGAATTGATTAAACAACTGGGCTGGCTGCCCATCGGCGTCGTGCTGATTGTTGCGACGGTCGTTGCGGGCGTGCTGCTGAAAATGACCTCGCCCAAGAAGCCGGACATGGACAAGCTGAGCGACCGCGAAAAGTGGGAACAGTACGGCATCGGTACGGGCCCCCAGCCCGGCGACGACGTCGAGGAATACTGGCGTGACTACGAGCTGATCAAGCAAGGCGGCGGCCGCGACGACGAGTATTTCCGCGACGACCAGATTTAAGCCCCCACCGTTGCCGGGCCGCCGAATTGGTTGGTCATCGGGGCGTAACGCAACTGTGAATAAATAATCCACACAGGCCCGGACCCGTCCGTTAAGGTTTACGGGAACCTTGCCGCGCGGAACCAGCCGCGCGCACCCAAATTCAGCGGAAGCATTCACGAACAGCGTTTCATGGCATCTCAGAACCGACGCGCCGGATTGACAAGTCCATCGGCGGCCGAGGCATCAGAAGCCCTCCTGCGGCGGCTTCAGGCGATGCGTGCCGAAACCCTGGCCCTGGCCGACGGGCTGTCCGACGCCGACGCCACGGCCCAGTCCATGGCCGACGCCAGCCCCGCCAAATGGCATCTCGGCCATACCAGCTGGTTCTTCGAAGCCCTGGTTCTGGAACCCGGCCATCCCGGCTATCAACTGTTCGACGACCGCTTCGCCTATCTGTTCAATTCCTATTACGACAGCGTCGGCCCGCGCCAACCGCGGCCCCAGCGCGGCCTGTTGACCCGCCCGCCACTGGCCGAGGTGATCGCCTACCGGCATCATGTGGACGCGGGCCTGGCCGACCTGATGACCGGCGGCGACTGCACTGAAGACCTTCTGAAAACCATCGAACTGGGCCTGCATCACGAACAGCAGCATCAGGAACTTCTGCTGACCGACCTCCTGCACCTGTTCGCGCAAAACCCCTTGAAGCCCGCCTATCGCCCGGCGGAACCACTGGCCACCGGCGGCGGGGCGCCGGACCTGCGCTGGATCGCCTTTGACGGCGGCATCCTGCCTGTCGGCGCCGACACCTCGGGCGGCGACTTCGCGTTCGACTGCGAAACGCCGCGCCATGACGCCCTGGTGCGGCCGTTCCGCCTGGCCTCGCGCCCGGCCACCAACGGCGAATGGATGGCCTTCATCGCCGACGGCGGTTATAGCGATCCCCTATTGTGGCTGTCCGACGGCTGGGCCACGGTCCAGGCCGAGGACTGGTTCGCACCTTTGTATTGGGAAGACCGCGACGGCGACTGGTGGACCATGACCCTGAAGGGCCCGCAGCCCGTCGACCCGGACGCCCCCGTGACCCATATCAGCCTGTTCGAAGCCGATGCCTTCGCCCGCTGGTCGGGCAAGCGCCTGCCGACGGAATTCGAATGGGAGGTTGCGGCACAGTCGCTGCCCGTGACGGGCAACTTCGCGGGTTCAGGCCGCCTGCGCCCGGCCCCGGCACAGGACCGTGACGGCCTACAGCAGATGTTCGGCGACGTCTGGGAATGGACCGCCAGCGCCTATGCCCCTTATCCCGGTTTTGCCGCAACGGACGGGGCCGGCGGCGAATACAACGGCAAATTCATGTCGGGCCAGAACGTGTTGCGAGGCGGGTCCTGCGCCACGCCGGAAGGACACGCGCGCGCCACCTACCGCAACTTCTTTTATCCGCATCAGCGTTGGCAGTTCACCGGCCTGCGCCTGGCCGAGGATGGGTGAGACAACGATGGACGCCTTTGCCGATGTTGAAGACACAGGATTGGACGACGACGGCAGGGAAGCCTTCCTGAGCGACGTGATCGACGGACTGTCCGCCGCCACCAAGACCCTGCCCTGCAAGTGGCTTTACGACGTGCGCGGCTCTGCCCTGTTCGAGGAAATCACCCATCTCGACGAATACTATCCGACGCGCACGGAGCTTGCCCTGCTAGCCGACATCGCCGACGACCTGGGGGCGGCCCTGCCGGCCGGGGCCTGGGTGGTGGAATTCGGATCGGGGTCAAGCCGCAAGTCGGACCTGTTCCTCAACGCGCTGACCGATCTTCGTGGTTACGTGCCCATCGACGTCGCCGGTGATTATCTGGAAGCCGCCGCCGGGGCCTTGGCCGAACGCCTGCCGCATCTGGAGGTCATTCCCGTGGTCGGCGATTTCACCGCCGAACTGCCCTTGCCGGCGGCACTCGACGATGCCCCCACGGTCGGCTTCTTCCCGGGCTCCACCATCGGCAATTTCGAGCCCGCCCAGGCGGCGCGCTTCCTGGCCCGCGCCCGGCGTACGCTGGGCGACGGCGCCTTTATGGTGGTCGGCGTCGACCTGAAAAAAGACCTGGATGTGCTGCTGCCGGCCTATGACGACGCCAAGGGCGTGACCGCCGATTTCAACCTGAACCTTCTGGACCGCATCAACCGCGAACTGGGCGGCGGCTTCGACCGTGCGCGCTTCGCCCATCGTGTACGCTATGACGACGGCGAAGGCCGGGTCGAGATGCATCTGGAAAGCACGGTCGATCAGACCGTGCACATCGACGGCCATGCCTTCGACTTCCGCGCGGGCGAGACCATCCATACGGAAAATTCCTACAAATACGCGGTCGAGGATTTCCATCGCGTCGCCGGCGGCGCCGGTTGGCGCGCGCAACAGCATTGGACCGACGCGGACAGCCTGTTCTCCATCCATCTGCTTGCCGCCGCCTGAGACTTGCGCCATCCTTAGGGGGCGCGGGGAGGGATCGTCATGAGACGGACGTTCATCGGCACACTGGCATTGGTCTTGGGCCTGGTTCTGGCCCCCTTGGCGCGCGCCTGCGGGCCCGAGGTCGTCATCCGCTTCATCGATTCAAGCCCCGACCTGTTCATCATCGAAAACAAGAGTCTGGAGCCCTGGACCCTGCTGAGCCTGGAATTCCACGCCGCGCAGTCCGCCGGGCGCGTGGTGTTCGATACGGACTTCGGCGGCGCCGGGGCGTCGGAACCCCATCAGTTCGAAACCGTCGAGGGCGAGGTCGGCCTGATGAAGGCCCCCGTGGTCGCCGACGGGGCGGAGGAACTGATCCTGCATTTCACCAACTTCCAGCAGGGCCGCAAATTCGTCTTCACCATCGACCTGGACGACCGCCTGGAAAATTCCGCCATGGGTCAGGCCTATGTGACCGGCGAGGAGATCGCGGGCGCCGAGGTCACGGGCCTGTTCACCCACCCCCAGATCGGCGAAGGAAACGCCCGCGGCACCTTCGGCACGGACGGCAAGGCGCACCTGCGAGGGGCGACCTGCGCGTAAGCCCCACCCTTTCCGCCGCGCGCTGCCGCCGCAAATATTCAAAAGAAAACCACTGAGACAGTGAGACGGTGAGAAAAGCGACCGCAAAGGGTTGTCATGGCCGGGCTTGACCCGGCCATCCACGCCTTGTCGGCTTTTCAAGAGAGTCCGTGGATGCCCGTGTCGAGCACGGGCATGACGGCAATGTCTCACCGCCTCACCGCCTCTGTGGTTCAAAATCTTCGGGAACCACAGAACAAAGGGGCGCGGGATCAGGTCAGCTTGACCAGCTGCTTGCCCAGGTTCTTTCCTTGCAGCATGCCGATGAAGGCCTCCGGCGCGGCAGCGATTCCGTCCGCGACGGTCTCGCGGTAGGCCATGCGGCCGTCGGCCACCATGGCTTCCAGTTCCGCCCGCGCCTGGGGCCAGATCGCCTTATGGGCGTTGAGCACGAAGCCTTCCATCTTCAGCGACTTGTCGAAGAACAGATGCATGTTTCTGTTGCCGTAGGCTTCGCCGGTTTCGTTGTAGCGCGCGAGCACGCCGCACACGGGAATGCGCGCCAGGCGGTTGCACTGGCCCATCACGGTTTCCAGGATTTCGCCGCCGACGTTGTCGAAATAGACGTCGACGCCGTCGGGCGCCGCCCTCTTCAGCTGGCCCGCCAGGTCCGGCGCCTTGTAGTCGATGCAGGCGTCGAAGCCGAATTCCTGCGTCACAAGTCTGCATTTGTCCGGCCCGCCGGCGATGCCGACGACGCGGCAGCCCATGTCCCGGGCCAACTGGCCGACGCAGCTGCCGACCGACCCGGCGGCGGCGGAAACCACCACCGTCTCCCCCGCCTTGGGCTGGCCCGTGATCTTGAGCCCGACCCAGGCGGTGACCCCCGTGGAGCCGCAGACGCCGAGATAGGCCGAGAGCGGCACCCCCGGCTTGGGCGTGACGACGAAATCCAAATCCGATCCGTCCGACACCACATGGGTCTGCCAGCCAAGCCGCCCGACCACATGGGTGCCGACGGGAAAGTCGGTGTTATTCGTCGCAACCACCTCGCCCAGAACGCGCCCGACCATCAGGTCGCCCGGCTTCAGCACGTTGGGGCTGTAGGTCCAGCCGCCGCCCATCAGCATGCGCTGATAGGGATCGAGGGAGAGATAGAGATTGCGCAGCAGGAACTGCCCCGCCCCCGGTTCGGGCAGGGGGGTTTCGTCCAGGCGGAAGTTGCCCGGCACGGGCAGGCCCTCGGGCGTGGCGTTGAACAGCACCCGGGTATTGGTCTTGGTCATGGGTCGGCTTTCTTGGCTTTTCTTATTTGGAGATTTCCGCGCGCACGATGGCGGCACCGTCGGCCATGGCCTTCATCTTGCCGAAGGCGACGTCGCGGGGCAGGTACTTGAGCCCGCAATCCGGCGCCACGATGATCTTTTCCGCCGGATGATGGGCGAGGCCCTTACGGATGCGTTCCGCCACCGTTTCCGGGCTTTCGATGTCGTGGGTCGACAGGTCCAGCACGCCCAGGATGATGTTCTTTTCCGGCAAGGTTTCCAGCACGGCGCAATCCAGATGCGACTGCGCCGTCTCGATGGAGATGTCGCAGACCGAACAGGCCGCCAGCTGCGGCAGGAAGGAATACCCGCCTTCGGGCCGGTCGTGAATGATGGCGGCATAGCCGAAGCAGATATGCACGGCCGTTTCGCCCTCGATCCCGTCGAGCGCCCGGTTGAGGGCGGCCAGCCCGTATTCCTCGGCCTTTTCCGGGCGGGCCTGCATGTAGGGTTCGTCCAGCTGCACCACGTCGGCGCCGGCGGCGAACAGGTCGCGGACTTCCTCGTTCACGGCGGCGGCGTAATCCATGGCCAGGTCGGCCTCCGACGCATAGAAATCGTTCTGCGCCTGCTGCGACATGGTGAAGGGGCCGGGCACGGTGATCTTGATCTTGCGGTCCGTATTGGCGCGCAGGAACTTCACGTCCTCGACCTCGACCGCATGCATGCGGGTGATCTTGCCGGTGATGCGCGGCACCGGGTTGGGATGGCCGGAGCGGTCCAGCGCCTCGCCCGGATTGTCTATGTCGACGCCGGACAGGGCCGTGGCGAAGCGGTTGGAATAGCTCTCGCGGCGCACCTCACCGTCGGTGATGATGTCCAGCCCGGCGCGCTCCTGGTCGCGGATGGCGATGAGCGTCGCGTCGTTCTGGGCTTCCTCGAGCCACTCGGGCGCGATCCGCCACAGCTCTTTCGCCCGCGTGCGCGGCGGGAAGCGCCCGGCCAGCTTGGCGCGGTCGAGCAGCCAGTTGGGCTGGGCGTAGGAACCGACCAGCGAGGTCGGTAAAAGGGTGTTGATGGTGGTCATGTCGGCATCCTCCCAAAAATGTTTTGCCGACCCTAGCACGCGGGGCGGGGCATCGGTACAGCCCGCGTCCGCCTAGTTGACCACGCGCATCCGGCCCTGGGCATCGAGGGCCAGGGTCTGGAAATGGCGCGGCACGAAGACTTCCGTGTCGGGCGATGCCGCCTTGACCTCTTGGATGAAGGCGTCCGTATGGGCCAGGGCCTTGTCCTGGGGGGCGCCGAAGGGCAGGCCCTGGTCGTCCCAATGGGTCGCGACCACAAGCGGGGGCTGGCCCAAGCAGCGCATCAGCCGCGCCGTGTAGTCGTGAATGTCGAGGCGCGGCGGCGCCGAGGCGATGAAGGCGACATCCGGGCGCAGGCCCTCGACCTCGCGTTCGATGAAGTTCATGGAACCGAACAACAGAACCTCGCGCCCGCCGATGCGGATCAGATAGGCCAGCGTGCCGCCCTCGACATAATCATCCAGGCAAAGCGGGTCGTCCTGCACCGGGATGGTGCCGAAATCCTTGTACAGCTTGCAGGACAGGGCGGAATGCAGGCTTGGGATCACGCGGATGGAAAAGGTCTCGTACTGATAATCCTCGCCACCCCGTACCGCGTGAATCTGTTCATCCGGCACGCCGCCGTTGATGGCGATGTTGCAGGTGCTTTCCGTGCCGATCACCACCGCCCCGGTCTTGTTGGCGATGTAGGGGATGTCCATGGCGTGGTTGAAATGGGAATGGGACAGGATGATGAAATCGGCCTTGGGCACGTGGCGGTCGATGGTCGCCGTGTCGTGGCCGGCGGGCTCGCTCATCTTCACCACCGGGCGGGGATCATCGGGAATTTCGGTCGCGTCATGGGGGCCGTAACGCCGGCCCTGAAAGCGCACCCGCGACAGATAGGGGTCGAGCAGGATAACCGTCTCGCCGTCCGTGATTTTCCAGCCCGCCGCCCCGAAATGGGTGAACTGCAACGGGCGCATGTTGCCGCCGTCGGTCATCGGCCTCTCCTTGATGGTGTGTTGTTCAGCCGAGGGCCGCGAGAATTTGTTCCGCCGAGGACACGTTGAGCCCGGGCTCCGTCTCCAGCGCGAAATGGGTGACGGCGCCGTCCTCGACGATCATGGCATAACGCTTGGACCGCTTGCCATAGCCCTTGGCCGACATGTCGGAGGCGATCCCCATGGCCTCGGTCAGCACGCAGTTGCCGTCGGACAGCATGGTGACCTTGCCCAGTGCTTCGTGGGCGACGCCCCAGGCCGTCATCACCATGGCGTCGTTGACGGACACACAGGCGATCTCGTCGACGCCACGGGCCAGGATGGCATCCGCCTGGGCGACGAAGCCCGGCAGGTGCTTGGCCGAACAGGTGCGCGTGAAGGCGCCGGGCAGGCCGAACACCACGACCTTACGGCCCTTGAAATATTCATCGGTGGAAACCGCTTCGGGCCCGCCGTCGGCGCCCATTTTGAAGATGGTGGCGCTGGGGACGCGGTCGCCGGTCTGGATGGTCATGGATGGATGCTCCTTCGTTTCGTTACTTTTGTTGCTATTTCGCGCGGTCGCGGATCAGGTTGATGATGCCGGAAAAATCCTTCCCGGCCTGGCCCGCGTCGGCGTAATCCTGATATAGCGACGCCGCCTTTTCGGCGACGGACACGTCCGCACCCGTGCTGTTCGCGGCGGCGATGGCCAGGCCCATGTCCTTCAGCATCAGGGCCGCGGCGAAGCCCGGGGTATAATCCCGGTTGGCGGGCGAGGTCGGCACCGGGCCCGGCACCGGGCAATAGGTGGTCAGCGACCAGCACTGACCGGACGCCGTGGACGACACGTCGAACAGGCGCTGCGCGTCGAGGCCGAGCTTTTCGGCCAGCACGAAGGCTTCGGCCACGGACGCCATCTGGATGCCCAGCATCATGTTGTTGCAGATCTTGGCCGCCTGACCGTTTCCGGGGCCGCCGCAATGAACGATGGTCTTACCCATTTTTTCCAACAGCGGCTTGGCCCGGGCAAAGGCATCATCCGCCCCGCCGACCATGAAGGTCAGGGTCGCGCCCTCGGCCCCGCCGACCCCGCCGGACACGGGCGCGTCGACCATGGCCAAGCCCTTGGCCGCCGCCGCCGCGTGAACTTCGCGCGAGGTATCGACGTCGATGGTCGAACAGTCGATCACCAGGGTGCCCGGCGAAAGCTGGTCGAACAGGCCGCCCAGGCAAACCTCCTTCACATGCTTGCCGGCGGGCAGCATGGTGATGACGACCTCGGCCCCCTGGGCCGCATCAGCGGCGCTGCTGGCGGCCCGCGCCCCCGCTTGGGCGGCCTTGGCCAACAACTCGGCCGACAGATCAAAGGCCGCCACGTCGTGCCCGGCCTTGATCAGATTGGCCGCCATGGGATTTCCCATGTTGCCGACGCCGATGAATGCGATATGTGTCATGGATCAAGTCCTTGGAAAGAGCCGCCCCCAGGCAACCGGTTGCCCCGGGCGAAAAATCGGAAGGCCCGAAGACTAGCAACCCCGGCCGATCGCCGGAAGAGGCTTGCATGTCTTGTCTGCAGGATTCGAAACGTAAGGCATCCGGCAAACCAAGGGCTGCCCGCCAAGTCAGGCGGCGTCAGTGGAAATGGAAGTCCTCGGCGATAATTCGCTCCCGGGGGATCCCTGCTTCCGTGAACTGGCGGACCATATCCCGGACGAATTCCGGCCGGCCGCAGAGCATGACCGCGACGCCTTCCAGGGGGCGGGTTGGCTCCAGCAACGCTTCGGCCGTCGGCCGGCCGCGGTCAGCGGTCTGCCATAGTTCGTAATCGACGTATGAATCGGCGATCGGCACCACCTCGCGAATTTCGGCGTCATAAGGCGCATGCTCGGCATCCCTGACAACGTAGTAAAGCCAGATGCGGCGGAAATCATCGTTGGTGGCCTCGAAACGGAGCATCCCGAGAAACGGCGTAATGCCGATGCCGGAGCCGACACAGATCAGACGGCGGTAATCGGGATAGCGATGGGGCGTGAATCCGCCGAATGGGCCGAAGACCTCGATCGGGTCGCCGGGGTTCAGGTCCGGCAATTCACGGGTGAAGTCACCAACCATACGGACCGAAACCCGAAGATCCCGTTCCGCGGGCGAGGAGGAAATCGAGAAAGGGTGCAGTTCGCGCCGGTCGCGGTCCGGCCGGTTGATAAAGACGAAGGTGCCCGGCTCGTAAATCATCCGCCGGGACTTCGGGCGCATCACAAGGTCCACCGTATTTTCCGATGTCCGGTCCACCCGCAGCACCGAATAATGAAAGCGCGGTGCAACCCAGCGGTAGAGTACAACCCGGTAGAACCAAGCGCCGGATCCGACCAGCACCAACAGCCACATCCAGAACCGCAGGGGCTCGAACGCATTGATCGTCGGCCCTGCCATTAAGGCATGCACGGAAGTCAGGATGAAGATCGGACCGAACAGACCGTGCAGGGAGAGCCAGCGTTCATATCGCAGTCGCTTGGTGTAGGCGAGCGCTGTCCAGGCAATCACAAGCCATAGGATGAGGGCATTGAATGCTTCGCCGCCCCGGGACGAATGGAACGGGATCAGCAGGTCAGCGAGCGATCCTTCGATACCCAGTTCGGGAGGAACATAGAGAGCCACGTGGATCAGGATCAACCCAACCGCCAGCGGGCCAAGCTGTCGATGCAGGCGAACGGCCCTGTCCAGGCCGCCGAAAAAGGGCTCGATCTTCCGTGACCGGATATTGGCGAGGAGGAGAAGGGTCAAGAGGGTGATCGACCAGGCGGAAATTAGCAGACTCGGCCCGAGCCAGGGAAAAAACGGGGCATCCGCAGGCATGGAAGCCCGCCCCATGAACCAGAGTACCGTGGTGACAATGAGCGCCGAGAGCACGAGCCACCAGCCCGGCGACACCGCGGTAAGGCGCCTTTGCAGGCGGCGGACAAAGCTTGGGCTTTCCGGCGCTTCAGCCTGATCGAGAGGATTGATGCTCAACGGTTTGTTCTCCCCCTTCCGTGTGGCGCCATGATAATGGCTGCCGATTGATCAACGTTGGGGGAAGTCCGCATTTTTAGGAAAGATGACGAGCCTGTGGGGTCTTTCCTGGAAGCGATTCAGCCATATTACCTTGGTCCCCAGGTTTCCCCTGTCGCAGGGAAGCCTTTTGGGTAGTTTGGCTTAGTCGAGTTGGCTGTGCAACGGGCCGGGCGTGCGCGCTTGCTGCAACTTTCCGACAGCGCCTGTATCGCGTCCGGTGCCGCAAGGCGCCTGGAGAAGCCTTAGGTAAAGGGTTCATAAGGTTGGACTTGAGGAAATTTGGCGGAGGGAGGGGGATTCGAACCCCCGATAGAGTTGCCCCTATACACGCTTTCCAAGCGTGCGCCTTCAGCCACTCGGCCACCCCTCCGCGCGTTCCACCACCGGGGCCGTCGCGGCCCCCGGGGAACAGGGGGCGGAAAATAGCGGGCGGCGCGGTGGCATGCAACGGTTAAAGCGGCATCGGCGTCCGTAAACCACGCACGGCATCGTGTCCCGATAATCATTGCCCGGATCGTGTGCCGGCCCCATAACAAAACCATGATGACCGGCTGGACCATAAAGCGCGTGGCGTTCTACCTGGGTTGGGCCCTGCTGCTCGCGGCCTTTGCCGCCGGCGCGGCCGAGGCCCTGGTCAAGGCCGAGCCCGGGCGCGGCCTGCATTTGGTCTCCGCCCATGACATTTGGTACACGGCCTGGCCCGGCAACCTGGTGGTCATGCAGATCCGGGTCGAGCGTCTGTCCCCTGAATTGTGGTCCGCCGTGATCCGCCCCTTGCTCGACCTGCCGGCCTGGTTGTTGACCGGTCTACCCGGCGGGCTGCTGACCTGGTTCTGCCGCCCCCGGCGGCAATTGACGGCGGACGAGATCCAGGACCTGCAGGAGCGCGAGGATTCGATGTTTCTGTATGACGAGTTGGCCGAGCAGGCCATGCAGGACGGCTACGGCGACGGCGACGACATGGCGCCGAGCCACGAAACCCAGCATTTCCTGGACGAAGCGGGGCTGACATACGCGGAATCGGAAGCGGATTTCGACATCGATATGACCGACATGCCGCCGCCCGGCGGCGGCCGCTGACCCCGCAACCCGTCGGTCAGGGCCGCTGCTTCTGCACCGCGGCGATGGAGCTGACCCCCAGCCACCGGGCCATGCCCCGCTGCAGGCTCTTGTCCCCCACTGCGATAAGCCGCCCCTCGTCCACCGCCTTGACCACGGTATCCAGCCCCATCCAGATGGCGGTCATGGTCCGAAGGTCCGTGCGCACGAACAGGTCGACATCGAAGCCCGGGTCCACGGCGCACAGGTCGGTGCCGTCTTTGGGGTCGACCACGAACCACCAGTCGCGCTCGCCCTGCCTGCGTTCGGGAAACGTGATCTGAATGACCACGCGCTTGGCCGGCATTTCCGTGACCCGCAGGTTGCGGCGCATGTCCCACATCAGAAGCCCCGCATCCAAATAGGCCAGCTGCACCTTTGATTCCGTCCAGCGATGGCCCCAGATGCCGATGGCCTCGATGATCGGGCCCAATTCCCGGCCCGCCGCCGTCAGATGGTATTCCATGACTGCCGCCTCGCCGGGCAGCGGCCGGCGCGCCACCACGCCATGTTCCTCCAACTCCTTCAGGCGCTTCGACAACAGCGCCGGCGACACGCGCGGCAGACCCCGGCGCAGGTCGTTGAAACGGGTCGATCCGGCAAGCAGTTCACGGACCAGATTGATGATCCACCGGCCGCCGAGGATTTCGGCCGCCATGGCGACGGGGCAAAACTGCTGATAGCTGCTTTCGGCCATTTCTCCCTCCTCGCGGTCTGCCGCGCATCCTGCCCCAAGCGGGGGCACGGCGGTAGTTCAGTTCGTATACCGGGCCGGTTCAGTTTCTGAACTATCGGGCAATGTTCCGGGCGTGCCATTAGCAGCCCGCCCGACGGGCCGGGGCCCCGAAGACCCGCCGTCTCATTCGCTTATGAAAAGGAACCAACCCATGACAACCGCGACCGCGCGCAATCAAACACCGCCAACCCTGGACGGGATCAAGGCGAAGCAGCAGGGGGCCTGGGCCTCCGGCGACTATGCCGTCGTCGGCACCACCCTGCAGATCGTCGGCGAACAGCTGTGTGAAACCATCGACCTGCAGCCCGGCAGCCGGGTCCTGGACGTTGCCGCTGGCAACGGCAACGCGACCCTGGCCGCCGCCCGGCGGTACTGCGAGGTGACCTCAACGGACTATGTGGACGCCTTGTTGGCCAAGGGGCGCCTGCGGGCCGAAGCCGACGGCCTGAACCCCGCGTTCCAGACCGCCGACGCCGAGGTCCTGCCGTTCGCCGACAACAGCTTCGACGTGGTGCTGTCGACCTTCGGCGTGATGTTCACCCCCGATCAGGAGCGCGCTGCCGCCGAACTGCTGCGGGTCTGCCGGCCGGGCGGCGTCATCGCCCTCGCCAACTGGACGCCGCAGGGCCTGATCGGCCAGATGTTCAAGACCCTGGGCAGTCACCTGCCGCCGGCGCCCGGCGTCAAATCACCGGCCCGTTGGGGCACGGCGAAAGGCATTGTCGAGCTGTTCGGCACCGGCGTTGCCGCCATCGACCTGACGCCGCGCCAATTCACGTTCCGCTATCTGTCGGTGGATCATTTCCTGGAGGTTTTCCGCACCTACTACGGCCCCGTGCACAAGGCCTTCCTGGCCTTGGGCGACCGGCAGAGCGCGCTCGACCATGACCTGCGCGATCTCCTGGAACAGTTCAACACCTCGCCCCGGGGGACCTTGACGGCACCCGCCGATTACATCGAAGCGGTCATCCGCAAGGCTTAAATCTCAAGCCGGAACGTCGGTCGCCCGGGGGCGTTAGTCCCCGGGGGGCCGACGCAGGCGTTTCAGGGCCAGGATCGACACGATCGGCATGGCCAGGGCGCCGAAAATCAGCAGATACCACACCAGCCCGGTCAGCAGGAAATCGGCGGTCGGCTGGCACAGGCCGTAGAGCGTGCCCCCGCCCTCGGCGCAGAATTTCCGCCCGTCCTCCTGCCTGAGGGTCCAGAACATGAGCGCGCCCGTGACCAGCGCCGCCAGAAACAGGCAGCCGGTGAGGAACGAGCGGATCGGGGCCTTGGGGTTGGGCAGCATGTCGGTCCGTCCCCCCGCCCGGTTATTCGCCGGTCTTGAGCGCGGCCAGGAAGGCCGATTGCGGGATTTCCACGTTGCCGAACTGGCGCATGCGCTTCTTGCCCTTCTTCTGCTTTTCCAGAAGCTTCTTCTTGCGGGTGATGTCGCCGCCGTAACATTTGGAGGTGACGTCCTTGCGCATGGCGCCCAGGGTTTCGCGGGCAATGACCTTGCCGCCGATCGCCGCCTGGATGGCGATCTTGAACAGCTGGCGCGGGATCAGGTCCTTCAACTTTTCGCAGATCTGGCGGCCGCGGGCCTCGGCATGGGATTTGTGCACGATGAAGGCGAGCGCATCCACGGCCTCCAGATTGACCAGGATCGAGACCTTGGCCAGATCGCCCTCGCGGTAGCCTTCCAGCTCGTAATCGAAGCTGGCATATCCGCGGCTGACGGATTTCAGCCGGTCGTAGAAATCGAACACGATTTCATTGAGCGGCAGGTGATAGACGACCAATGCCCGGTTGCCGACATAGGTCAGGGTTTCCTGTTCGCCGCGGCGGTCCGTGCACAGTTGCAGCACAGCACCCAGATATTCGTCGGGCACCATGATGCTGGCCTTGATCCAGGGCTCTTCGATGTAATCGATGGCCGAGGGATCCGGCATGTCCACGGGGTTGTGCAGTTCGCGCATCACGCCGTCGGTCCGGTACACCTTGTAGACCACGCTGGGCGCGGTGGTGATGAGGTCGAGATCGAACTCGCGCTCCAGCCGCTCCTGCACGATTTCAAGATGCAGAAGGCCCAAAAACCCGCAGCGGAATCCCAGGCCCAGGGCGGCCGAGGATTCGGCCTCGAAATGGAAGCTGGCGTCGTTCAGATGCAGCTTTTCCAGGGAATCGCGCAGGTCTTCGTAATCGCCGGCGTCCGTCGGAAACAGGCCACAGAACACCACCGGGACGGAGGGCTTGAACCCGGCGAGCGGCTTGGCCGCCGGCTTGCGGTCGTCGGTGATGGTGTCGCCCACGTTGGTATCGGCGACGCGCTTGATGGCCGCCGTGAAATAGCCGACCTCGCCCGGGCCCAGTTCGTCGACCTTGGTCGGCTTGGGCCGGAGATAGCCGACCTGTTCGACCTGATAGGCGGCGTTGTTGGCCATCATGCGGATGCGCTGGCCGCGCTTCAGGGTGCCGTCGACGACCCGGACCAGGATCATCACGCCGAGATAGGGATCGTACCAGCTGTCGACCAAAAGGGCCGAGAGCGTCGCCGACGGATCGCCCTTGGGCGCCGGCAGACGGGTGACGATGGCTTCGAGCACGCTGTCGATGCCGATCCCGGTCTTGGCCGAGATTTCCAGGGCGTCCGAGGTGTCGAGGCCGATCACGTCCTCGATCTGCGCCTTGACCCGCTCCGTTTCCGCCGCCGGCAGGTCGATCTTGTTGAGCACGGGGACGATCTCGTGGTCGACGTCGAGGGCGAGATAAACATTGGCCAGGGTCTGCGCCTCGACCCCCTGGGTCGCGTCGACGACCAGCAGCGAGCCCTCGCAGGCGGCCAGCGAGCGCGAGACCTCGTAGGTGAAGTCGACATGGCCCGGCGTGTCGATCAGGTTGAGGACGTATTTCTCGCCGTCCTTGGCCGTATAGTCCAGGCGCACGGTCTGCGCCTTGATGGTGATGCCGCGCTCGCGCTCGATATCCATGCTGTCGAGCACCTGTTCCGACATCTCGCGGTCGGTCAGCCCGCCCGTCATCTGAATCAGGCGGTCGGCCAGGGTCGATTTCCCGTGGTCGATATGGGCAATGATCGCGAAGTTGCGAATACGGCTGAGGTCAGTTGTCATGGCGGGCGTGATGTAGCATCGGCGGCGGGCCGTAGCAAAGGGGAATCGCATTTACGCGATGCCCCGCCTTTGCTAATCAAAGCGAAGACTTCCGGACAGGGACGAACCCGCCATGAACTGGACGCTGTTTTCCGCCTTCATCGCCGCCACGGCGGTGCTGATCATCATCCCCGGACCCAACGTGATGCTGGTGATTTCCCGGTCCATGCGGTTTGGCGTCAAGGCCGGGCTGATCACCGTCGCCGGCACCGCCTTCGCCCTGGCGCAGCAACTGGCGATCACGGCGCTGGGCCTGGCCTCGGCCATGGCGATCCTGTCCGACGGGTTCGAGGTGCTGCGCTGGCTGGGCGTGGCCTATTTGGTCTATCTGGGCGTGCAGGCCTTCCGCGAAAAGCCGGTCCCGCCCGAGGCGGCCGCCGCCGTCATCGCCCCCCACGCCGGGCGCATGTTCCTGCAGGCGGCGTTCGTGGCCTGGACCAATCCCAAGCTGCTCGCCTTCTACGCCGCGTTCTTTCCCCAGTTCCTCGACCCCGGCCTGCCCGCGGGCCCGCAATTATGGGCCATGTGCGGCGCGTTCCTTTTGATCGCCGTCCTGTTCGACAGCGCCTATGCGGTGATCGGCGGGCGGCTGTTGGGGGCGGTCAAGAGCGAGCGCGCCCAGCGCATCCGCAACCGGATCACCGGCGGCATGCTGATCGCCGCCGGCGCCGGTCTGGCCATGGTGCGGCGGACCTAAGCCTAAGCCGCAACCAGACGCGGCCGAGCGAAGGCTGCCGTTATCAGGACGAATAGCGGTCACAAAAAGAAGGTAAAGGCCGTCAGTTGCGCCTGAGCGGCACCACGTTTGACCCGGGCTTGCGCCGGAGCGTGGCCTGGGCCAGGCCGGCCAAATAATCATCGCGCGTAAAATTATTGCCGCAGACCATGCAGGTCACGGGTCCGAACGGATCACGGTCCGGGTCGAAACCACCCGGCATGACGTTCTGTGCCTCGCTGCAATGCGGGCAGGACACGGGATAGAGCTCCCTGGCCATGGGCCAATACTCCCAGATAAAATATGAATCGGCACAAGAAGCGCAGGGACGGACGCCGCGCGAACGCGGCGTCCGCTTCTGCAATGTGTCTCCCGCCCGGCCGACCAAGCAATTATCGGGGCGGTATCAGGAGATCTTTATCCGATGGCTTTCAGGTTTGCGGCCGCTTCACGGCCATCACGCCCAGGCACCAGTTCATATTCCAGCTTCTGCCCTTCAGCGAGGGTTTCCATCCCCGAATCACGAACAGCGGAAATATGCACGAAAGCGTCCTTACCGCCCTCATCGGGGGTAACGAAGCCAAATCCCTTGGTTACATTGAACCACTTCACGGTTCCAGTAGGCATCTTTGATCAACTTCCTTTGTCGAGTGGAGTAACAGACCCCCCAGGATCTTCGCCTTTTTGGGGCCGTGCCATGTACCATGGCCGGCGCGCCCAGGTCCGGTTCGGCCCAACGAAAGATACCCCCCTTCGCCGCCCGAAATCCGGGACTCCCCAAGCGATGCCGTGATTATCATCATACGGTAATGAAGGAAACGCAACCGGAAACCCGCAGAGACCGTAAGGGCAAGTCATGCCGCCGATATCGCCGCGGCGGAACCTCGGGCCGGGGTTAAAGGCCCGGGTCGTCCAACCCGGCCTGCCGGCAGGCGGCGACCACCGTG
>CAXAVJ010000079.1:0-17205 GCA_963972065.1 uncultured Rhodospirillaceae bacterium
CTCGTCGCCCGCCGTCACGGGATGGTTCAGACTAACATATTCCTGGTTCACGGCGACACGCACGACCTTGCGGTCGGCAAAGGCTTCGGCATGGCCCCCGCCGCGCGCTTCCAGCCAATCGACCAGTTGAGCCACGGTGGTGACCGTGGCCGGCGGCTGGACGTCTTCCTCGCCGACCCCGGCCTTTTCACGCAGCCAGGCGAAATACAGCAATTTTACGGGCGCGGTCATTCAGGTCACCTCTCGGAACGGCAGGAAATCCACGGTCGCACCCTCCGCCAGTTCCGTCAAATCTTCTGGCAGTTCGACCAGGCCGTCGGCATCGACCATGGAGGTCAGAATCCCCGCCCCCGACGAATGGCGTTTTTCCGCGACGGGCATGCCGCCGCCGTTACGGACCAGTTTGGCCCGCGCCCATTCCCGGCGACCGGTCTTTTTCTTGTAAGCGAACCCGGCCTTGACCGGAAAGCGGGGGGCCTCGGTCTCCACCGCCCCAGACAGCATCATGATCAGGGGCCTGGCGATCAGCATGAAGGTGACCATGGCCGCGACCGGATTGCCCGGCAGGCCGATGAAAGCGGTGTCGCCCACCTGGCCCAGGGCCACGGGCCGACCCGGCTTGATCGCCAGGCGCCAGAAATGAATGCTGCCCCGGCGTTCCACGGCGGCCTTCACATGGTCTTCCTCGCCGGCCGACACGCCGCCCGAGGTGATCAGCAGATCATGCCCCGCCTCGGCCGCCGCCAGGGCCTGGGCGATGGCGTCGGGATTGTCGGGCAGAATGCCCAGATCGGTGACGGCACAGCCAAGCCCGTCCAGCAGGCTCATGACCGTGTAGCGATTGGCGTCGAAGATGCAGCCCTCGGGGGCACCCTCGGCCGGGTCACGAACCTCGTCCCCGGTCGAAAACACGGCCGCGCGCAGCCTTTGCCGAACTGTCAGGTTGCCGCGCCCGATCGAGGCCGCCAGGCCGATTTCCTGAGCGCGCAGGATTTGTCCGGCGCGCAGGATCACGTCGCCCTGCTTCACATCCTCGCCCGCGAACCTGCGGTTCGACCCCTTCTTCAGGCCCTTGGGCAGGACGACGACATCGCCCGCGACCTCTGCGTCTTCCGCCATGAAGACCGTGTCCGGCCCGCCATCGGCACCCGCCGGCATGGGGGCGCCGGTGAAGATTTGATAGGCCTTGCCGCGTTCGGCCGGGCCGCTCAACGGATGGCCGGCGGCGATGCGCCCGGCCACGGGCAGGCGCGTCTCACCGTCGGGGTTCAGGTCCGCGTGATAGACCGCATAGCCGTCGACGGCGGAATTGTCGTGGGGCGGCACGTTGCGGGGGGCTGCCACGTCCTCGGCCAAAATCCGGCCCAAGGCCTGACGCAGCGGAACTTCTTCCGTACCGACGACGCAGGCAACACGCCCGGCCAGGATCGCGAGCGCGTCGTCGACGGGCATCAGGCCGCCGTCGAAGGCGAAGCAATCGTCCTTAAGCTGCGCCATGGCTGACCTTGCCCGGCTGCCCCTGGGTGGCCGAGGCCGCGAGACCGCAATGGGCGATAATGAAATCGGCGACCGCCGTGACGTCGTTAATGTCGAGGACCGGACAGGTCACGCCCGCGACCGCCCCGTCCGAGGCCACGGCGACGATGGTGTCGTCATCGGCGGCGATCAGATCCTTGCCCACCTCGGCGCGGAACACCTCCAGCTTGGCGTGGCGGTGGCGCTTGAAGCCCTCGATCAGGATCAGATCGACCGGCGCCATGCGCCGGATCAGGCTGTCCATGTCGGGTTCGTCCTCGTCGCGCAGTTCCCGTTGCAGGACCCAACGCTTGCCCGAGGTCAGCATGACTTCCGTGGCACCCGCCGCACGGTGCTCGTAGGAATCCTTGCCCTTCTGGTCGATGTCGAAGTTGTGGTGGGTATGCTTCATGGTCGAAACCGAGAGCCCCCGCGACGTCAGTTCCGGGATCAGACGCACCAGCAGGGTCGTTTTACCACTGCCGCTCCATCCGACCAGGCCGAATACCTTCATGCCGCCATTTCCCCTTGGATGTTTCCTGCCTGCCGGGCCGAGCGCCACCGGAAGGCCGTTGATATTGGTTAGAATGACACAAAATTCAACGGTTTTCAGCGCCTTGCGTGCCACCAGCAGCCGACGGCGGCGTGCGGTCAGCGCGGCGGATATGGCGCAGGCCCGCGATCAGATAGTCGAACCCGGTGACCAGCGTCAAAAGGGCTGCGATCCACAGGCCGTACACCCCCACCTCGGTCGTCGTGAGCGGCCCGAAATCGGGACCCGCCGGGCCGACGATCAGGAAGCCCAGGGCCAAAATCTGCACCGTGGTCTTCCATTTTGCCAGAGTCGAGACAGGCAGGCCGACCCGGGCCGAGGCCAGAAATTCGCGCAGGCCCGAGACCAGGATTTCACGGCACAGGATGACGGCAGCCGGCAGGATATGCACGCCGTCGAAACGGTCGACCCCGACCAACGCCAGCAGCAGCGCCGAAATTAAAAGCTTGTCGGCGATGGGATCGAGAAACCGGCCAAGCGACGACTGCAAATCCCAGGCGCGAGCCAGATAGCCATCGAAGAAATCGGTGATGGAGGCATAGCAATAGACGGAAAAAGCCAGCCAATTGCCCAGGGGGGCTTCGATGAACAGCATCAGGCAGACCACCACCGGAATGGCGGCGATGCGCGACAAGGTCAACAGATTGGGCAATTGGGTCAGCAAGAACGTCTCCATCGCGAGGCGCTGAACTCCATGCGGCGCCACCGCCCCCGTGCCGGCAATCCCACCCCAGTGCGGGCGACAACCGACGGGGCGCATTCAACCACATCAATCGTCGGGATGAAACCAGTCATAGATTTTGCGCGCCATCGACTTGGAAATGCCGTCGACGGCGGCGATGTCGTCGGGCCGCGCCTCCTCCACCGCCTTGGCATGACCGAAATGATGCAGCAGGGCACGCTTGCGCTGGGCGCCGATGCCCGGCACATCATCCAGGCGTGAGGTTTGGATCGCCTTGGCCCGGCGGCCCCGGTGGGCACCGATGGCGAAGCGGTGGGCCTCGTCGCGCAGGCGCTGCAGAAAATACAGCACCGGATCCTGGGGTTTCAGCAACAGTTCGCGCCCATCCGGCATGAAGATGTGCTCGCGCCCGGCATTGCGGTCGGGGCCCTTGGCGATGGCCGCCAGGGCCACATCCTCGATCCCCAGATCCTGAAAAACCTCCATCGCGATGCCCAGTTGTCCCTTGCCGCCGTCGATCAGGATCAGGTCCGGCCATTGGCCTTCGGCGCGCTCGGGATCCTCTTTCAGCGCCCGGGAGAACCGCCGGGTCAGGACTTCGCGCATCATCGCGTAATCGTCGCCGGGGGCAAAACCTTCGCCTGTTTTACCGTCGGCGTCCGGCACATTGGCCGCGCCCTTGATGTTGAATTTGCGGTAAGCCCCCTTTTCGAACCCGTCCGGGCCGGCCACGATCATCCCGCCCACGGCCTTGGTGCCGCCGACATGGCTGTTGTCATAGACCTCGATACGCTCGGGCGCGGCCTCCAGTCCCAGGACATCGGCCAGCCCGTCCAGCAGCTTGCGCTGCGTGGCACTTTCCGACTGTCGGCGCGACAATGCCTCTTTCGCGTTGTTCTGCGCATGGTCGACCACCTTGCGTTTGTCACCCCGGGTCGGGACCGTGATCTGCACCCGCCGCTCGGCGCGTACGGACAGCGCATCCTCGACCAGGGCCCGGTTGGGCAGGGCATGGCTGAGAATCACCGTCTTCGGCGGCTGGGCGCGGGCATAGAACTGACCCAGGAAGGCCTCCAGCACCTCCCCCATGTCGTCGTCGGGGCCGTGGCTGGGGAAATAGGCCCGATTGCCGAAATTGGCGCCCGTGCGAAAGAAGAACACCTGCACGCAGGTCTGCCCGCTCTGACGATGGGCGGCGATCACGTCGGCGTCGCCGACGGTGCGAAGATTGATATCCTGATGGGCCTGAATGCGAGTCATGGCCTGGATGCGGTCACGGTACTGGGCCGCCAGTTCGAACTCCAGCGCGTCCGACGCCGCCTGCATGCGCTTGGACAGGTTGGCCTGCACGGCCCGGGAGCCGCCGGTCAGGAAATCCCGCGCCTGGCCGACAAGATCGGCGTAGTCGTCCTTGGAAATCCGCCCGACGCAAGGCGCCGAACAGCGCTTGATCTGATACAGCAGGCAGGGCCGCGTGCGCCCGGAGAACACGTTGTCCGAGCACGAGCGCAGCAGGAACGCCCGTTGCAGCACGTTGAGCGCGTCGTTGACCGCCCAAACGGAAGCGAACGGCCCGAAGTAGTCGCCAGATCGCGATTTCGCCCCCCGGTATTTCACCACCTGGGGATAGTCGTGGTCGCCGGTGACCAGAATGTAGGGGAAGGATTTATCGTCGCGCAGAAGGATATTGTAGCGCGGCGCGTAGCGCTTGATCAGGTTGGATTCAAGCAGCAGGGCCTCCGCCTCGGTCGCCGTGGTCACGAACTCCATGTCGATGGTCAGCGCGATCATGCGGCGGATGCGGGTGGGCTGGCGATCCGGCGCCGTATAGGCCGCGACCCGCTTTTTCAAATCCTTCGCCTTGCCGACGTAGAGCACGGCGCCGTCGACGGCGATCATGCGATAGACCCCGGGCGTATTGGGCAGGGTCTTCAGGTGGCGGGCGATGACCTCCGCCCCCCGAGTGATCGAAGCCGCCGGCGTGTCCGTGTCTGCCGTGCCGTCGTCGTGATCCTGCTTGCCCGTCGTCACCGGTGATCCCCGTTCGAAACGCCCATGAGGTGAGAAATCCGTGATGAATCAATACTATGCCGAAAGATATATCCGACCGATCAAATTCGCGACGGACAACTATCCACGACTCTTGTGGATAAACCTGTTGAAAAACCCGCCCGCACAGGCGCGGAGCCAGAAAATCCCGGGATTCCTCCGCTTTGCCTAATATTTGAGCATGGTCATAACTTATTGAAATACAACAGAAAACAACCACCCGATGGGGGTGCTCAAGGTATTGAAAATTTCCGGAAACAGGCTGGACACAAATATGAAACGATGGGAAGGCCTGTGCACAACTCCCATGAGAGTCTGTCACAAAGCCGCGATTTCAAGCACTTAGAGGAAGGCTCTCAAACAGCTGTCAGGCCCGGGAGTTGAAGCGCTCGATCTCGACGCCGACGCTCTCCGCGTTTTCGAAAATGTCCAGTTTCTCGACCCGCACCCGGGCCGAGCGGACGCGGGGGTCTTCCAGGCACATGGCCGCGATGTCCTCGGCCAGGGTTTCGACCAGATTGACGTGACCGCGCCCGACGATGCCCTTGATGCCGTCGGTGATCTCTTCATAACAGACCACTTGGTTGATCTCGTCGGCGGGCGGCTGTTCCGTCTCGCGCACGGCAAGGTCGACGTTCAGGCGGATGCGCTGGGTCCCTGTCTTCTCGAAGGAATGGATGCCGACGTTGGCCATCAGCACCAGATTGCGCACGAAGACATGGCGGATCAACGACCGCGCGTCGGCGATCTTGGCCGTGTCCGAAACCTTGTATTGGTCGACGGTCATCCGTTCCCCGGTTGGTTTGGCCGGCCCGCCCTATTCGGGCGCGGGCGCATTGTCCCAGGCGGCCCCCATGTGCTGACCGCTGTCCAGGGCGATGATTTGGCCTGTAAAGGCCGGCGCGTCAAGGATGAAGCGCAGGGCGCGGCAAATATCCCGGAGGTCGACGGGCCGCCCAAGCGGCGTCGCCCGCCATTGCGCCGCGAACTGATCGTCGGTCTGACGGGGGCTCGGCAGGGTCGGGCCGGGGCCGATGGCATTGACCCGGACCTGCGGAGAGAGGGCCCGCGCCAGCATCTGGGTCAAGCCCCACAGCCCGTATTTGGACAGCGTATAGGACGTGAAATCACCGCGCAGGTTCATGACCCGCTGATCGACGATGTTGACCACGTTGCCCACGGCCCCGTCCGGCAGGTGCCCGGCGAAGGCTTGGGTCAGCACGAAGGGCGCACGCAGGTTGATCTCCATATGGGCGTCCCAGCTTTCCCGGGTCACCGTGTCCGGCATGTCCAACTCGAACAGGGACGCGTTGTTGACCAGCAGGGTCACCGGGCCCAGGGCGGCGATGGCGGCGGGGATCAGGTTTCCCGTGGCATCCTCGTCCGCAAGGTCGGCCTGAACCGCCGCCGCGCGCCCGCCCTTGGCCGTAATCTCGGCGGCAAGGGCCTCCGCCGCGGTACGCGAGCCGTTGTAATGCACGGCAACGCGCCAACCGGCATCGGCCAGGTCCAGCGCCATGGCACGGCCAATGCGGTGCGCCGCCCCGGTGATCAGGGCGGTTTCAGGGGGCTGGGCAGGATCGTTCTCGGTCATCGCCACATCAGAATAGCATGCCGGCAACGATTGTCGGCAGGCCCACGACCTGGGCTGCCAAGTAGCCGCCATAGAGCACGAGAAGCGCCACGCCGCCCGCCCGGGACACGCCGGTCCAGCCGATCATCGCCGGCACGATCAGGATCGCCGCCCCCAACATGACCCACAAATCAAAGGCAAGCATCGACGGCGGCACCGGCAGGGGGGCGGCCATGGACACCACGCCCGCGATGCCCAACATGTTGAACATGTTGGATCCGACGACATTGCCGATGGCCACATCGGCATGGCCGCGCCGGGCCGCGACCGCCGATGCCGCCAGTTCCGGTAGGGAGGTGCCGATGGCGATCAGGGTCAGGCCGATGACCTCTTCACCCAGGCCGAAGGAGCGCGCGATCGCAACCCCGCCGCCGACCATCAGGTCGGCACCGACGGCGATTCCGGCCAAACCACCCAGGGTCGCCGCCCAGGCGATCCAGGATTTTTGAGGAACGGCACCGATTTCCTCGACCTCACCGACGCGCTCGGCCGATGCCTTGGGGTTATTGATATCACGCCAATAGGCGCTGCCCATGAAGCCCAGGAAGATGATCAGCAGCAGCCCCCCCTGGGCCACATCCAATGTATCGCCCCAGCACAGCATGACGAACAGCGCCGTGCACAGAACCAGCAACGCACCGTCGCGGTATAGCCGATCACCGCGCCGCGCCATGGGGAAAATCACCGCCGCCGCGCCAACGATCAGAAGCGTGTTGGCGATGTTGGAGCCGACGATGTTGCCCGTGGCGATCCCCGCATTTCCGGTCAACGCCGCATCCAGCGAGACCACCAGTTCCGGCGCCGAGGTTCCCAGCGCCACGACGGTCATCCCGATCAGAAGCGGCGACAGGCCGAACAGGCGGGCCAGGCCGACGGCCCCCCGGATCATGACTTCGGCCGCAACCATCAGGATGATGAGCCCGCCCAGCAGTTCGACGTACATCATCGGCGGTTGGGTCCAACTTCACTGCCAAGATGCCCGAAGGCGTCCAGCAGATCGTGGTAAAGACTGCGCTTGAACGGAACCACCAGGTCCGGCAGGTCGGCCATGGGCGCCCAGCGCCACTGGGAAAATTCCGGCTTGTGATGGGTATTCAGGTCAAAGTCCCCATCCTCCCCCAAAAACCGCAGCGCATACCATTTCTGGCGCTGCCCTCGGAACCGCCCCTTCCAGACCCGGTCGCGGACGTCCAAAGGCAGGTCGTAGGTCAGCCAGTCCGGCGTTTCGGCGATGATCTCCGCCTTGGCCGTGCCGGTTTCCTCTTCCAGTTCGCGGAACACGGCATCACGCGGGTCCTCGCCTTCGTCCAGGCCGCCTTGGGGAAGTTGCCAGGGATAATCCATCTGCTGGCCGGTGCGGCGGATGCGTTCGCCGAGCCAGACACGGCTGGCGCCATTCAGCAACAGGACACCGACACCAAGCCGATACGGGCGCGGGTCGTCGTTAGGGTCGGTCATGGGATATCGTCACCGGTTGAATAGGGGCCCCAGGGGTTTCAGGCTATTGGATGATCTGACGGTCGGCGACGGCGCTGACCGGCACCAGACGCAATTTCGTCGGTGACTGGGCCGCCAGCCAGTTCTTCAACTCGCGGATGGTATGGGGATAAGGGTCGCCCATACCCACGGCGACGGACTGGCTGCGCGCCAGAGCGCCCAGGCGCAGGAGCTTGGACGCGATTTCACCCTCGGTCGGCGTGCGGTCGAGATGGATATCGACCACCGCCTTGGGCAGGACCATTTCGGTGGCGATCCGCGCCATGGCGCCGCTGCCGCTTTCACCGGAATCGATGAACATAAGGCCGCGCGCCTTGATCTCCTCGAACACAGGCTTGAGCTGCCCTTCGGCGACGCCGAACTTGGACCCGAAGCGCGCCAAAAAACCGACATAGCCGGGCACCATGCCCATGAGCGTCCTGAGCGTCCGCATGTTCTCCTCAAGCTGCCTGGTGGTGTTCAGCGCAAGCGGTCCGGCGTCCTCGAAGGGGAAATTGGCACTTTCCATGGGTAGGCCCATGAACACCTCGTGCCCGGCCAAACGCGCGCGGATCACCCAATCGCCGGGGTCGCGGGCATAGGGCGAAATCACCATGCTGACCTCGGGCGGCAGGGACTTGATGGCCGTGATGGACGCGCTCCGCGACAGGCCGATACCGCGGATCAGGATCGCGACCTGGGGGATGCTGGCGTCCGCATCGGCCACCGGCCGGGCGTAGGCGTCCATGGGGCGGGTGCCGTTGCGCGCGACGATGGGCATGTCGCGGCCGTCAGGGCCCTTTTCCACCAGGGCCAGGTCCGGCACCCGGGCCAGGGCCTCAACACCCTCAATCCAGGCGATGCCCTTATAGGCCTCGGCGGTGGTGAAGGGGATGACTCGTCCATGATCCGGATCCTGGCCGATGCCGCTGGGCGCGGTGGCGACGCTCAGCCCGCCCGTCCCTTCGTTTTGCAGGGCGAGCTGCGATGCGGTAATGCCACCGACCACCTGGTCAGGCGTCGGTGTCGCGCCCGGCGCGGCGGCACCTGTGGCGCCGGGGGCAGCAGGGGCGCCTTCGCCTGCCGGGGAGGCGCCGGTTTCAGCGGGGGGCGTCAGGCCGCCGCCGGACACCTGTGCGGTCGGAATGGCGATGGAGCCGTCGGAGCGCCGCTGCTCAGCGACAGGCTTCGGTTCGGACGACCCCAGCAGGAACCAGGCAGCCCCGCCGAAGATAGAGGTCAGGAGAAGGCCGCCGGCGAGGGCCGAGATAATGAGAACCTTGCGCTGAGGGTCCATGCGCTCCCACGCACTTCCCTCTTCCTCCTCATCATCGTCGTCATCGTCGTAGGCGTCGTCGTCATCTTCGTCCTCGTCCTCGCCTTCGTCGAGATCGAATTCCTCTTCGTCATCCTCATCATCGTCGCCACGCTTTTTGCGTTTCAGCGACGGCATTTTGATCGACGGCAGTTTGATCGACGGCAATTTCAACGGATCACCCGTTCACTCAAGGCCGGCTTGGGCCACGGAATGTCCTCCGTAGATCAGTCCGGCAGACGCGGCCGGCCGCCATGATAGGCATGGCTTGGCCGCCACTTTTAAGTCCACCCCAACAAATCCAGGGTACTCAATTGGTTGACGAGGTCAACGCACCGGAGAACAGGGCAACGCCGCGCAACAGGTCGACCGCGCGCAAAAGCTGATAATCGACCGGATCGGCCTTCTTATCACCCTCTTTTTCCGCCGTTTTCCCGGCTTCCGGTTTGGCGTCCGACTTCGCCTGGGGAACGGTGTCCTTGGCATCCTTTTCATGCTCGCCGTTGTCGAGAGCACCCCGCAGGTTCTCCTCGCGGCGGCCGGGGCGGCTATCGATCTCTTCGATTCGCGACGGTTTGACCTCGATATCCGGATGGATTCCCTTGGCCTGGATACTGTCGCCCGACGGCGTGTAGTAGCGCGCCGTGGTCAGCCGCATGGCCCGATGCCCCTGCAACGGCACGATGGTCTGCACCGATCCCTTGCCGAAGGAGCGCGTGCCCATAAGCACGGCGCGGCGATGATCCTGCAGCGCGCCGGCGACGATTTCCGAGGCCGAGGCCGACCCGCCGTTGATCAGCACGACGACCGGCTTGCCTTCCGTCAGGTCGCCCTTGGTCGCGTTGAAGCGCTGCGTGTCGTTAGGGTCACGCGACCGGGTCGAGACGATCTCGCCCTTGTCCAGGAACGTATCGGACACGGCAATCGCCTGATCCAACAGCCCGCCCGGGTTGTTGCGCATGTCGAGGATGTACCCCTTGAGCTTGTCCCCGGCGTCTTTCTTGATTTTCTCGATGGCCTTGTCCAGGCCCTGCTTGGTCTGTTCACTGAACGAGGTGATACGGATGTAGCCCACATCGTCGCCTTCCATGTGCGAGCGCACGGAGGTGATCTTGATGATCGCCCGTGTCAGGGTCACATCGAAAGGTTCCTGACCGGTACGGAAGATGGTCAGTTTGATATCGCTGCCGACCTTGCCGCGCATCTTTTCGACCGCCTGCGACAGGGTCAGGCCTTGGATCGATTCACTGTCAAGATGGGTGATCAGGTCCCCCGGCTTGACCCCGGCGCGGGCCGCCGGCGTGTCGTCGATCGGCGAAATCACCTTCACCACGCCGTTTTCCATGGTCACCTGGATGCCCAGGCCGCCGAACTGGCCGCGCGTGTTGACCTGCATTTCCTTGAAGGTGCGGGCGTTCATGTAGCTGGAATGGGGGTCCAGGGACTGCAGCATGCCGGTGATCGCCGCCTCGATCATCTGCTCGTCCGTGGGCTGATCCACGTATTGCGAGCGGATGCGTTCGAACACGTCGCCGAACAGGTTGAGCAGGCGGTAAGTCTCTTCCGAGTTCTTGGCGTCCACCGCCGGGGCTGCCGCCGGCTCCTGTGCTACCGCCGGATGGCCGAGAAACGCCAATCCGCCCAGCACCGCCGCACCGGCCAAAGCCCGCATGCCCGCAACCTTCATCATTCTATGTGTCATCCGCTTACCTTGTCATTGCGTGACGCCAACCACGGCAAGGGATTGATCGGTTGTCCCTTGCGGCGCAGTTCGACGTAGAGAACGGGCCGGTCGCCCCCCTCGGACCCCATCAGGCCCACGGGCTCACCGGTGGAAACGCGCTGGCCCACGGCCATGTCGATGCGGGCCATTCCGGCCAGCAGGGTATGATATCCGTCGCCGTGATCGATAATCAATAATTGCCCATAACCTCTGAATTTTCCCGCGAACGCGATTTTCCCGTCATAGGTGGCGATCACCTGGGCGCCGCCGCGGGCCGCGATGTCGATGCCCTTGCGCGAAAGCCCCGTCGGCAGGTTCTCACCGTAACGGCCGATCAGGTCACCGATCACGGGCAACGGCAACCGGCCACGACGACTTGTGATCGACACAGATGGCGAAACTGTGGCGGCGACACGGGCTTGGCGCTGGGCTTCGGCACGCACGCGGGCGGCTTGTTCCTTGGCGTTCGCCTCGGTCTTGGCTTCTTCCTCGGCGCGCGCGGCCTGGCGTTCGTCGGCGGCGCGCTGTTCCTCCAGCCGGGCCATCAGGTCTTTCAGGTTTTCCGCCTTGGCGGCCAGACGGGCGACGCGCTCGGCGGCGCGGCGTTCCTCGGCCAGGGTCTTGTCGAGCAGGCGGCGCCGGTCGGCCATCAACTGGCGGATCTCGGCGCGCTGACGGTCCAGATCCTGGGCCGCCGAATTCAGGTTCAGGCGCTCATCCGCGGTCTTTTCCCGGGTATCGGCCAGGGATTGAAGGTCCAGGCGGATGCGCGTCGCCCGGCGGTCGATTTCCGGCACCACGGCACGCAGCAGTATGGCGCTGCGGACCAGGTCGTCGGGGCTGGACGGCATGGCCAGCAAGGCTTCGGGCGGGAATTGGACCATCTTCTGCAACGCCACCAGAACACCGGCCAGCTGTGAGCGGTTGGTGCTCAACTGGGCCAGCTTTTCCTTTTCCTGACGCACCAGGTCGGCGATCTTGGCCTCCAGGGTAATGACCCGCAGTTCCCGGTCCTGCACGACCTTGGCGGCTGAGACCAAACGGTGTTGAAGATTCTTGAGGTCGGCCTCCAGCGCCTGGGCGGCCCCCTTCAGGCGTTCGCTTTCCGCCCGGCCCTTCTTGATTTCCTTCTGGACCTTGTCGAGGGATCCGGCCGCGGGTTTGTCGTCAGCCAGAACAGCGGGAGCCGGCATCTGGGCAGCCAGGGCCGCCGTCAGCACTATTCCAAAGAGTGACCGGCGCCGCCGGGCCAAGGGCCCCGCCTACTCCGCCGCCGCGCGGGCCGCGGCCGCGCTGCCGTCGATCAGTGACCGGCCGGTCATTTCCGCCGGCTGTTCCAGACCCATAAGCTGCAACAGCGTCGGCGCCACATCGGCCAGCCTGCCATCGTGCAGGCCGTTGACCCAGTCAGGCGCGTTGACCAGCAGCGCCGGCACCAAATTCAAAGTATGGGCCGTATGGGGGCCGCGGTTCTTGGGATCGGCCATCTGTTCGCAATTGCCATGGTCGGCGGTGACCAGCATGACGCCGCCGGCATCGATTACAGCCTTTTCCAGGCGGGTCAGCGCGGTGTCGATGGTTTCCGCCGCCTTCATGGCAGCCTCGAGGATACCCGTATGGCCGACCATGTCGCCGTTGGCGAAGTTGACCACGATCAGATCGAACCTGCCCTCACCGATCACCCGGACCAGTTCGTCCGTCACCTTGGGCGCCGACATTTCGGGCTGCAGGTCATAGGTCGCGACCTTGGGCGACGGCACCAGGATGCGTTCCTCACCGTCGAACACGTCTTCGCGCCCGCCGTTCAGGAAGAAGGTCACATGGGCGTATTTTTCCGTCTCAGCGATGCGCAATTGGGTCTTTTTGGCCTTGGAGACGACCTCGCCCAGGATGCCCGACAAGGTTTCCGAAGGAAACATGGCCGCCAGGAAGGCATTGAGAGCACTGGAATATTCCACCATGCCCAGGCGCGCCGCGAAATCCACGGTCTTGGCCCGCGTGAACCCGTCGAAGCCGGGATCGACCAGGGCGGCGAGGATTTCCCGCGCCCGGTCGGCGCGGAAATTGGCGCAGAGCAGGCCGTCGCCGTCGGACATCCCCACATAATCGCCGATCACGCAGGGCTCCATGAATTCATCGGTCTTGCCGACGTTATAGGCTTCCTCGATCGCGCGCACGGGATCGTCGGACGTGTCCACGCCTTCGGCACGGACCATCACGTCATAGGCTTTGGATACGCGGTCCCAACGCTTGTCCCGGTCCATGGCGAAATAACGCCCGGTCACCGTGCCGACGGTCACGCCGTCACAGGCCTCAAGATCGGTCAGGAACCGGCCCATATAGCCCTTGGCCCCCTTGGGTTGGGTGTCCCGGCCATCCAGGAAGGCATGGATGACGACGGGCACGCCCGCCTTGGTCACGGCCTTGGCCAGGGCCACCATGTGGTCCTGATGGCTGTGTACCCCGCCGGGGCTGAGCAGGCCGATCAGATGGCAGACGCCGCCGGATTTCTTGAGGTTGTCGATAAAGGCGCCCAGCGCCGGATTCTCGGCCAGCGAGCCGTCGGCCACCGCCGCGTCGATGCGCGGCAGATCCTGCATGACGACACGCCCGGCGCCCAGGTTCATGTGCCCGACCTCGGAATTGCCCATCTGGCCCTGGGGCAGACCCACTTCCTGGGCCGAGGCATCCAGGCGCGCACGCGGACATTCGGCAACAAGCCGGTCCCAGGTCGGCGTCTTGGCCAGGGAAATGGCGTTGTCGGGGGCCGCTTCGCGGTCGCCCCATCCGTCCAGAATGCACAGGACGACGGGTCGGGGGTGTTTGGTCGCTTCGGACATGGCGCTCTTCTTAACGATAAACAGGCATTGGGGTGCTGAAATGGGGTGTTCTCGGCCTGCCGTCAACGGCGCCGATCCTCAGGCCGTCTTTTACCAGAGGATCGCGTCGGATGGTAGCCTTGGCGCGCGGCCCGCCCCACGGGGGAACCGGCCCTCACACCCGGTGATAGGGATGCCCGGTGAGGATCGCATGCCCCCGGTAAAGCTGTTCGGCAAGCAGCGCCGGGACCAATTGATGCGGCCAGGTCTGCTTGCCAAGCGACATCACGAAATCGGCCCGCTTGCGCAGGTCAGCGGCCAGGCCGTCGGCGCCGCCGATCAGGAACACCAGATCGCGCACGCCGCCGTCACGCCAGACATTCAGGCGTTCGGCGAATTTCGGGCTGCTGTCCGAGGTGCCGCGTTCGTCCAGCGCCACCAGGGTCGCCCCCTCGGGCGCGGCCGCCAGCAGCAATTCCGCCTCCCGCGCCTTCAGGGCGTCGCCGGAAAGCGGCTTTTTCTCTTCGACCAGCTTGAGGTCCAGCGGCCAGGGCAGGCGCGCCTTGTACTGGTCGAACAGGTCCTGTTCGGGGCCTTTCTTGCGGCGGCCCACGGCGATGATGGTGATGCGCATGGCGAGAGATTAGCGTGATTTGACGGCAGAGCGAACAAGGCCGTCTGATACAGCCCGCTTTCCTGTGACGAAAGCGGGGCTGCCGTCGGATATACGTCGTTCCCTAAGCCCCGCCGGCGTTATGCCGGGGAACCGGGTCTTGGCGGCTGACCTTACATCAGGCCGGCGCGGCGGTGGCTTCCTGGACCGGTGCGCCGGACCACAGCTTTTCCAGGCCGTAGAACTGCCGCACTTCGGGGCGGAACAGGTGCACGATGACATCACCGGCGTCGATCAGGACCCAGTCGCACTGCGTCAGGCCCTCGACATTGATGCCCTTCAACCCGTTCTGTTTGAGTTTTTCCCGAAGGTGGTCGGCCATGGCGCCCACCTGGCGCTCGGATGTGCCGCTGGCAATGACCATATGGTCCGCGATATCGGTCTTGCCGTGAAGGTCGATGACGGAAAGGGCCAGCGCCTTGTCGTCATCCAGGGATGCGGTCACCAGCTTCAAGACGTCATCGCCGGTGAGGGGCATCGGTTTCGCTTTTGGTATGGCCTTTTTCCTTTTCGTTCGTTGCACGAACCGTCGGCAACCTTGCCGGCGGTCTTGTTAACCGCCTGGACGCCGGAACAGGCCCCGCGCCCGGAGCGCCGTGGCCGAGGTCGCGTTCAAGGGCGTATGAAGGAAGACCCACGCCGGAGGACGCATGTCGGCCAGCCGACCCGCCCGGGATTCCTTGATGCGTTCCCGGTGGAACCGGCGCGCTGCCCTGCCCGACAACGCCCCTAAAGAATAGGTAGGACGGTCGAAAACCGCAACGGGCACGGTTTGAAAGATTCGTGTCCAGTGGTTCCAGCGGGAAATCTGCGCCAGGTTGTCGGCCCCCATAAGCCAGACAAACCGGTGATTTGGGAATCGCCGGACCAGTCTGGCCAGGGTTTCCGCCGTATAGGTCGTGCCCAGGCCCTTTTCCACATCGGTGACCCGGATGCGGGGGTGGTCGGCGACTTTTTGCGCACTTTCGATTCGCGCCTCGAACGGCGCCATGCCGGCCTGGGGCTTCAACGGGTTCTGCGGCGACACCAGCCACCACACCTCGTCCAGCCGCAAACGCTTCAGCGCCTGCAGGCTGATGTGCCGGTGGCCCTGGTGGGCGGGGTTGAAGGACCCGCCCAGAATGCCGATGCGCCGAAGATGCCGTTTCAAGGGGGGCCCGCCTGGGGGTCAGGGGTGATGAGGATGCCCGAAGGCGCTACGGCCGGACCTGGCCGGCGCCGCGGACGATGTATTTGAAGCTGGTCAACTGTTCGACCCCGACCGGCCCGCGGGCATGAAGCTTGCCGGTGGAAATGCCGATCTCCGCCCCCATGCCGAATTCGCCGCCGTCGGCGAACTGGGTCGAGGCATTGACCAGCACGATGGCGCTGTCGACCTCGTTGATGAATTTTTCCGCCGCCGCCGCGTCGCCGGTGATGATCGCGTCGGTGTGGTCGGAGCCATGGGTGCCGATGAAACGAATGGCATCGTCGATGTCGTCGACCAACTTCACGGCGACGATGCTGTCCAGGTATTCCGTGTCCCAGTCTTCATCCGTCGCCGGGACCACGCGGGCATCCATCTTCTGCACGTCGGCATCGCCGCGCACTTCACAACCCGCCTGAACCAGGCCGTCGAGAATACCGGGCAGCAGGATGGCTGCCGCGTCGCGGTCGACCAGGATGTTTTCCGTCGCCCCACAGATGCCCGTGCGGCGCATCTTGGCGTTGACCACCACGTCGCGGGCCATGGCCGGGTCGGCGGCCTTGTTGACGTAGGAATGGCAGAGCCCTTCCAGATGCTGGAACAAGGGCACTTTACTTTCCTGGATGACGCGCTCAATCAGGGACTTGCCGCCGCGCGGCACGATGACGTCGATGTAATCGGTCATCCGCAGCATTTCGCCGACGGCGGCACGATCACGGGTCGGCACGGTCTGGATCGCGTCTTCGGGCAGGTCGGCCGCCTTCAGCCCTTCGCGCAGGCTGTCCAGGATCGCCGAGGATGAATGGAAGCTTTCCGAGCCACCGCGCAGGATCGAGGCATTGCCCGCCTTCAGGCAGAGCCCGCCCGCGTCCGCCGTCACGTTGGGCCGGGATTCGTAGATTACGCCGATCACGCCCAGCGGCACGCGCCTGCGTTCGATATGCAGACCGTTGGGCCGGTCCCATTCGGCCAGCGTCGTGCCCACGGGATCGTCGAGCTTGGCGATGTCCTCCAGGCCGCGGGCCATGGCCTCGACCCGGTCTTCGTTCAGCAGCAGACGGTCGAGCAGGGCCTTGGTCAGCCCCTTGGCCTCGCCCCCGGCCATGTCCTTGGCGTTCTCCGACAGGATGTGGTTCTGGCGGCGGCGCAGGCTGGCAGCGGCCTCGGTCAAGGCCTTGTCCTTGGCGGCACGCGGCGCCACGGCCAGCTTCGCCTGGGCGGCGCGGGCGCGGCGGCCGATCTCGGCCATCATCCGGGGAATATCGGCGGTTTCGTTCATCATCGTCCTCTCCTCACCAGCGACGATATGGGGGCTGGCGGACATCAGTCCAACACCAGATCGTCGCGGTGGATCATCTCGTCGCGGCCACGATAGCCCAGGATGGCCTCGATTTCCTTCGATTTTGCGCCCGCGATACGCCGCGCATCGGCCGCCGAATAAGCGATCAGCCCGCGCCCCAGGGGATCGCCCGCCTGATTTTTCACGGTCACCGCGTCGCCGCGCTCGAACCGGCCCTCGACCTTGACCACGCCGGCCGGCAGCAGGCTTTTGCCCCGGGCCAGCGCCCGGCCCGCCCCGTC
>CAXAVJ010000080.1:0-16837 GCA_963972065.1 uncultured Rhodospirillaceae bacterium
ATCCTCCTTGGGCGTCGGGCGGCCCTGCGTGTCGGGCCGCCCCGCCGTTATACGCTAGAGAATTGCCGTGCCAAAGTGAAACGCTGCGATCTTGCCAAGGGAAGCAAGGCGCGGAATGCTGCGCGCAACAATCATGGAGGACATTTTGAGCGATACCATTTTGCGTGACGACCGCGGCGGGGTGACTTGGCTGAGCGTCAATCGCCCGGACAAGCTGAACGTTCTGAATTCGGCCCTGATGACCGAACTGACCCAGACCCTGCGCGATTTGGCAAACGACCAGGACCTGCGCGCCGTGGTGATCACGGGGGCGGGCGACCGGTCGTTCGTCGGCGGCGCCGACATCGGCGAGATGGCGGCGCTCGACCCCACGTCGGCCCGGGCCTTCATTACGCGCCTGCACGGCGTCATGGCGGCGATCCGGGATTTGCCGGTGCCGGTGATTGCGCGCATCAACGGCTATTGCCTGGGCGGCGGCATGGAATTGGCGGCAGCCTGCGATTTCCGTATCGCCGCCGATAACGCCAAATTCGGTATGCCCGAGGTCCGGGTCGGCCTGCCCAGCGTGATCGAGGCGGTGTTGCTGCCGCATCTGGTCGGATGGGGCCGTACCCGCTGGCTGCTGATGACCGGGGAAATGATCGACGCGGCCACGGCCCATCAGTGGGGCTTTGTCGAATTCCTGACCAAACCGGAAGACCTGGACGCCGTGCTCGACCGCTCCGTGCAGGCCATCGTCGAATCCGGCCCGCACGCGATCCGCACGCAAAAGGTCCTGATTCAGTCGTGGGAAAGCCTGACCCCGGACGAGGCCATCGCTCAGACCATCCCCATCTTCGGCGACAGTTTCGAGACGGGCGAGCCCCAGGCCATGCTTGGGGGCTTCCTGGCGCGCAAGGCAAAGGGTTAGACTGCGGCCAGCATACCTTTTGGGGGAAGGGCGATGGGCGACAGGTCCGAAGTCGTATTCAGCATCCTGATGGCGGCCTTCGTGGTCGTCCTGGTGATGACCAACGTTCTTGCAGGCAAGCTATTCCTGGCCTTTCCCGAGACCTTCCCCGACGGCCTGTTCGGCGAAGCGGTAACCCTGACGGCGGGGCTGATCACCTATCCCTTGACCTTTCTGATCACCGACGTGGTCTGCGAGGTCTATGGCCAACGCCGCGCCAATCTAATGGTTTACACAGGCTTCGCCATGAGCGTGCTGATCCTGGGCGTGATCCAGATCGCCCTGGTCGTGCCCGGGTCCCCCGTCTGGCCTGCCGGAAACGCCAACTACGACACCGTGGCCCAGATGCAGCAGGCCTATGAAAGCGTGTTCACTCTGCCGGGCATGCTGATCCTGGGGTCGATGACCGCCTATCTGGCGGCCCAGTTGCTGGATGTGAAGCTGTTCCATTTCTGGAAGCGGGTGACGCGGGGCAAGCATCTGTGGCTTCGCAACAATGCCTCGACCATGATCAGCCAGCTTGCCGACACCTGCATCGTCAATTCGATCTTCCTGGGGTTCGGGCTTGGTCTGGCCTGGGACGTGGTGTTCAAGATCATCGTCGCCAGCTATCTGGCCAAGCTGGTCATCGCCCTGGTAGACACGCCATTCATCTACCTGGGGGTCTGGCTGGTCCGCCGGGCGGCTCGTCTGCCGGACCCGGACGGCGGCATCGACATCCTGGTGTGATCCCCCGATGCTGTTTAGAAGGTTTTGGGGGTGATGGCGCCTACCAACGCCGTTCCGCCGTCTCGCTCATGCCGTCGATGAAGCTCTTGAGCATGGCCACTTCGGTGCAGCCCTGCGGGCACAGGCCTTCGAGCCGGGCCAGAAGCTCACGGGCCGTGTCTTTCTGGCCCATTTCCACGTAAAGCTCGCCCATGTATTCGAGCGCGCCCTTATGGTTGGGCTCGATGGCCAGCGCGCGTTCGTAATAGTCGAAGGCGACGTCGTAATGGCCGAGCTTGCGCGAGGCATAGCCCCGCAGGTTCCAGCCGTCGGCGTCGTCGGGGTATTGGGCCGTATAGGGCACCAGGGCCGTCAGGGCCGGTTCGAACTGGCTCTTTTTCAGAAGTTCCTGAATGTCGCGAAGGGCCTTGCCTTCCTTGTTGTCTTTGTCCTTATCGTCGGTCGACGTCGTCGGCGTGTCGCTGCCCGCGGCTTTGGCCTGCTGGGCGGTGACGAACGGGGAGAAGGCAATCAGGGCGCCAAGCGCCAGGACGGGAAGGGCGGTACGCCAAGTGGTGGTCATCATTGGGGCTCCTAACATCTTGTGTCAGGCCGTCGCTGGCCGTGTTCGCAGGTGCAGTATAGCAGCTTTTTCTGAAAATCACCTGTCCTGCTTGGGAGGGGGCGGCGATCTGAGGCGGTGGCCGGTCGGCAAATTCCCTCTGGATTTTCGCCGTTCGACCGCCTAGAAACCCGGGACGTTTGGGCCGCCGGTTCCGGACGTCGGCGGCGGCGTCAGACGAACATTCAAGGCGCGCGATTGCCCCGCCGGACCAATTCCATCGCGCGCGCGAACCATGAGAAGTAATCCAATGCACCCTTACCGCACCCATACCTGTGGCCAATTGCGCGAAGACAACGTCGGCGACACCGTGCGCCTGTCGGGCTGGGTCCATCGCAAACGCGACCACGGCAACCTGCTGTTCGTCGACCTGCGCGACCATTACGGCCTGACGCAATGCGTGATCGACGTGTCCGGCGGCCTGTTCCCGGCGGTCGAGGGTGTGCGCCCGGAAAGCGTGGTGACGATTACCGGCCCTGTGGTCAAGCGGTCGGAAGAAACCATCAACCCGGGAATCCCCACGGGCGCCATCGAAGTGCGCATTGATGAATTTCATGTCGAAAGTGCCGCCGAGATGCTGCCGCTTCAGGTGTTCGGCGATGCCGACCTGGGCGAGGAAACGCGCCTGCGCTATCGCTTTCTGGACCTGCGCCGCGAACAGCCGCACGCTAACATCATCCTGCGCTCCAACGTCATTTCGTCGATCCGCCGCCGCATGGTCGATCAGGGCTTCCTGGAAATCCAGACCCCGATCCTGACCGCGTCTTCCCCCGAGGGGGCCCGCGATTATCTGGTGCCGGCGCGCAACCATCCGGGTCATTTCTATGCCTTGCCGCAGGCGCCGCAGCAGTTCAAGCAGTTGCTCATGGTGTCCGGCTTCGACAAATATTTCCAGATCGCCCCCTGTTTCCGCGACGAGGACGCGCGGGCCGACCGTTCGCCCGGCGAGTTCTATCAGCTCGATCTGGAAATGGCCTATGTCACTCAGGAAGACGTGTTCGCGGCGCTGGAACCCGTTCTGTCCGGCGTGTTCAAGGAATTCGCGAACGGCCGCAAGGTGACCGAGGGGGCGTTCCCGCGCATTCCCTACAAGGAATCGATGCTCAAGTACGGCAACGACAAGCCGGACCTGCGCAACCCCATCGAAATGTCGAACGTCACCGACACCTTCGCCGGTTCCGGCTTCAAGGTGTTCGCCGGCATGATCGAAAAGAACGACAAAGTCCGCGTCCACGCCATTCCGGCGCCGGGCGGCGGCAGCCGGGCGTTCTGCGACCGCATGAATTCCTGGGCGCAGAGCCAGGGCCAGCCGGGCCTGGGTTACATCTTCTTCCGCGACGGCGAGGGGGCGGGCCCCGTCGCCAAGAATATCGGTGAAGACCGCACCGCGGCGCTCAAGGCGTCGCTGGGGTTGAACGACGGCGACGCCGTGTTCTTTGTGGCCGGCGTGCCGGGCGAGTTCGCATCCTTTGCCTCGGCCGCGCGCACCAAGATCGGCCAGGACCTTGACCTGATCGCCAAGGACCGCTTCGATTTCTGCTGGATCGTCGACTATCCGATGTACGAGCTGAACGAGGATACGGGCCGCGTCGATTTCTCGCACAATCCGTTCTCCATGCCCCAGGGCGGGCTAGAGGCCTTGGAAACCATGGATCCCCTGGATATCCTGGCCTTTCAGTACGACATCGTGTGCAACGGGGTCGAACTGTCCTCGGGCGCGATCCGGAACCACAAGCCGGATATCATGGTCAAGGCGTTCGAGATCGCGGGCTATTCCAAGGAAACCGTGGAAACGGAATTCGGCGGCATGTACAGGGCCTTCCAGTTCGGCGCTCCGCCGCACGGTGGTTCCGCCCCGGGTATCGACCGCATCGTCATGATGCTGGCCGACGAACCCAACATCCGCGAGGTCATCGCCTTCCCCATGAACCAGCAGGCGCAGGATCTGCTCATGGGGGCGCCCTCTTTGGTGCCCGATGAGCGGCTCAAGGAACTGCACCTTAAGCTGGCCCTGCCGAAGAAAGCAGGCCCCCAGGCCAGCGGTGAATCTCAGGAATAGAACGTCTTTCGACGTCAACTACCTAAAATTTCGTAAATAATAAAAAGAGGTTAGACGGCTAGAAAAAGCTGGCCCCCGATTCGCGCCTTCGGTTATAACGAATCGGTAGAAGACTTAATAAATAATAGTCGTTTCGGTTGGCCGCGGCGGCCGGGGAGCGAAACGACGATAGGGTGAACCATTTTTACGGGGTGAGTTTACCGGTGCGGCTGCCGGTGGCCCTACTGGGGGTTTAAGATGCGGAAATCCGTAATCGTCGTCGGTGCGTGCGCGCTATTGGGCGGATGCGCCCTGCCGGTTCCCATCCAGGTCGCATCCTGGGCCATCGACATCATTTCGGTCGTTGCCACGGAAAAATCCATCACGGATCACGGCCTGTCGGCGCTGACCAGTAAGGACTGCGCGCTTTACCGCGCCGTGACTGAAGATGACAACGTCGTCTGCCGCGACATCGACGGCCGCAAGGACGTCATGACGGCCGACGCGGGCCAGGATATCAAGGCCTTGGCGGACAAGGACATCCTGCCGGCGGCCCCGGGCTTCGATACCATCGAGGCCCAGATTGCCAAGGCGGACACGGCCCCTGTCCTGGATCAGGCCGCGGCGATGTCCTCCGATGCCGCCATTCAACCTGCGCCCGGAAACGAACAGCCGGTGGCCGTCAACATCGACCTGGCGGCATTGCAGCCGGTGACGGAGAACACCGAACGCCCGTTCGTCCGCTTTACGCAGCCTAAGGCCGATGTCGTTCAGGTCCCGGCCACGGCCCTGCAGACCGCCGCCTTGCAGGCCACGGCCCTGCAGACCGCCGCCTTGCAGGCCACGGCCTTGCCGTCGGCCGTCGTGGAAAACGGCAAGCCCAAGGAAGGGTTCTATTACGTGATCGGCAGCTTCCGCGGCAGCGAACGGGCGAAGCGCCATATGCAGGCCTTCAGGTCCCTCGTGCCGGCGGTTCTGCACGGCAAGATCGGCCGCGATGGACGCGACGTGTATCGTGTCGTTGTCGGGCCCTTCGATGCACAGGAACGGACCGGCGCATTCCGCCGTATCAAGCGGGCGGGGATTGCCGATACTTGGGCGATCCGCGTATCACCGAAGGATTGGTCGGTCGCCGCCAAGTTGCGCCCGACCGAGCAGGCCGACGCCAGCGCCGTGCTCAGCGCGCGGGATTGGCCCGGCTTGGCGCACTTCACCGTTCAGCATTAAGAGCCGTTTCCACGGGTTTTAAAAAATATCGGCAGGCCCCACCGGCCCGCCGCAGAGCGGCCGTGCCTGGGGCATTCAAGCGATGCGCTGTTCAGGCCGCCATCGGCCGGCCGGAACCGTCGGGTGGGCCGTCCAGGGTCAGCAACAGGCTGACGATATGTTCGGTCTTACGTACGAGACGGGTGTTCTGCGGATTATAACGACGCTCGAAATTCAGCCGATCCTCCCATTGCGTGACATAATCTCGGGGCCGGTCGGGCCCGGCGGGCTCGCCGGTCAGGGCGCCCACAGTGTCGTTGTAGTCGGGGTGCAGTTCGGGCTGGAACGCCAGCAGTTCATAATCTTCATAGGTCACTACCCCGGCGGCGTAGAGGTCCAGGCTGACCTCGGCCATCTGGCGGGGGGTGAGGTCGCGCAGGGACAAACCGCTCGTCAGGACGCTGAACAGGGTCGGTTCGGGTGTTTCATCTTGTGCTGGTCCTTCGCTTTCACAAGCGTCGGGTGGTGAAATCGGGGTCAGGGGAACAAGTTCGCGTGACGGGCTGCCCAGGCCCGAAAACGGGGAGGTGGGGGATGGGGGTGTTGAAAACAGGTCTACATACGAAATTGGCTGATGTTCTGCTCCCATGAGCAAGGCTCCTTCTTCGTCCGAACGCGATCCGTTCGAGAAACAGAAGGTGTCGAGACCCGGACATGCCAAAGGCACTGGTATCCCGTGGGCAGTACGGAAACGCGGTTCAGGTGCCGGTTCGGCAGCGGGCCGAAGCACTCCTTAACGCGTTTCGTTCTGACACAGGCTTCGGGGTCTGTTCTATCGCCGTCATGAGTGCCTCCAAATCGTCGGCATGTGGGCTTCGCCACATCCATTTACTCGCTGAAATTCAACGCAAAAGTCGGGCCAGCCGACAGATGGCGGTTTTTCATATGCTTAACGAAAAATGACTAGGCATAAACCTGTCCGGCCCGGCAATTCCTGCCGACTTGGCGGGCATAAATTGCCGGGCGGAACGGCCGCAGCGGCCATGGACAGGGCGCGTTTCGGAGCCTAGTCTCGGCATTGCGGAATTGCTCTTGGGAAGAAACATCGCCATGCCGATCCAACGGTCTAGCCGTCGCCGGAACCTGCCGGCGTTCCGCCGCGCGGTGTTTGTCGCCGGGGTGGCGATGCTGATGTTTGCGGGGCTGAGCGCGGCTGTCACGCAAGGGGCCAAGGCGGCAGGGGCGGCGGAGCCGAAACTGACCAGCCACCGGGCGGCCTACGAGATTAGGCTCAACCAAAGCCGCGAAGGCGTCGGCCCCACGGCGGCGCGCGGTCTCATGGTCTATGAATTCACCGACGCCTGCGAGCGCTGGGTCGCCGAAAGCCGCATCGTACTTGACGTGGTCTATGGCGAGGAAACGCCGGTGCGCACGGATTGGAGCTTCACTAGCTGGGAATCGAAAGACGGCCGCGACTATGGTTTCAGCATGACGCACAAGCGCAATGAGCGGTTGGAGGAAGACCTTAAGGGAACGGCGCGGCTTGATCCCGGCAAGGGCGGCGAGGCGGCTTTCGCCGGCAATGTCGCCAAACAAATTCCCCTCCCCAAGGGCACGCTGTTTCCCACGGCCCACCTGCTGGCCAGCTTGAAGGCGGCGCTTGCCGGCGAGAAGGTTTTTTCCCGTCCCATGTTCGACGGCGGCAGCCTGGATAACCCCTATGACACCAACGTTTACATCGTCAATCCGAAGGACCGCAGCGACAAGACGCGCGCACTTTTGAAAAAGGCCGGGTTCCCTTCGGGGTTACCTGTGTGGCGCCATCAGTCGGCGTTCTTTTCCATGAAATCCGGCGAAAGCACGCCGGTGTTCGAGCTTGAGGTCGATTACCGTGCCGACGGCGTCGCCGAACGGATCATCCAGTCCTTCGGCGATTTCGCCATCCGCATGACGCCGGTCAAGATCGAGCGGATCAAAGGCGGCTGCTGATCTCCGAAGGCCACAGCCAAGCAGCACCACGCACACCCGAGGCGTCGCCGTGACGGGGCGGAAGCAGGCGCGTCGTGACGTCGTCGGAAAACACCCATTGCCCCCACAGACGCGGCACGTTCGCGTACAATCGTCCCAGGTTCGACAGCCCGCCGCCCAGAACGATGACGTCCGGGTCTAGAATGTTGATGACGCTGGCAAGCGCACGCGCCAGGCGGTTTTCGTAGCGCGCCAGGCTGGCCTCGGCCCGGTCATCCCCGGCGGCGGCCTGGGCGGCGATGGCCGGCGGCGCCAAATCCGCGCCGCTGGCGGCCAGATGGTCGCGGGCCAGGGCGGGGCCTGACAAAAAGGTCTCAATGCAGCCTTCCAAACCGCAGTAACAGCGCGGTCCCGGACGTTCGTCGTCCCGGGGCCAGGGCAGGGGGTTATGGCCCCATTCACCGGCGATGGCGTTCCGGCCTGTGACGGGGCGGCCATTGATGGCGAGGCCGCCGCCGACGCCGGTGCCCAGGATCACGCCGAACACCACCTCCGCCCCTTCGGCGGCGCCGTCGGCGGATTCGGACACGGCGAAACAATTGGCGTCGTTGGACAGGCGCACGGGGCGGCTCAGGGCGTCTTCCAAATCCCGGTCGAAGGGATGGTCGATCAACCAGGTCGAATTGGCGTTCTTGATCAGGCCGGTGGCCGGAGACAGGGTGCCGGGGATGCCGACGCCGACATGCGTGATCACCGCACCTGCCATCGCCTCCAGGTCATTGACCAGTCCGCGAACGGCCGCGACGGTGGCGCGGTAGTCACCTTGCGGCGCGGGAATGCGGCGGCACGCGACGGCGGTCCCGGCGCGATCCAGCACCAGCCCCTCGATCTTGGTGCCGCCGAGGTCAATCCCGGCGCGCATGATCGGAGAAAAAATTAATATTCATGGTGTGACCGCCGTCATGTGCAAAACGAAACGAGGTTAATACTTTTTTACCATTCGGTCCTTAGAACTAAGCGGAACGACCGCTTAGGGACGAGGAAACCGAAGATGACCATCATCGCCGAACGCACGACCGAAAAAAGGGATGTATATCCGGTGTTTCGCGGACTGACGGAATTGGGTGTTTCCAACACCGACTTGGCCGAGGCGCTTGAGACCTCGCCGTTGTCCGTGGCGGCCTGGCGCAGCGGCGAGGCCCGCATGCCGGCCCGACTGATCGCGTTTTTGACGCTGATCCTCGACTCGTTGGTCGAACGCAAGGGCAGCGAGGCTGCCGTCACTGCCTCGATGTTTCCAGAGCTGCCGGCGGCGGGCCAGATCCGCACCGTGCGGGCGCGCGATAATCTTCAGCAGCAGCAGGCCTTCAATTGCGGTTTCGACCGCGCGCATATGGAATCCGGCCTGCGCTTGTTCCTGAACTGGCGAAATCGTAAGGTGTTCACGGATACACGGTTCGTGGGCGTGGAACGCGGCCGGACCGCGGATATCGGGCATTTGGGCGTGGCCGCAACCTGACGCCGACCAATGCGGTCGGGGGACCGCAGGCGAAAGGGGCCCGCACAGGGTGCCATGGGGTAAGACGAGGGAAGAATGAGCGACAAACTGTTCGGATTGACGGAAGAAGGCGTCAAGACCGCGCTGGACATCAAGACCCGCTATAAAAAGCGGGAGCCGCTGGTTGTTCCGTCCGATGGCGACAAGTTCCTGGCGCCAGAGAATTTCCTGAATTCAACCATTGATCTGGGCGGTCTCGAAGACCCGCTGCCGTTGGCCCTGGTATCGGCCCGCGACCCGGAGGCCCCGATGGCCCTGGCTGCCGTGGCACGCCTGTCGCCGCTTGGCCGCAAGACGCGGTTGATCTCCGGCATGTTTGAGATTGTCGGCGACATCTCCAAGCACGAAGCGGTCAAGAACGCGATTTCGCTGATTACGGAAAGCGCGTTCGACCCCAACGCCATCGCCAAGCTGCGCCGCGAAACCTCGCGCTTCATCGTGCGCACGCGGGCCGAATACACCACGGCACTCCGTCAGAACCTGCACAACCTCATGGACGGCAGTGTGTCGCCCCGTTACTTCGTGCAGGAATTCTTCCAACTGACCGAAGCCGGCAACATGCGCAACGACATCCGCAAGAAGCTGGTGATCAGCTTGCTGATGTCTGAAACAGTGCGGCCCAGCGTCAAGTTCCTGATGCTGGAAAACTTCCACGAAATGCCGGCGCCGGTGCAGACGGCGATTATTCAGGCCCTGTTGCGCGCCGACTCGTCGCGCCACGTCGACCTGATGAAGGAAGAACTGCGCTGGATCGTCGCCCAGGGCGTCGAATACAGCCGCGCGCACTGACGGGCCGTCAGCCGTCGGCTGCCCCCTCCATCGCTTTATCGATTAATGCCACGGCCGCCGTTTTGGCGATTTCCGCCGCGCGCGCGCGGTTTTGCGACACTTGGGCGGTGACGGTCGCGCCCTCCAGCACCATGGCCAGTTCCTCGGCCAAGCCGGTCGGGTCGGGCGCCCCCATGCCTCGGCACTGTTGCTCGATATAATCGCGGATCATGGATTTGAACGCCTTGCACTGGTGCCGCACGGGGGTATCCGGGTCGGAAAATTCGCCGACCGCATTGATGAACATGCAGCCATAGAACGAATTGTCCTCGAACCAGTCGCGGGCGACGTCGAACAGGGCCAGCAGGCGATCCCTAGGGGCCGTGGCGCGGCTTTCGACCGACCGCATGAAGTTGTTGCGGAACAGGCCGTCGTATTTGCGGAGTGCGGCCAGGATCAACTCGTCCTTGGACCGGAAGTGACGGTACAGCGTTTTCTTGGACACGCCCGAGACGGCCAGGATCCGGTCGATGCCCGTCGCGTGAAAGCCGTGTTTGGCGAACAACTCGATGGCCGTGTCGATCAGCTGTTCGCGTCTTTGAGAGTCACTCATCATTGCACCGATTAGATACTGATTTGTCTCCATATTACATGGAGAAGGAAGCCCGTGCAAATCGTCATAATCGCCATATTAACAATGATAAAACATAGGGATTGAGTTCACGAAGGTGTGATTGTTCGATTTTTTGTTTTGCAAAAGGAGACAGATCGGTTACCTAGTGCGTCACCAAGGAGACAGATCGGTCTCCATCCTTAAACCGACACCGCAAAAGGAGTTACGCACATGCCCAGAATTCAACCCGTGAACCCCGCCGATGCAACCGGCGACGCCAAGGTCCTGCTGGACGGCGTCAAGGCCTCCATCGGCATGGTGCCGAACATCTTCGCCACCTTCGCCCAGTCGCCGAAGGTCCTCGAGGGCTACCTTGCTCTCAACAAATCGCTCGGCGGCGGCCTTCTCAACGCCCGCCTGCGCGAGCAGATCGCTCTGGCCATCGCCGGTGCCAACACTTGTGATTATTGCGCCTCGGCGCACACGGCCATCGGCAAGATGACCGGCGTCGCCGAGGACGAGTTGACCCGCAATCTTGCCGGTCAGTCCGAGGATGCCCAGGTGCAGGCGGCCCTGACCTTCGTGCGCAAGGCTGTGACGGCCCGCGGTTTGGTGGCCGACGCCGATGTTCAGGCCCTGCGTGATGCGGGCTTCGGCGACGGCGAAATTGTCGAGATCGTGGCCCATGTCGGGGTCAACCTGCTGACCAATTACTTCAACCATATCGTCGGAACGGACATCGACTTTCCCGTGGTTCGCGCCACCGCCGACGCAGCGGCGGCGTGACCCGGCACGGGGGCGGCACCGCCACCGCCGCCCCCGTCGTCGGCCTCCGGTTTTCAATTCTCAATGGGGAATTCGCAGATATGATATCGACAGAATACAGCGGGCGCTGCGTCCTGCGCCTGATCCTGGTGGCCGCGGCCTCGGCGATGGTTCTGATCCTGGCCATTGCCGTTGATACGGCCTTCGCGCAATCCAACCGTTCCGGTTTCGCAGACGGCGTCGTCGCGGCGGACGGCAGCCTTCGCGTTCCCGAAGGCTTTCGCGAACGCTACGTCATGCTCGGCGCCTGGGCCGTCGCCGGTGACGCGGACACGGACGGCAGGCTAGGTCTGCATGTTGTCTACGCGCCCGGCGACGCCGTCACCGCCTACCGGAAGACTGGACGGTTCCCGGACGGTACCGTCCTGGTGAAGGAACTGTTTAACGGCAAAACCGAGGACCTGACCACCGGCCAGGCGACCAGCGCCGCCGGGATCGCCGGATATTTCGTTATGGTCAAGGACAGGGAAGGGCGGTTTTCCGGAAATCCCCTGTGGGGTGACGGCTGGGGATGGTCGTTTTTCGCCGCCGGCGAGACGGAAAAGACCCAGACCAAGGATTACGTCACCGATTGCCTGGGCTGTCATGAGCCGGCCCGCGCCACCGATCTGGTCTACGACTACGCTTATCCGGTTCTCCGGAAATGATGACACGGCATGCCGGGGCGGCGGGGGCTGCCTCGGCATGGTTGTGGTCATATGCATACCTATTCGCCCTGAATCCTATACTTTCGGTCAATAGTGTTTGATCGCGTTGTCTGCGATAAAGAACGCGGACAACAACGTCCTCCTTCAAAAACATCCGCTTAAGGAAGATGAGGAGAACCAAGCCGATGAGACCGCAATTGCTGGTTTATGTATCGCGCAACGACCCGGAATATTTCGTCATCACGCCAACTCATCTGGCGCATCAGGCGCATGTCGATTTCTATTGGAGCGCTTCCGACGATCAGCTTTCCCTGGTTCCCCGGGAACGGGCGCGGGAGGTGCTTGAACGCCTTGGCTGTGAAAATGCCGAGACCGTGGCGATTGATGAATCCGGGCCGTTCTGCCATGCCGCTTAGGGCGGACCTTATCCCCCTCAGCCGTCCTTAATCCGTTCCCTGACGCCGCGCCGACCCGGCTTGCCCGGGCGCCGCGATGCGTGGTAGCAGTCACATTCCCGCCCTGACGACCATTCGGAGCCCATCCTTCCGTGTCTTTCCAACCCGATTATGCCTTCGACGGTGAACCGCCCCTTGGCGAAACCTGGGAGGTCGCGCCCGGCGTACGCTGGCTGCGCATGCCCCTGCCGTTCAAGCTGAACCACATCAACCTGTGGATGCTGGAAGACGGCGACGGCTGGACCCTCGTCGACACCGGTATCAATACCGAGGAAACCCGCGCCGCCTGGGACCGCGTATTCGAGAACACCCTGGGTGGCAAGCCCGTCACACGCATCATCGTCACCCATTTCCATCCCGATCACGTGGGGTTGGCAGGCTGGCTGGCGGCGCGTTTCAAGGTGCCGCTGTGGATGCCCTACACGGAATGGGCCACGGGGCGCATGCTCAGTTTCGAAACGAGTGAGAGCGCCGGGCCGGTGTCCCACGCGTTTTATAAGGCGGCCGGCTTTACCGGTGAGCGTCTGGACCAGGTCGAACGCCGGGTCGGGCGGTACGGCGGCAATATTTCGCCCATTCCGGCGGCCATCCGGCGCATCGCCCACGGCGACGAATTCGCCGTCGGGGCCTATTCCTGGCGCGTGATCGAAGGCAACGGCCATTCACCGGAACACGCCTGCCTGTATTGTGCCGGCCTGGGCGTGCTGATTTCCGGCGACCAGATCCTACCCAAGATCAGCCCCAACGTGTCCGTCTGGCCGCAGGAGCCAGAGGCCGATCCCCTGGCGCGGTTCCTGGACAGCCTGAAGCGGTTCAAGGACTTGCCGGCCGATACCTTGGTGCTGCCGTCCCATAACTGGCCGTTCCGGGGGCTTCTGGACCGCCTGGACGACCTTGCCGCCCATCATGTGGAACGCCTGGACGCCGCCCAGGCCGCCTGTGCGGCGCGGGACGGTGACGGCGGGGCGACGGCGGTCGACGTGTTGGAACACCTGTTCAAGCGCGAGATGGACACCCACCAGATGTTCTTCGCCATCGGCGAAAGTCTGGCGCATTTGCATCACCTGATGACGCTTGGACGCGTGCGCCGCTCCGTCGACGCCGCCGGGGTCTACCGCTATCAGGCGGCCGCTGTATAGGGCGGGGCCGGGAAGTATTCGATCCCTTTCTGGACGAAGCGGGCGAATTCCGGGCTCTTCAACTGGCCCAGCAGCCACAACGACATGTCCATGCCGGCGGAAATGCCCGCCGAGGTGACGACATTGCCGTCGCGCACGAAGCGCACATCATCCATAACCTCGACGTTGCCGCCGCCGCGCAACAGATCGACCGCCGCCCAATAGGTCGTCGCCCGCTTGCCCTGCAGTTGACCCGCCCGGTGCAGCAGCAGCGCACCCGTGCACACGCTGGTCACCCAGGTGCAGTCCGGCGCGACCTTCTTCAGCCAGTCGATCTCCGGCCCGCCGTTGGCGAAGATCGCCCGCGTGCCCTGGCCGCCGGGGACCAAGACGATGTCCAGCTTGGGATGGTCCTCCAAGGTGTAATCGGTGACGATCCGAAGGCCCTTCGCGCAAGTGATCTCACGGCTGCCCGATCCGATGGTGCACACGGCGAGGCCGGAATTTTCCTGCTTGGCGGCCCAGGAGAACACCTCCCAGGGGCCGATGGCGTCGAGTTCTTCCATGTCGTTGAAGGCGAGAATGCCGATTTGCGTGGTCATAATGGTATCTCCGGTCAGGGTTGGGGTTCGGGAAAAGGTTAGGCGGGGGCCAGGGAGGCAAACCGCATCCGGTAGTCCTGGGGGCTGACCCCCAGATTGCGATGAAAGGCGCGGCGCATGCGTTCTTCGTCGCCGAAGCCGCATTGCCGGGCGATCAGCTTGACGGGCAGGTCGCTGTCTTCCAACAGGTTGCGGGCCGCCTCGATACGGGCCTCTTGGACAAAGCCGGCGGGCGTGCGGCCCGTGGCTTTCTTGAAATGACGGTTGAAGGTGCGCAGGCTCATGGCGGCCTGTTCGGCCATGGTTTCGACGCTGATATCCTCGGCCAGCCGGTCCAGCAGCCAGATCTGCACGTCGCGGATGTTTCCCCGCGGTGCCATCTGTGCCGACAATTGGCGTGAAAATTGGGCCTGGGAGCCGGGACGCTTCATGAACATGACCATTTCCCGCGCCACCTCTAACGCCAGGGCCTTGCCGTGGTCTTCCTCCAGCAGCGCCAAGGCGAGGTCCATGCCCGCGGTCACGCCGGCCGAGGTATAGATGTTGCCGTCCTTGATGAAGATCGGGGCAGGGTCGACCCTGACTTTGGGAAACCGGTCGGCCAGATTTCGGCAGTGGGCCCAATGGGTCACCGCGCGGCGTCCGTCGAGCAGCCCGGCAACGGCCAGAACATAAGCCCCGGTGCAGACGGAAACCACGCGCCGCGCCGATTTCGTCAAGCGGCGGATGTCGTCGATGGCTGCCGCGTCTTCGGTGAACTTCAGGGACCCCTTGCCGCCGGCGCAGATCAATGTGTCGAACGGCGGGACGGCGTCCTTGAGGGCGCTGTCGGCGCACAGGGAGACGCCGGTCGATGTGCGCACGGGGCCCGGGCGGCCGGCGATCATGCGCAGGTCGTAAAGCGATCCGCTGCCGCCGTTGGCCAGATGGATTTCGTTGGCCGACCCGAACACGGCGGCGGGGCCCGTTGCGTCGATGATCTGGCAACGGTCGAAAATGACGATGCCGATCCGCTTCGGCGTGGTCAGTCGGCGTGCGGGTATATCCGCCTGTGATGTCGTATCGGGTGCCATGGCCATAGTGTGCGGCGGCCCGGTATTTGGCGCAATGACAACGACCCCGCTTTTTATGCCATTTGTTCTGGGCAGGTGTTTGCCGAGATGTTGGCGTCTTTCCGCCCGGCCGCCGCTGTGCGTATGATGTCGGCACAATAAACCAGGAGGAAATGGCCACCATGAGCCAGAAGACAATTATTACCTGCGCCGTCACCGGGTCGGCGCCGACCACGCAAAAAACCAAGGCGACGCCCGTGACACCGGAACAGATCGCCCAGTCGTCGCTCGACGCCGCAAAGGCGGGGGCGGCGGTCTGTCACATCCATGTGCGTGAACCCGACGGCACGCCGAGCATGAAGTTCGAGTACTACGAGGAAGTCGTGAAGCGCATCCGCGACGCCGGCTCGAACATGATCATCAACCTGACCACCGGACCCGGTGCCCGCTATATGCCGAGCGATGAAGATCCGCTGATCGCCGGCCCGGGCACCGAATACGTCACGCCGGAAAAACGCACCGCACATGTGGAGAAACTAAAGCCGGAGGTTTGCTCGCTCGACGTCGCGACCATGAACTTCGGCGAACGCGCCTTCATGAACGTGCCGCGTCATATGCGTGTGATGGCCGACCGCATCAAGGCGGCGGGCGTGAAGCCGGAATTGGAAGTGTTCGACACCGGGCACATCGAACTGTGCAAGCAGCTGATCAAGGAAGGCCACATCGACTCTCCGCCCTATTTCCAACTGTGCCTGGGCATTTCCTATGGCGCCACGGCGACCCCGGAAGCCATGATGCACATGCGTGACCGCCTGCCAGAAGGCGCGCCCTGGTCGGCCTTCGGCATCTCGCGCCAACAATTCCCGATGGTCGCCCAGGCGGTCCTTCTGGGCGGCAACGTGCGGGTCGGCCTGGAAGACAACATTTATTTGGGAGCAGGCGAACTGGCGCCGTCCAACGCGGCCCTGGTCGAGCGCGCGGCGGCGATTATCGAGAATCTGGGATCGTCGGTTGCCACACCGGACGAGGCACGGGGCATCCTCGGCCTGGGCAAGCAATAGGCGGCGAAACGCCACCGACATGACATGACCGGCACGGGGGCGGCGATGCCGCCCCCCAAGCCTGTCTCATGCATTAAACGGCGATACGCGCCTTTTCGACGACGGCGGGCATTTCGAATAGCCCGGCCAGCGCCTCAAGGATCGTCATCGCTTCATCACCCCGCAGGGAATAAAAGATCGTCTGCGCGTCGCGGCGGGTTTTGACCACGCCGTCATGGCGCAGGCGCGCCAGGTGTTGCGACAGGGCGGACTGCGACAGTCCGACGATGGTTTCCAGTTCGCCCACGCATTTTTCGCCGCGGGCAAGGTGGCACAGCACGAGAAGACGATGAGGGTTGCTCATGGCCTTGAGAAGGGCGCTGGCCTGTTCGTGGTTCTGTTCTACGGTATAAGTTGGCATGGCGGTTGTTATTGTCCTTATTGCGATGGTTGTTGTTGCTATTGACCGCGCCCGTTCACCCTCAGGTTTACGCGCGGTGGGGTGCTAGGGGCTTATATAAGCATTTTCTCGGGCGGATAAAACCGGACAAAAGGCCAGGGTATGCCCATACTTTTGGACAGATCGTGGTCTAGACGTTTCGGTTTTTCGATTTAGGGTCATCACGGTTATTCAGCTGCCTGGGGGTCTGCGGCGGGGGCGTCGGTGC
>CAXAVJ010000081.1:0-16504 GCA_963972065.1 uncultured Rhodospirillaceae bacterium
AAGGGTTTGTGTTTACCGGGGTGCTGGACGGCGAGGGCGGGGCGCGCCTGCTCGAGGTCGACCAGTTGGCCGTGCAGCAGGAAAAAGGCCGGGTCGAATGGGTGCATCTGGACATCACCAAGGAACCTGCCCGCCAGTGGCTGCATGACCAGCCGGACCTGCCGGAACTTGCGGTCGAGGGTCTGCTCGCGCCGGATACGGAGCCGCGCTACGCCGAACTGGACGACGGCATCCTGCTGATCCTGCGTGAGGTCAACACCCACGAAAACGCCGATCCCCACGACATGATCTCGCTGCGTCTGTGGATCGGGCCGGCGCGCATCATTTCGGCCCGCCTGCGCCATCTCGCCGCGATCGAGGACATCAAGGTCGCGCTGGCCAAGAAATCGGGGCCGGGGTCCGTGTCCGAATTTCTTTGCGCCGTCGGCCACAACATGGCCAAGGAGAAGGCCCAGATCATCGCCGGCGTGGCCGAGGACCTGGACGAGATCGACGAGGACCTGGCCCAGGCCGACAACACCAAGACCCTGCGTCCGCGCATCGCCAAGCTGCGCCGCCGGGCGATCCAGCTGCACCGCTTCTTCAAGCCGCAGCGCGCCGCCTTCGCCGACATCGCCGAGCGGCGCCCGACCTGGATCGGCGAATCGGCGGCTGACGAGCTGGCCGAACTATCGGCGGAATTCGGGCGCCTTGCCGCCGACATCGAAGCCATTCTCGGGCGCGCCCAGGTGACCCAGGATGAATTGCGATCCCTGGAAAATCAGCGGGCGACGGACATCACCACGACGCTGACCGTGGTCGCGGCGATCTTCCTGCCGCTGGGGTTCGTGACGGGGCTTCTCGGCATCAATGTCGGCGGCATTCCGCTTGCGGAATCAAAGGCCGGGTTTTGGGCGGTCTCAATCGGACTGGCCGCGCTGGGCGTCGGGCTCTGGCTGTACTTCCGCAACCGCCGCTATCTCTGATCCTCGCCGGACTTCAACCTTGCATAGGCCCAGCGCGCCGCACCCGCGACCAGATCGGACGCGTCGCCGGTCAGGTCTTCTGCCAGAGAGGTCAATGACGGGTCACCGGAATTGCCGACCGCGATCATCACGTTCCGGACAAACCGGTCGCGCCCCGTACGCTTGACCGGCGAGCCCGCGAACATTTCGCGGAACGCCGCGTCATCCAAACGCGCCAGATCGGCGAGTGCCGGTCCGTCCAGCCCGGGGCGGGGGGCGAAGGCGGGTTCGTCCGTGGGGGCCGCGAACTTGTTCCACGGACAGGCGGCCAGGCAGTCGTCGCAGCCGTAGACATGGTTGCCCATACGGGCCATCAGGTCGGGCGCGATGGCGTCCTTGTGTTCGATGGTCAGGTAGCTGATGCAGCGCGTCGCATCCAGACGATAAGGCTCGGGAAAGGCGTCCGTCGGGCAGGCCCGCATGCAGGCGTCGCAGGACCCGCAATGGTCGGCCTCGGGACGGTCGGGTGGCAGTTCCAGCGTGGTCAAAATCTCGCCCAGGAACAACCAGGACCCGTGAGTCCGCGACACCAGGTTGGTGTGCTTGCCCTGCCAGCCGATCCCGGCGCGCTGGGCCAACGGCTTTTCCATCAGCGGCGCGGTGTCGACGAAAACACGCACGTCGGGCGGGGTGTCCCGGTCCTGGGCGGCTTCGGCCTGAAGCCAGCGCGCCAGCTGCTTCAGGCGCTTCTTGATGACGTCGTGATAATCCTTGCCCTGGGCATAGACGCTGACGGCCCCCTTGTCCGGCTGCCCGGGAATGTTCATTGGATCGCCCGGGGGGCCATAATTTCGCGCCAGCACGATCGCCGTGCGCGCTCCCGGCACCATGGCTTCCGGATCGCCGCGCACCGCACCCCGGGGACCGTCGGCCATCCAGGTCATGCCGCCGTGGTGCCCGGCCTTCAGGAACGCCTCCAACGCCTGGCGGTCGCGGGGGGCGGCCCGGGTGTCCGTGACCCCGACGGCGTCGAAGCCGAGGGCCCGGGCCTCGTCGATCAGGCGGCGTTTCAGAATGTCTGGTGAATCTGGGCTCATCCGGTTCTCGTGCGCGTCGCGGCAATATGCTAGGCAGGGGACACTACCACACAGACATACCTGGAGAATGACCCCGTGGTGAACGGTGAAACAGCCGTGGTTCTGTTGTCGGGCGGACTCGATTCCACGACCGTCCTCGCCATTGCGCGGGACAAGGGCTACCGCATCCTGGCCCTGTCGTTCCGCTACGGGCAGCGCCATTCCGTTGAATTGGACATCGCCGCGCGCGTCGCCCGGCAGATGGGCGTGGCGCGTCACGCCGTGGCCGATATCGACCTGACCGTCTATGGGGGATCGGCCCTGACCGCCGACATCGAGGTGCCCAAGGACCGTGACGCCGACGCCATGGCCGACGGCATCCCGGTCACCTACGTGCCGGCGCGCAACACCATCTTCCTGGCCCATGCCCTGGCGCTGGCGGAAACGGGCGGGGCGCGAAACATCTTCATCGGCGTCAACGCGCTTGATTATTCCGGTTATCCCGATTGCCGTCCGGCCTTCATCAAGGCGTTCCAGCGCCTGGCCAATCTGGCCACCAAGGAAGGGGTCGAGGCGATGGCCCGCGGCACGGACGGCCCGTTCCACGTGCAGGCGCCGCTGATGGATATGACCAAGGCGGAAATCATCCGACACGGTATGGCGTTGGGTGTCGACTATGCCCAGACGTGGAGCTGCTACGACCCGCATCCGGCCGCCGGCGGCGCGGTGGACGCGCCGGTCCATTGCGGACGCTGCGATTCCTGTCAGCTGCGCAAGAAGGGGTTTGCCGAGGCCGGGGTCGATGACCCCACGGCCTATGCCGTCTAGACCTGCGCGCCGCCGGCGGAGAAGGCGAGCATCAGGCCCAACAGGGCGCCGATGCCGAGCAGCACCACGTTCAGCGCCTTGCGCAGGGTAGATGGCTTGAGGACGGGCATGGTCGCCTCCGAAACTCAAACGGGACAAATCATATTTTTCTAAATTACATATGGGTATGGCCACGGTCCGTGACCAGGGTCACAAAATTTGGAGTTTTCGCGCCGGAGGGCGTATAGCAACGCGGCCCGGCACGGTGCCGGGGCAGCAGCCGGGAACGGGCGATGGCCTATAGCGTCAAGGAAATCTATTTCACGTTGCAGGGCGAGGGTGCGCAGACCGGCCGCCCGGCCGTGTTCCTGCGCTTCGCCGGCTGCAACCTGTGGTCCGGGCGGGAACAGGACCGCGCGACCGCGCAATGCCGGTTCTGCGATACGGATTTCATCGGCACGGACGGCCCCGGCGGCGGATCGTTCAAGGACGCCAATGCCCTGGCGGTGGCGGCGGCGGCATGTTGGCCGGGCGGGGGCGCGCCCCTGGTGGTCTGCACGGGCGGCGAGCCCTTGTTACAGTTGGACGAACCACTGATTGATGCCTTGCACGATGCGGGGTTCCACGTTGCGGTGGAGACCAACGGCACGCTCAATGCCCCTGACGGACTTGATTGGATCTGCGTCAGCCCCAAGGCCGGAACCGAGGTGGTGCAGCGCGCCGGGGATGAATTGAAGCTGGTGTTCCCCCAGCCGGGTGCCGAGCCACAGCGGTTCGAGGATTGGGGGTTCGCCAACTTTCTGTTGCAGCCCATGGACGGCCCGGACCGCGCCGCCAATACGGCCGCGGCCGTGGAATATTGTCTGGCCCATCCCAAATGGCGGCTGTCGCTGCAGACCCACAAGATGCTGGGGATTCCCTGAACCGGGTCTTGGACCGGGAAATTTTCATCGTCCGGTAACTTGACCCGCCGATCTTCCACAACCATTTACCCTAGGATATCAGAATAACCGTTCTGGTGGCGGGCGCCTGCCCGCCCGGGTGTCATCGGGGGCGCCGACAGGGAACGGTGACACATCAAATAGGGAAGTCGAAAAATGCCGAAACTGAACATCAACGGGGTCGACCATCAGGTCGATGCGCCCGATGACATGCCCCTGCTGTGGGCGATCCGCGACCTTGTCGGCCTGACCGGCACCAAATTCGGTTGCGGCCAGGCACTCTGTGGGGCCTGCACGGTTCATCTCGACGGGCAGCCGACCCGGTCGTGCCAGACTTTCGTCGGCGACCTTACGGGCGTCAAGATCACGACCATCGAAGGGATCGGCGGCAAGGTCGCCGAGACGGTCCGCCAGGTTTGGACGGACATGGACGTGCCGCAATGCGGCTACTGCCAGTCGGGCCAGGTCATGGCCGCCGTGGCGCTGTTGGCGGAAACGCCCAAGCCCACGGACGACGACATCGACGCGGCGATGGACGGCAACCTCTGCCGCTGCGCCACCTATCACCGCATCCGGGCCGGCATCCATGAAGCCGCCCGCCGGCTGGAGGCATAAATCATGTTGCCCAAGATCATTGAACATCTCGCCCCGGCCGCTTCGGTGAAAACCAGCCGCCGCGCCTTCCTGGTTGCCTCGGCCGCCGCTGCGGGGGCCCTCGTCATCGGCTTCGGCGCCGCACCCGCGCGGGCCGCCACGGGTGCCGCCGTGTCCGCCGCGCCGGCACCCTTCGATGCCTACCTGAAGATAGCCGCCGACGGGAAGGTCACCATCCTGTCGTCCCAATTCGACATGGGGCAGGGCGCCTATCACGGGCTCGCGACCCTGGTGAACGAGGAACTGGGGGCGGCCTGGGACCACATCACGGTCGAGGGTGCGACCGGGGATCTCAAGCTTTACGGCAACATCGTCTGGGGCGGCGCCGTACAGGGCACCGGGGGCTCGTCCTCCATGACCACGTCGTTCGACCGCTACCGCAAGGCCGGGGCCGCCGCGCGTATGATGCTGGTCGACGCCGCCGCCAAGGATTGGGGCGTGGCTGCCACCGAAGTCGCCGTCAAGGACGGGCGTCTGATCCATGCGTCCGGAAAGTCGGCCGGGTTCGGCGACATGGCGGTCAAGGCCGCCCTGCTGCCGGTGCCTCAGGACGTGCCCCTGAAGGGCCGCCAGGACTGGACCCTGATCGGCAACGGCGACCTGCGCCGCTACGACAGCAAAGCCAAGACCGACGGCAGCCATCCCTTCACCATCGACGTGGCGTTGCCGGGCATGCTGACCGCCGTGATGATCCATCCGCCCAAGTTCGGCGCCGTGGTGAAATCCTTCGATGCCACCAAGGCCAAGGCCATGAAGGGCGTGGTCGACGTGGTGGCGACGCCGCGCGGCATCGCCGTGGTCGGCGAACATATGTGGGCGGCGCTGGCCGCCCGCGACGCGGTCGCCGTGACCTGGGACGAAGCCAAGGCCGAAACCCGGGGTTCGGCCGCGATCCTGGCTGAGTATGAGAAACGCGCCCAGGATAAGCCGCAGGCCACCGCCCGCAGCGATGGTGACGCGACCAAGGCATTGGCGGGAGCGGCCAAGACGATTGAGGCCACTTTCCGCTTTCCCTATCTCGTCCATGCGGCGATGGAGCCGCTTAACGCCGTGGCGCGCATGAATGCGAACGGCACCCTGGAGCTTTGGGCGGGGCACCAACTGCCCGGCCTGTACCAGGGCATCGCAGCGGGCATTGCCGGGATCAAGCCGGAACAGGTCGTTCTGCACATCATGAAGACCGGTGGCGGGTTCGGCCGCCGGGGGACGCCCGACGGCGACATCGTGGCCGAGGCCGTGATGGTCGCCAAGGCCATCGGCTACAAGGCCCCGGTCAAGGTGCAATGGACCCGCGAGAACGACATGCGGGGCGGGCGATATCGCCCGGCCTATGTCCATCGTTTGAAGGCGGGCATCGACGCCGCCGGCAAGCTGGTCGCCTGGGACCATCACATCGTCGGCCAGTCGATCGTCGCCGGCACGCCCTTCCAGGGCCTGATCCAGAATGGCATTGATCAGACCTCGGTCGAGGGGGCATCGAACCTGCCCTATGCCGTGCCCAATCTGCGTGTCGGCCTGACCACGACGGAGGTCGGCGTGCCGCCCTTGTGGTGGCGGGCCGTCGGCTCGACCCATACGGCCTATGCGACCGAGGTTTTCCTCGACCAGGTCGCGGCGGCGGCGGGGGCCGATCCGTTGGCGTTCCGCCTGACCATGCTCGACCGCCATCCGCGCCACGCGGCGGTGCTCAAGCTGGCGGCGGAAAAGGCCGGTTGGGGCAAGCCCCTTGCCAAGGGTCGGTTCCTGGGCCTGGCCGTGCACGAAAGCTTCCACACCTTCGTTGCCCATGTGGCCGAAGTCTCGATCAAGGACGGCGCGGTGAAGGTGCATCGGGCCGTCGCCGCGGTCGATTGCGGTACCGTCGTCAACCCGGACGTGGTCAAGGCGCAGATCGAAGGGGGCACCGGCTTTGGCCTGGGTGCGATCCTGGCCGAGGAACTGACCTTGGCTGCCGACGGCACGGTGGAGCAAGGCAATTACGACAGCTATACGCCGTTGCGCCTTTCGGCCATGCCCAAGGTCGAGGTTCACATCGTTGCGTCGGATGCGCCGCCGACCGGCGTGGGCGAGCCCGGCGTGCCGTCCATCGGCCCGGCCGTGGCCAATGCCGTCGCCCGCGCCACCGGAAAATGGATTACGACCCTGCCGCTTACCCGAGGCATGCAGTCGTAGGACCGGAGACCGCCCGCCCTTGGGTGGGCGGTCTTCTTCCGGCAGGTATTAAATGGAAAACGTCAGGACGCGCACTTGATGCCCCGCGTTCCGTCAGGACGCACACTTGATGCCCCGCGTTCCGTCAGGACGCACACTTGATGCATTGCGCCGCCTGGGGCACGGCTTCAAGCCGCGCCGGGGGAATGGCCTCGCCACAGGTGACGCAGTCGCCATAGGTGCCGTCGGCGATCCGCTCAAGGGCGGTTTCGATCTGCGCGATTTCGATCAGCGCCGCGTTGCCCAGGTCTTCCAGCACCTCGTCGCCTTCGTTCTCGGTGGCGCGTTCCTCGAAATCCTGGCTGTCCGGCTCACGCAGCGTCTGGTCGATGTCCGCGATCTCCTCTTTCAGCACCGCGAGGCGCTTTTCCAGGACCGGTTTCATCTTTTCCCCAAGGTTCATGGACATTCCCTTTCGGTTTGGACGCAGGTCATCGGCAGCGTCTGGTCATTCGAGTAGCATAGTCGAAAACTTCGGCTTGCGCCGCCTTGAGCTAGGTCAATTATCTGGGGGCGGAACGGCGGCGGCGCAACCGGCCGGCATCTTCGGCCCTGCTTCGGGCTTTTCTCGCCCGGCGGAATGCTCTAGGAAACCGGCCATGGAACGGTTCATGGATTTCACCTTCGTCGCGGCCCAGCGTCTGACCGGCGTGGGCGCCGATCACCCGGCAGCGGCCCTGCACGGCCATACCTTCAACGGTACCCTGCGGCTGCGCGGCACGCCTGATGCGGCGACGGGCTGGGTAATCGACCCGGCGGACCTGAAGCGGGAAATCGACGCCGTTCTGGCCGATGTCGACCACCAATACCTGAACGAGCTGCCCGGTTTGGAAAACCCCTCGACGGAACGCCTCTGCGGCTATCTGCGTGACCGTCTGGCCCAGCGCTTGTCCGCCGCCGGCGCCGTCGCGGTCGAGCTTTGGGAAAATCCGGCCGTCGGCTGCATCACGGAAGGACACCCCGCATGACCGCCCCCGGCACGATGACCGTCTACCACGGCTTTTCCTTTGAAAGTGCGCGCCGCCTGCCGCGCCTGCCGGACAGCCACATCTGCTCCCGCCTGCACGGCAACACCTTCCTGCTGCGTGTCGCCGTGACCGGCCCGGTCCGCGAATCGGAAGGCTGGGTCATCGATTTCGCCGAGGTCGCGGCCCGGGTCGAGCCCGTTCTGGCGGAAATCGACCACCACTATCTGAACGAGGTTCCGGGCCTGGAAAACCCCACGACGGAAAACATCGCCGTCTGGCTATGGGATCGAATTGCGACTCATCTTCAAGGGCTTAGCGAAATCGAGATCCGCGAAAACGCCACCACCGGCTGCGTCTATCGGGGCGCCTGACCTCGGCCGCCGCCGCCATCATGCCGCCGACCCACGGCTTTCCCTTGCCCGATTCTTCCCGTTATTACAAAATCTTGGCCAGTGGTCCCGCCTCCGCGCAACATATCGGGGAATACCCCAAATGTGCGGGCGAAGGCCAATGCGGCAACGAGGAGACGTCCCATGGAATTCCTGATCCTGCAGTCCAAGAAGGACCCGGATTTCTTCATCATCACCGACGCGCGGAATCTGGACCGCGCGGTGCAGGAATACCGGGACAATCAGCCCGGTGACGAACTGTCCGCGATTCCCGAAGGGGCCGGCGGTCCGATCCTGTCATCGATCCCCAACCTGTCCGTGGTCAAAAGCTTCATCGACCTGATCGGCTACTTCGGCCATGCGGTCGAAGTGCCCATGGAATGGCCGACCCCGGTCAAACGGGACGACGCGGCGGCGGGCTAGGTGACCATTATCCGGGGGATTGCCTGCGGCACTTCTTCCGAATTCAGTCAGTACTTAAATACTGTATCAAGGCGTGGATCGCTACGAGTTCGAAAACGGCATTGTGCCAAATTAATCACTCTCTATAATGGTGTGTTATAAGAATTAAAATGCCAAAATAGTTGAGTAGATGCCATGGCTCAAATCACAAATTCTGATGATGTATACAAGGAATTAGTTGAGGATTCTCAAGAGGCTTGGCTCTACGGGCTTGTTGCGTTCGCAATCTTCGAAGAGCAACGAATTGAATGGCTGAAACACGTCGAAGAAACGACAGGGCAAGTTCCTACCAGTGAAGAGATTGAAAACTGGTACCGGCAAAAACCGCCAGGTACGATTTTGCGTGTAAAAGGGGACGCTGAAGCTGCACTAGCAGCGTTTATTAACGAATCAGTTGAAGAGGCGGTCAAGGCAGAACAAGAAAAGATATTGGAAAGCGCCATACTCTCTGAAGTTCGACTCGCCCGCAGATTTTGGCCGCAATTTGGCATAAACGTGGCTGGTGGGTTGGTCGGTGCTATCGTGTTTTCTGCCATTCTGGTAATATTGGCGACGACTTTGGTTGCGAATGTTTCGCCTATGGGTATCTACAAATTGTACCAAGGCCAAGTTAGCCAGGAGAGTAAAAGTGGCAAAGAGAACAGCCAATCGCGAAGTGACGAGCAAGCGGGCGGCGTCAGCGGCATCAAAGGTGCTTCGGGATCCGAGAAGCAGTAAAGCTGCTAAGACTGCCGCCGGATCTGCACTTACACAACGCCCAAATCGGTCCCCGTCAAAAGGGAAATAACCTTCGAATTTATATTAGTGCTCGATGACGGTAAGGGGTGGCTCTAGCCGCGCCCCTTGTACGACGCGACACCCTGATCCGGAATCCACAGGCCCTTGGGCGGCGCGCCCGTCTGGTGGAACACGTCGATGGGGATGCCGCCGCGGGGATACCAATAGCCGCCGATGCGCAGCCACTTGGGCGCCGCCGCCTTCTTGATCTTGGCGGCGATATCCAGGGTGCATTTCTCGTGGAAACCGGCGTGGTTGCGGAAGCTGGCGAGGTAGAGCTTCAGCGACTTGCTTTCGACGATCTTCCGCCCCGGCACGTAGTCGATCACCAGATGCGCGAAATCGGGCTGTCCGGTCACGGGGCAGAGCGAGGTGAATTCCGGGCAGGTGAAGCGGATCAGATAGGGCGTCCCGAGATGCGGGTTGCCAGCGCATTCAAGGGACGCCGCGTCCGGGCTGTCCGGGATCGCCGATTGGGCGCCCAGTTGGGTCAGGTTTTTTTCCGTCGTCTTCGCCATGGCTATTCGCCCTCAATCGCGGGAATGTCGCCCGCGGCCTCGCCGTCTTCGAACGCCTGCTTGAAGGCCGCGAAGGTGCCGCCTTCGATGGCCCGGCGCATGCCCGCCATCAGTTCCTGATAGTAGTGCAGATTATGCCAAGTCAGCAGCGTCAGCCCCAGGATTTCCTTGGCCTGGGCCAGATGGTGGAGATAGGCCCGGGAATAGTTGGCGCAGGCATAACATGAACAGTCCGGATCGAGGGGCCGGGGGTCGTCCTTGTGCCGGGCGTTGCGGATGTTCACCTGACCGCGCCGGGTGAAGGCCTGGTCGGTGCGGCCGGACCGCGTCGGCAGCACGCAGTCGAACATGTCGACCCCGCGCTCGACCGCGCCCACCAGGTCCGACGGCTTGCCGACACCCATGAGATAGCGGGGCTTGTCTTCCGGCAGGTGCGGGGTGGTGACGTCCAGGGTCTGGAACATCAGGTCCTGGCCCTCGCCCACGGCAAGGCCGCCGATGGCGTAGCCGTCGAAGCCGATGGCGGTCAGCGCCTTGGCGGATTCCGCGCGCAGGTTGGGATAGACGCCGCCCTGGACGATGCCGAACAGGCCGTAGCCGGGCCGTTTCTCGAAGGCGTTCTTGCAGCGTGCCGCCCAGCGCATGGACAGTTCCATGGACACGCGGGCCGCGGCCTCGTCCACGCCGAAGGGCGTGCATTCGTCCAGCACCATGGTGATGTCGGCGTCCAGGTCGTTCTGGATCGCCATGGCGCTTTCGGGGGTCAACTCGTGCTTCGCCCCGTCGATGTGGGAGCGGAAGGTCACGCCCTGTTCCGTCAACTTGCGCAGGTCCTTCAGGGACCACACCTGGAAGCCCCCAGAGTCTGTGAGGATCGGCCCGGGCCAATTCATGAATTTGTGCAGGCCGCCCAGGCGTTTGATGCGCGCCGATCCCGGGCGCAGCATCAGGTGATAGGTGTTGCCGAGCACGCATTGCGCGCCCGTTTCGGCCACGGCCTCGGGCGTCATGGCCTTCACGGTCGCGGCCGTGCCGACAGGCATGAAGGCCGGGGTTTCCATCGGGCCGTGCGCGGTGTCCAGCCGGCCGCGGCGGGCCCGGCCGTCGGTCGCGCTGACGGTGAACTGCATCTTTTTCATCATGGCGCGGACTATGATGGGACCGCCGTCCACAGGCAAGCGCCCATCCGCCTCTTTTTATCAGGGCGGATGGGCGTGCCGTGGGCCCCTCAAGAATGCGGATCAGGCGGCGCGCAGGTCCTGCAACATGCCGTCAATGGCCTGTTTCAAGCTATCGGCCTGGGCCGACAGACTTGCGGCGGCGGTCGAAACCTCACTGGCGGCACCGCCGGTGTTTTCCGAGGCGCTGCGCACGGAGGCGATGTTGGCCTGGACCTTGTCCGTATGGACGGCGGCGTCCTGGCTGGAGCGTGCGATTTCCTGGGTCGCGGCCGATTGTTCCTCGACGGCGGCGGCGATGGCTTCGCTGACCGCGTTGATTTCGTCGATGGTCGCGGAAATGCCCTGAATTTCGCGCGCCGCGTCTTCCGACACGTCCCGCATGGTGGCGATTTCCCCGGCGATTTCCTGGGTTGCCTTGGCGGTCTGGTTGGCCAGATTTTTGACCTCCGACGCGACCACGGCAAAGCCCTTGCCGGCTTCGCCGGCGCGGGCGGCCTCGATCGTGGCATTGAGGGCCAGCAGATTGGTTTGTTCGGCAATGTCGTTGATCATCTCCATGACGTTGCCGATCTTGGCGGCGGCGTCTTTCAGGCGGACCATGGTTTGATCCGTTTCGCGCGCCTTCTTTGATGCTTCCTGCGCGACGTCATGGGCGCGGCCGACCTGGGCCGAGACCTCGGCCATGCTGGCGGTCATCTGTTCGGTGGCACTGGCCACGGTCTGCACGTTGCCGGTCGCCTGATCGATGGCCGCGGCCGTATCCGTTGAATGGGCAAGTGCCTGAGCCGCCAGATCGGACAGGTTCTTCGACACGTCCGACATACCGCGCGCATGGTCGTTGACGTTGACCATGATGGGGCCGACCTGGTGTTCGAAGCGGGCGGCCATGTCGAGCAGCAGCTTGCGGCGCTCTTCCTGGCCCTCGTGTTCCAGACGTTCGCGTTCCAGACTCAACCGTTCGACCTCGGCCTTGGCCTCCTCGGCGGCGTCGACCGCTTCGGCGCTATGACGGAAGCCGGCAACCAGGCGATAGGTCAGCCACATCAGGACGATGGTTTCGACCACGACGATGACGGCGTGCAGAACGACCCGAAAAAAGTCGGCCCCATCGGGGAAGATGGCATAGGGCAGGGTGAAGTTGAGCACCAGATGGTGCACCGCGACCGTCGCTGCAGCAACCAGCACGGTCTGCCAGCAGCAGAACGCCGCGACCATCGCCAGCACGGCGAAGAAATACATATGTACATCGATCTGCCAGGCATGACCCGCGAACAGGTACAACAGGGCGCCGACGTTGATCATGGCGCCGGCGGCGATCAGGAACCGGCTTGCGGCGGCGGTCGGCCGGGTGCGCCAGGCGACCGTCGATGCTACGGCGACGGTGGCGATGATGCCGGCCCCCGTGACAATGTCGCCCTGCGTCAGCCAAAACGCGAGACCGGCGAGCGGCAGATGCGCCCAGGCGAACAGGACGAAAAATCGGATTGAGTTGATGCGGAGCTCGTTAAGGGCATCCATGATCGGGTTCCTTTGAGTGATCGGTCAGTTTGCGGCGGGTCGGGTGAGACAACTGCCGAGGGCCAGTGGATTGACGGTGAACAACGCGCCCTGACTGCCAAGGCGTGTCAGTGTTTCCGGCGTGTCGAGGGCAACGACAGCGATGAACGGCCAGGCTCCTTCGCGAACCAGGCGTCCACCCGCGTCGGCGATGCGGGCCAGGATCTCGGTCTCCGTCAGGGACGGCGGAAACACCACCCCGATCTGCGATTGCCCCGATTGCGGGCGCAGGGCGGCGATGGCCAGCCAAAGAATACAGAAGCCGACGAGCATAGCCGTCGGCAGCAGGTCGCGAATTCGCATGGGTCGATGGATCCTGTGGGGATGTTCCCCAATTGTTGTTACCGTCTGACCTCAAGAGCAAAGTGAGATAAACATAAATTTATTCGAATGTGTACCCAACCGATCGGCTGGCATACATCCGTATAGGGTGCGCCGATCATCCGGTGGCGTCGTTCCGGTGCAGTAGGCAAGCATCACCGTAGGAATAGAAGCGATAGGCATCGGCCACGGCATGGGCATAGGCGCTTTGCATGCGGTCCAGTCCGGCGAAGGCGGAGACCAGCATGAACAGGGTCGAGCGCGGCAGGTGGAAATTGGTCAGCATCAAATCGACGGCGCGGAATTTATAACCCGGCGTGATGAAAATATCCGTGTCGCCCTTGAAGGGGTGGATCTGGCCCTCGGCGTCCGCCGCCGTCTCCAGAAGCCGCATGGCGGTCGATCCGCAGGCCACGACGCGGCCGCCGGCATTCCGTGCCTGATTGATGAAATCGGCGGCTTGCCGGCTGATTTCACCCCATTCCGAATGCATGACATGGTGGCGAGTGTCGTCCTCGCGCACGGGCAGGAAGGTGCCGGCGCCGACGTGCAGGGTCAGGCTGACCCGCTCGACCCCGCGCGCGTCCAGTGCGGCCAAAAGTTCCGGCGTGAAATGCAGGGATGCCGTGGGGGCGGCGACGGCGCCGTCGCGGGCGGCGAACAAGGTCTGGTAGTCGTCCCGGTCCGCGTCGTCGCCCGCGGCTTCCCGCTTGATGTAGGGCGGCAGAGGCATGACGCCGAACTGTTCCAGGGCGTCCTTCAAATCCGGCCCGGCCTTGTTGAAGCGCAGGATCACTTCGCCCATGTCGCCCTTCGAGACCACGTCGGCGGAAAAGCCGGGGGCGAACACGATATGATCGCGCGGGCTGAGCTTGCGCGCCGGTCGGGCGAAGGCCCGCCAGCGGCCGTCGTCATCCCATTTGTGCAGGGTGACCTCGACCTTGGGTCCACCTTCGGGCGGGCCGGGGCGTGACGCGTCGCCGCGCCGCCCGGTCAGGCGCGCCGGAATCACCCGCGTGTCGTTGACCACCAGCACGTCGCCCGGGTTCAACAACGACGGCAGGTCGCGCACCCCCCGGTCGATCAAGGCGCCGGGCGTGACCTCCAACAGGCGTGCCGCATCGCGCGGGTTCGCCGGTTTCTGGGCGATCCGTTCCGGCGGCAGGTCGAAATCGAACAGGTCGGTTTTCATGGGGGGCGAAACTTAAGACAATGCGTGCGGATTGTCAGGAGATTCCTGGCGGGCTAACGTTGATCTTCATCGGGTCCTTGGGGGGCCAATCGGAACAAGGGGTTTTCCATGGTCAGACTGATTCTTGCGATTTTGATTCCGTGGTTCGTGTTCTTCACGATCGGCCGCCCGATCCAGGGCATCATCTGCCTGATCCTGCAACTGTCCTTGATTGGCTGGATTCCGGCGGCGATCTGGGCTGTTTGGGCGCTCAACAACTACAACACGGACAAGAAGATCGCCCAGGCCGGCATGGGCGGCATGCCGGGCGACGGCGACAGCTGACCCGTTCTTCCTGGTGATTAAGGCCGGGGGCCGAAAATGTCCCCGCGCCGCAGGCGCGCCATATGCGCGTTCGCCGCCCCGGCGAAGCGATTCAGGACCATGCGCAGGACGCGGCTGACGATCACGAAGGCGACGGGCGGCCAGACGTAGGGCTCCCACCATTCGATGACGTGAGCTTCGCCACCGAACAGGGTGATTTCCTTGCGCACGGACAGAATGCCGTAAAGGCCCGCGGCCGCCGCCGCGGCCACGGTCCAGGCCACGTAGCGCCCATATCGCATCACCTGGCGCATCAGGAACCACATGGCGGCGCTCTCCTTTGCGGCGTTCTGCCTAGACGTCCTTCAACTGGACCGGCTGGCCGCTCGCGGCGCCCTGAATCACGGCTTCCAGCACTGCCGTGCCGTGCACAGCCTCGGCCGGGGTGAGGGGATAGGCGGCCTTGCCGGCGCAGGCGTCGGCGAAGGCTTCCAGTTCGGCGCGCTCCATGTCGAAGGCGCCGTATTCGGTGACCTCTTCGGGGCCGGGCACGGCGTCCGCGGAGACCTTGCGCACGGTCAGGCGGTCGTAGTTGTGCATCTCGGCCCAGCCGCCGGTACCGAACACCTGGATGCGCCACAAGGGCGCCGTCGCCGTGAAGGTGCCGAGGTAGCCCATGGCGCCCGAGGCGAAGCGGAACAGCGTGGCCGTGGTGTCGTCCACGTCGATCTTGAGGAAGTTGCGGTACGACCGGGCGGTGACTTCGTCGATGGGGCCGAGCAGATTGATCATGGCGTCGACCACATGGATGCCCATGCCGGTCATGCCGCCGGCCGGGCTCTCGTCGGCCTGCGCGCGCCAACCGTCGGCGGCGAAGCGCATGGCGCTGGGGCTGCTCAGGTTGCCCTCGACATGCAGAATCTGGCCCAGTTCGCCGGATTGAATCATTTCCTTCATGCGTACCATCGCCGGATGGAAACGCCGGTTATGACCGAGCGCCAGCACCACGCCCGCAGCCTCGGCCGCGTCGGCGGCGGCCTGGGCGCTGGCGCGGTCCAGGGTGAAGGGTTTTTCGATGAAAATCTGCTTCCCCGCGGCGGCGGCGGCGATCACCTGATCCGCGTGCTGGCTGTGCGGGGTGGCCAGGATCACCGCGTCCAGGTCCGGGTCGTTCAACAAGTCGGCCAGACCGTCGCGCAGGTCGATGCCCTTCTCGGCGCAGAATGCCTCGGCCCGGGCCTTGCGGCCCGTGCAGCCGGCGGTAATGGTGATTTTGTCGCTTTTGCCGTGAACGGAATTGACGAGAACCTGGCCCCAACGGCCCAATCCGGCGATGCCTGCTTTAATCATGATGACGGTCCCTTACCCCAAATATTGTATGCAATTGGCCCCAAATCGAGCCGCCGACCTTATTGCCAGAGGGTATCCGCCGTCTATAGTGAAGCCATGGCGACGACCCCGGACCTCAGCGATCAAGCGACACCAGCCGGTCCCCGGGAAGTCGACAACTTCCGGGGTATGCTGTTCATGATGGTGGGGGCGGGGCTGATTGCCTGCCTGCACGCGCTGGTCCGCGATATCACACAGGAACTGCACCCCTTCGAAGTCGCCTTTTTCCGCAACGTGGTCGTCCTGATCGCCCTGACGCCGCTGTTGCTGCGCCAGGACCGACATGCATGGAAAAGCAAACGGCCGGATCTGCAACTGGTGCGTGGCGTGGTCGGCCTCGGCGCCATGCTGACCTGGTTCTATACCTTGTCCCTGGTGCCTGTCGGCGACGCGACGGCGCTCAGCTTCACGGTCGTGCTGTTTACGTCCTTAGGCGCCGTGGTCATGCTGCGGGAAAAGATGGGCATGCGCCGTTGGGGGGCGCTGGTCGTCGGCTTCGTCGGCATGGCGATCATCATCCGTCCCGGGTTTCAGGAAATCAGCGAGGGGTATTTGTGGGCGTTGGGGTCGACGGTGCTGTGGGCCTGGGCGCTGCTGTTGGTCAAGATTCTGTCGCGCTATGATTCGCCGGTCACCATCGTGTTCTATTCCTCTGTCTATTTCACGCCGTCGACGCTGATCCTGGCGTTGTTCGTTTGGGAATGGCCGACCTGGGCCCAGTTCGGTCAATTGATCGCCATCGGGCTCATCGCGGCGCTGGCGCATCTCGCCATGGCCAAGGCCATGCAACTGGGCGAGGCGACCGCCGTCCTGC
>CAXAVJ010000082.1:0-16153 GCA_963972065.1 uncultured Rhodospirillaceae bacterium
GAAGGCGGCCCATGGAATCCTGCCCAAACCCGTCCAGGCGGGTCGCCGTATCATTATAAAGAAAAAGGTATGAACCCTCTGCGCGGGTTATGTTAGAAAATAGCCTTAATAATTTGCCGGCGCCCAATGACCGGCACTTAAATGGTTCTTGGAAGGTGAGAACGGCGACCCCAAAACCTTAAAAGGAAGGCAGGCCCGTTGTCCGACGAAACTGAACTCCGGAGTACCCCCAGCGCCTATGCCAAATCGGCGCTCCAGATGATGGAGAAAAAGGGGATTCCGCCGAAACCAAACAACTTTGCTGTTTGGTATCGGTATTTTTCGGGCGCATACCCGGAACTGGCGCGGACCCTGGACGTGATCCTGGAGGCCGGTCTGCCGTTCACCGAAGAGCGCAACGCGGAAATCTACGACCGCTTCCTGGGCGTGACCCTGGACGAGGACTTCCTGAACGACGCCACGCTGCGCGTCGAAACCGAGCTCAAGAAACTGATGACCTACCTGGAAGAGGCCGGCACCGACGCCCAAGCCTACGGCGACACCCTGTCCGTGGTATCGGGCGAACTGGCGCGGGACGACGGCCGCAAGGACATCCGGGCCATTCTAGAGCAGGTGATTGCCGCGACCCGCACCATGGAGGAACGCAACCAGACCCTCGAAACACGACTGAAGGAATCCGCCGGCGAAATCCGCAGCCTGAAGGAAGACGTCGAATCCCTGCGTCACGAGGCCATGACCGATGCATTGACCGGCGTCGCCAACCGCAAGCTGTTCGACGAGGAAATCCGCATCGGCGCCGCCGAGGCCATGGACCGGGGGCAACCCCTGACCCTGCTGATGATCGACATCGACCATTTCAAGAATTTCAACGACACCCATGGCCACCAGGTCGGCGACCAGGTGCTGCGGTTCGTTGCGCGCATCTTGAAAAGCTGCGTGCGCGGCGAGGACTTGACCGCGCGTTACGGCGGCGAGGAATTTTCCATCGTGCTGCCCAATACGACGCTGAAAAACGGCGCCAAAGTCGGCGAGCATGTGTGCACCCAGGTCTCGAAGAAAGCCGTCATCAACCGTGCCACGGGCAAAAGCCTGGGCACCATCACGGTGTCCGTGGGGGCGGCGGAATTCCAGCCGGGCGAAAGCGTGGAAAGCCTGATCGAGCGCGCCGACGAAGCCCTGTACCTGGCCAAGCACAACGGCCGCAACCGGGTCGAAATGGGACTCACCACATCCCCGGGCGGGCGCGGCATGGGCCAGGCTCACCCCTGACCCCCCTGGGAAATTGCCCGAGGCCCCGGCCCCAAGACCGGGCGCGGCGCCGAAATATGCCCGCGGCTGTCGTAAAACCGTTTCTTGACAAATCCCCCCGGAGAAGGTCATCAGGCCCAGATAGAGCCCGCGGCCCCGATGTGGACACCGTCCGCACGGGCCCAAGATGCGGGAACGGACAACCAGGCGGGGCACCAGGCAGATGGTCCCTTTGACCGACCGCATTCTTGACCATTTTCCCGACCCGACGGTTCTATTGGACGGGCGGCGGTCGGTCATCTATGCCAACGGCGCCGCGCGCGAACTTTTGGACATCACCCGCGTCGGCCAGGATCTGGCGATGTCGCTGCGCCATCCCCGGGTGCTGGGCGCCGTCGATCAGGTGCTCGGCCGGGGCGAGACCCGCACGGTCGAAGTCATCCTGCCGGGCAATACCACCCGCAATTTCGAAATGTACGTCGCCGGGGTGCCGCCGGCCCCGGACGTGAAGGGGGTCGGTGCGGTGCTGGTCCTGCGCGACCTGACGACCGCGCGACGCGCCGAACAGATGCGCGCCGATTTCGTCGCCAACGCGTCGCATGAACTGCGCTCCCCGCTGGCAGCCCTGCTCGGCTTCATCGAGACCCTGGAAGGCCCCGCCGGCAGCGATGAGGACACCCGCACCCGGTTTCTCGGCATCATGCTGCGCGAGGCCAAACGCATGGCACTTTTGATCGACGACCTGCTGTCCCTGTCCAGGGTCGAGATCAACGAGCATGTCCGTCCCACCGCCCCCGTCGATATCGCCGGCGTGCTGTTGAACGTGACCGAGGCGCTGAGCGTCCAGGCCAAGGTCGCCAACGTGCCGATCCGCGTCAATTACGGCAGTAACCTGCCAACGGTCTATGGCGAGGCCGACCAGCTGTTCCAGGTGTTCCGTAACCTGATCGAGAACGCCATCCGCTATGGCGCCAAGGGCGAGGCCATCGACGTCCGGGTCGAGGCGGCCCAGCGCATTCCCGGATCGGGGCGCTCGGGCGTCGCCATCAAGGTCACGGACCACGGCGAAGGCATCCCCGAGGACGCGATCCCGCGCCTGACGGAACGTTTCTATCGAGTCGACAAGGCGCGGTCCAAAAGCGTCGGCGGCACGGGCCTGGGGCTTGCCATCGTCAAGCACATCGTCAACCGCCACCGCGGCCATTTGGCCGTGGAAAGCACCCTGGGCAAAGGATCGACCTTCACGGTCTATCTACCGGCAGAAACGCCCCGCCAGGGCGTGCTGCCCGGCAACGGCGGCGCTGTAGCCATGCCGTCCCCGGATATGTCATAAATCCGTAACATTCTGATTGCCACCACCTGCGGTTTCCGCCTATGCCCTAGCGGCAACGGCGCCTGGCCTTTGCGTCCCCGCGCCGACCCATCCCGCCATCCGGCTCAATCGCCGAAAGTGACGATCCCCCGACATGTATAAAGAGACCCTAAGCAAAGACCTGAGCAAGCTGGCCGCCGTCGAATACGCGACCCAGGCGCTGTCGCGCCGGTTCTCGCGCATCGGCTGGGCGCTGCTGTTCCTTGCCATCACATCGAACGTCGCCATGATCGCGACGGTCGGCATGGACCATCAGCTGTTCATCGTCGCCGCCGGGGTGATCGGCGGCTACATGGCGCTGAACATCGGCGCCAACGACGTCGCCAACAACGTCGGTCCGGCCGTCGGCTCGCGGGCCCTGCCCATGTTCGGGGCGTTGATCATCGCCGCCGTGTTCGAATCGCTCGGCGCCATCCTGGCCGGGGGTGACGTGGTCAAAACCATTTCCAAAAGCATCGTCGACCCGAACCAGATCAGCGATCCCGACATCTTCATCTGGGCCATGATGTCGGCGCTGCTGGCGGCGGCGCTGTGGATCAACCTGGCGACCTGGCTGAGCGCGCCCGTATCGACCACCCATGCCGTCGTCGGCGGCGTCATGGGGGCGGGCATTTCCGCCGCCGGGTTCGGGGTCGTCGACTGGGGCGTGATGGGGGCGATCGCCGCAAGCTGGGTGATCTCGCCGCTGATGGGCGGGGTCATCGCCGCCGCGTTCCTGGCCTTCATCAAGTTCAACGTAATCTACCGCAAGGACAAGATCGCCGGCGCCAAACGTTGGGTGCCCGTGCTGGTCGCCCTCATGGCCGGCGTGTTCTCCGCCTATCTGTTGATGAAGGGCCTGAAGAACCTGTGGCGGCCGGGCCCCGAAATCGTGACCCTAGTCGGGCTGGCCATCGGTGTCCTGACCTACGCCGTGGTCCGCCCCCTGGTCCATCGCAAGGCGGCGGGCATGGAAAACCGCAACAAATCCGTGCGCACCTTGTTCACGCTGCCGCTGATTTTCGCGGCCGCCCTATTGTCTTTCGCCCACGGCGCCAACGACGTGGCCAACGCGGTCGGGCCGCTTGCCGCCGTCGTCGACACGGCAACCACGGGCAGCACCCACGGCAAGGTCGGCATCCCAACCTGGGTGCTGTTCGTGGGCGCGGCCGGGATCACCATGGGCCTTATGCTGTTCGGGCCCAAGCTGATCCGCACCGTGGGCGCCGAAATCACCAAGATGAACCCCATGCGCGCCTATTGCGTGGCCCTGGCCGCCGCGATCACGGTGATCATCGCCTCGGCGCTCGGCCTGCCCGTGTCGTCGACCCATATCGCCGTCGGCGCGGTATTCGGCGTCGGCTTCTTCCGCGAATGGGTGACCGGCCGCAAGAGCCATATCAATCACGGGCGTGACGACAAGGCCCCGGAACCGGAGGCCGCCGGCAGCAGCGACCCGGAGCGGACCCGCCGGCGCAAGCTGGTGCGGCGCCAACATTTCATGACCATCGTGGCCGCCTGGATCATCACGGTACCGTCGGCGGCACTCATGGGTGCGGTCCTGTTCCAGATGTTCGCCTGGGCCTTCTCCTGATCGCCCGGAGCCCCCCCGGCTGCTGGCCGCCCCCCCCCTGCTGCGCCCTTCCCCATAGACGTATCTGATGTGACATCCGCACGGTTGTCATGTTTCGGAAACGTGAAAATCGTTGAATTTCCGCCGTTTTTTATCGCCGGTTGTCATAAAACTGCAACATCCATGTCATAAATACGACGTGTGACGGTCTTAGTTTGAGCGGCGATGAAGTTCGGGGGCAAACGCTTTCCGAAATAACGAACAACCCAGTATCCCTTCAAGACACGTAGGAGCTACCCATGTTTCGCAAGTCACTTGCAGTCGTCGCCGTTGCCGGCATGGCCGTCGCGATGGCCAACGCCGCCGAAGCGCGCGATCAGATCCGGATCGTCGGCTCGTCGACGGTGTTTCCGTTCTCGACCGCCGTCGCCGAACAGTTCGGCAAAACCACCAAGTTCAAGACCCCGGTCGTCGAAAGCACCGGTTCCGGCGGCGGCCTGAAGCTGTTCTGCGCCGGCATCGGCGCCCAGCACCCGGACATGACCAACGCGTCGCGCCGGATCAAGAAATCCGAAGTCGAGCGTTGCGCCAAGAACGGCGTCACCGACGTCGTCGAAGTGAAGGTCGGCTATGACGGCATCGTCCTCGCCAATTCCAAGGCTTCCAAGCAGATGTCGATCACCCGTCAGCAATTGTTCCTGGCCCTGGCCAAGGACATCCCGGCCGAAGGCGGCAAGCTGATCCCGAACCCGCACAAGACCTGGAAGGACGTCGATGCGTCCCTGCCGGACATCAAGATCGAAGTCCTGGGCCCGCCCCCGACGTCGGGCACCCGCGATGCCTTCGCCGAACTGGGCCTGGAAGGCGGTTGCAAGAAATTCAAGGACATCGCCGCCCTGAAGAAGTCCGACAAGAAGAAGTATAAGGCCGTTTGTCATTCGGTCCGCGAAGACGGCGCCTATGTGGAAGCCGGCGAAAACGACGTGCTGATCGTGCGCAAGCTCGAAGCCAACCCCAACGCCTTCGGCGTGTTCGGCTACAGCTTCCTCGACCAGAACGCCGACAAGATCCAGGGCTCCCTGATCGACGACAAGGCGCCGACCTTCGACGCCATCTCCGACGGCTCCTATCCGGTGTCGCGCCCGCTGTACTTCTACGTCAAGAAGGCGCACGTCGGCTCGATCCCCGGCATGAAGGAATATGTCGCCGAGTTCACTTCCGAAAAGGCCGTCGGCCCCGACGGCTACCTTGGCGACAAGGGCCTGATCTCGATGGGCGACAAGGAACGCAAGAAGTTCCGTGAAGACGGCGCCGCGCTGCGCAACAACATCGACCTCTAGGCATATCCGGCTTACCCCCGGAAGGCTTCGGCCTTCCGGGGGCTGCCCGGCTCCAGGCACCCCCGCCGACCCTTTATTCGTTTCTTCATAATGTTCCCAGGCCCGTATTTCGGGTACCGCAACCAAGGACCAGAAGCGTCATGAGCTTCCCCGTTTTGTTTGGCGTCCTCGCCCTTCTGACCATCTTCGGATACTACCTGGGCCGGTCCCGCGCCCTGTCCACCGCCGGCGGTCAGATCCGCAATCTGCATTCGCTGCCCGACTACTACGGCTATTACATCGGCCTGTGGTGCGCGGCCCCCGGGTTCCTGCTGCTGGTCGGCTGGATGGCGCTTGAAAACACCATCATGGACAGCATGCTGATCGCCAACCTGCCGGACAGCATGAGTTCCCTGCCCACGGACGAACTGTCCCTGCTGCTGAACGACGTCAAGAACCTGGCCAACGGCGACATCGTCAGCCGCGAGATCATCGACCTCGACCTGAAGGACGCCGCCGCCTTCTACGGCCAACTTCTGACCACGTCGAAGATGCTGTTGACGGCGATCCTCGTCGCCGTGACCTGCGGTGGCATCCTGGTCGCCCGGGGCCGCATCTCGCCCGACCTGCGGGCGCGCAACAGCGTCGAAAAAGCAGTCATGGCAATCATGATCATCTGCTCGACCATCGCCGTTCTGACCACGCTCGGCATCATCCTGTCGCTGCTGTTCGAATCCTTACGCTTTTTCCAGAAGGTACATCCGCTGGACTTCGTGTTCGGCCTGGAATGGAGCCCGCAGACGGCGCTGCGCAAGGACCAGGTGGGGGCGACCGGCCTGTTCGGCGCGGTCCCGCTGCTGGCCGGCACGATGCTGATTTCCCTCATCGCCATGTGCGTGGCCGCCCCGGTCGGCCTGATGGCCGCCATTTACATGTCCGAATACGCGCCCACCAAGGTGCGCGGCACGGTCAAGCCGCTGCTGGAAATCCTGGCCGGCATCCCGACCGTGGTCTACGGCTTCTTCGCCGCCCTGACGGTGGCGCCGTTCTTCCGCGGATTGGGGCTCGATTTCGGTCTGACGATTTCGTCGGAAAGCGCCCTGGCGGCCGGCATCGTGATGGGGATCATGATCATCCCCTTCGTGTCGTCCCTGTCCGATGACGTGATGTCGGCGGTGCCGCAGTCGCTGCGCGAGGGCTCCTACGGCCTGGGCGCCACCAAATCGGAAACCATCAAGCAGGTGATCCTGCCGGCAGCATTGCCGGGCATCGTCGGCTCGCTTCTGCTCGGCGTCTCGCGCGCCATCGGCGAGACCATGATCGTCGTCATGGCCGCCGGCCTGGCCGCCAACCTGACGGCCAACCCCTTCGAAGCGGTGACCACGGTCACGGTGCAGATCGTCACCCTGCTGGTCGGCGACCAGGAGTTCGACAGCGCCAAGACCCTTGCCGCCTTCGCCCTCGGCCTGATCCTGTTCTGCGTCACTCTGGTGCTGAACATCATCGCCCTCACCATCGTCAACAAGTATCGAGAGCAATATGACTGACGCGGCACCAATCATGAACGGCCCGACCGGCGGGGGTCTTACCACCCGTAATTCCAACGACGCCGTCAGCAAGGGCCTGAAGCGCCGCTATGCGGCGGAACGGCGGTTCAAGGCCTATGGCATTCTCGCGATCGCCTTCGCCATGGGCATGCTGGGCCTTCTGTTCACAACCATCGTATCCAAGGCGATCCCCGCCTTCACGCAAACCATGATCAACCTGGAAATAACGCTCTATCCCCAGGACATCGATCCCGAGGGCACGCGGGAACGGCAGGCGCTGTCGTCGGCCAACTACCGTAACGTGATCCGCCAGGCCTATTACGACCTGTTTCCCGACGTCACTAGCCGCCGCGACCGCCGCGAACTGTTCGACATGATCAGCCCCGGCGCGGTGTACGAAATCCGCGACATGGTGATGGCCAACCCGAACCTGATCGGCGAACGGGTAACCGTGCAGATGCCCATGTCCGACGACATCGACCAATTGAACAAGGGTCAGATCCGCAAGGACAGCCCCGAGACCGAACGCCGCGTCAAGGACAAGCAGATCGCCTGGTTCGAGCGCCTGGAAAACCGCGGCCTGATCGAGACCGTGTTCAACACAACGTTCTTCACCGCCGGCGACAGCCGCGAACCGGAACTGGCCGGCATCTTCGGCGCCGCCATGGGCTCGCTGTTCACCATGCTGGTGACGCTGCTGGTTTCCTTCCCCCTGGCCGTGGCCTCCGCCATCTATCTGGAGGAATTCGCCCCGGTCAACAAGTGGACCCAGACCATCGAGGTCAACATCAACAACCTGGCCGCCGTGCCGTCCATCGTGTTCGGGTTGCTGGGACTGGCCGTGTTCATCAACTTCTTCGGCATGCCGCGCTCGGCCCCCGTGGTCGGCGGCCTGGTGTTGGCGCTGATGACCCTGCCGACCATCATCATCGCCGCCCGATCAGCCCTGAAATCGGTGCCGCCGTCGATCCGCGAGGCGGCCTACGGCCTGGGCGCCTCGCCGCTGCAGGTCGTCACTCATCACGTGCTGCCGCTGGCCATGCCCGGCATCCTGACCGGCACCATCATCGGCATGGCCCAGGCCCTGGGCGAAACGGCGCCGCTTCTGATGATCGGCATGGTCGCCTTCATCGTCGACGTGCCGCACGGCGCGCTCGACCCGGCGACCGTGCTGCCGGTGCAGATCTATCTATGGGCGGATTCGCCGGAACGCGCCTTCGTGGAACGCACCTCGGCCGCGATCTGCGTGCTGCTGGCCTTCTTGGTAATCATGAACGTGGGCGCGGTTTTCCTGCGCAAGCGTTTCGAGAGGAAATGGTAAGGATGACCCCCGACATGAATCAGAGCATTCCCCAGGACACGGCCGGAGACGCCCCCGTGACGCAATCACAAACCGACGCGGTCAAGCTCAAGGCCCGCAACGTCAAGGTGTTCTATGGCGAGAAACAGGCCTTGTTCGACGTCAACCTGGACATCAAGGCGAACGAAGTAACGTCGCTGATCGGCCCGTCGGGCTGCGGTAAGTCGACCTTCCTGCGTTCCTTGAACCGCATGAACGACACCATCGACATCTGCCGGGTCGAGGGCGAGATTTCCCTCGACGGGCAGGACATCTACGACAAGACCATCGACGTCGTGCATCTGCGCGCCCGGGTCGGCATGGTGTTCCAGAAGCCCAATCCTTTTCCCAAGTCGATCTTCGACAACGTCGCCTACGGCCCGCGCATTCACGGCCTGACCAATTCCAATTCCGAACTGGAGGGCATCGTCCAGACGGCATTGGAAAAGGCCGGCCTGTGGAACGAGGTCAAGGACCGGCTGGATCAGCCCGGCACCGGGCTTTCCGGCGGCCAGCAGCAGCGCCTGTGCATCGCCCGCGCCGTCGCCGTGTCACCCGAAGTGATCCTGATGGATGAGCCGTGTTCGGCGCTCGACCCCATCGCCACGGCCAAGATCGAGGAATTGATCGACGAATTGCGGGAAAACTTCACGATCGTGATCGTCACCCATTCCATGCAGCAGGCGGCCCGCGTGTCGCAGCGCACCGCCTTCTTCCACCTGGGCTATCTGGTCGAGGTCGACGATACGGAAAAGATGTTCACCAATCCAACGGACGAGCGCACCCAGGGTTACATTACGGGCCGCTTCGGCTGAGGCATTGGGGCGACACACCGGGAGACCACGAGACATGAGCACAGACCACATCGTCAAGTCCTTCGACGAGGACCTGAAAAAACTGGATAACATCATCGCCGAAATGGGCGGCCTGGCCGAGGTTCAGTTGGCCGACGCCGTCGAGGCGCTGATCAAGCGCGACACCGAACTGGCCGACCGGGTGATCGCCGGCGACAAGAAGATCGACGCGCTTGAAGCCGAACTGGACGGGCAGGCGACCACGACGTTGGCCCTGCGCCAGCCCATGGCCGACGACCTGCGCGTCACCATCACGGCGCTGCGCACGGCGAGCCTGATCGAGCGCATCGGCGATTACGCCAAGAACATCGCCAAGCGATCCGTGGTGCTGGCCCAGTCGCCGCCCCTCGGCCCGACCAAAAGCATCGCCCGCATGGCGACCCTGGTTCAGGGCATGACCAAGGATGTGCTGGACGCCTACGTGGCGCGGGATGTGGACAAGGCGGAGGCCGTGCGCGCACGCGACGCCGATGCCGACCTGCTGCACACCAGCCTGTTCCGCGAAATCCTGACCTACATGATGGAAGACCCGCGCACGATCACCTCCTGCACGCATCTTCTGTTCGTCTCCAAAAACCTGGAACGGATCGGCGACCATGCGACCAACATCGCCGAACTGGTGTACTATCTTGTGAAAGGCGTGCCGCCTACGGACGAGCGCGAAAAAAGCGATGCATCAAGCTTCACTGTCGTCGATCCCGACCGCGACTAAGCCTAAGGATACGGGCTTCATGAGCAAAAGCATTCTCATCGTCGAAGACGACCCTTCGTTGGCCGAACTGGTCCGCTACAACCTCACCAAAGAGGGGTTCAACGCGGTCGTCGTCGGCGACGGGGAAACCGCCGTCGTCGCGGTCGAGGAGGAAGACCCCTCGCTGGTCATCCTCGACTGGATGCTGCCCAATCTGTCCGGCATCGAGGTCTGCCGCCAATTGCGCCGCAAGCCCGAGAACAAAAACCTGCCGATCATCATGCTGACCGCCCGCGGCGAAGAAGCGGACCGCATCCGCGGCCTCGATTCCGGTGCCGACGATTACGTGGTGAAGCCGTTTTCGCCGAGCGAGCTGATCGCCCGTGTACGGGCGGTGCTGCGCCGTGCCAACCCGGAACGGGCGAGCGAGGTTCTGACCTACGCCGACCTGAGCATGGATCTGGAAGAGCACCGGGTCTACCGGGGCGACGAACTCGTGCGCCTGGGGCCGACGGAATTCCGTTTGCTCCGCGTGTTCCTGGAAAAGCCGGGCCGTGTCTATTCCCGGGAACAGCTTCTCGACCGGGTGTGGGGCCGCGACATCTACGTCGAATCACGAACCGTCGACGTCCATATCCGCAGGTTGCGCAAGGCGCTCAACTCCGAAGGCCGCCAGGATCTCATCCGCACCGTGCGCTCGGCCGGCTACGCACTTGATTCCTCGCCTGATTGAAGCTCTTAAGATTCGCACGTAACATATTGTTGTAGAGACCTGATTAACCTTCTCGCCCTAACATGAGGGCGGGAAGGTTAATGGTTATTTCGCGCTTCAAATACGCCCGGCTACTGCTGGCGGCCCGACGGGTCATCCGCAACGACCATCTGATCCTGATGGTCCTGGCGCTTGTCGTCGGCTGCGCATCGGGGGCCGCGGTCGTCGCGTTCCGCGAAACCATCGAAATTTTCCAATCTCTGTTCTACGGCAGCGGCCACGAACGCCTGTCACAGCACGTCACCGGGCTGGTCTGGTGGCATGTGCTGCTGGCGCCCGCGGTCGGCGGTCTGATCGTCGGCCTGTTCATCTACTTCTTTCTGCCCAACCGGAAGCCCCAGGGGGTCGCCGACGTGATCGAGGCGGAACAGCTGCACGGCGGCTGGATGTCGTCCCGGGTCGGCCTGTATTCGGCCATCGCCAGCGCGTTGTCGATCGGCGCCGGCGCGTCGGTCGGGCGCGAAGGCCCGGCCGTGCATCTGGGGGCGTCGCTGGGGGCATGGCTGGCCCGCCGCCTGCAGCTGACCCGCTCGCTCAACCGCACACTGCTGGGCTGCGGCGTCGCCGCCGCCGTCGCCGCGTCGTTTAACGCGCCGCTGGCGGGGGCGCTGTTCGCCAACGAGGTGGTGATCGGCCATTACGCCCTGAAGGCCTTTGCGCCGGTGGTTGTCGCCTCGGTCGCGGGCACGGCCATATCGCGGCACTGGTTCGGCAATTTCCCGGCCTTTGCCCTGGTCGACAATCCCCTGGCCTCGTTCTGGGAATTTCCCGCCTTCGTCGGCCTGGGCATCGCCAGCGCCGCCTGCGCCATCCTGATGATGCATTCCATCGTGGTCGCCTCCGATCTGTCCAAACGCACGCCCCTGCCGTCCTGGCTGAAACCGGCGGTGGCGGGCCTGGCGGTCGGCGCCATGGCGTTGATGGTACCGCAGGTTCTGGGCGTCGGTTACGGCGTGACCGAAGACGCCATGCTGCACGTCTACGGCTTCGGCACGCTGCTGATCATCCTGGTCGCCAAGATCATCGCCACGGCGATCAGTCACGGATACGGGTTTTCCGGCGGCGTGTTTTCCCCGGCCCTGGTTATCGGCGCCGTCGCCGGCGGTGCTTACGGCATTGTCGCCACCAGCATCTTCCCCGACCTGTCGTCGGGCGTGCCGGCCTATACCGTGGTCGGCATGGGGGCTGTCGCCGCCGCCGTCCTGGGCGCCCCCATTTCGACCACCCTGATCATCTTCGAGATGACGTCCGACTACACCCTGACGCTTGCAGTCATGATCGCCGTCGTGGTGTCGTCGGAAATCTCGCATCATTTCTATGATCGCTCCTACTTCGTACGCCAATTGCGCGAGCGCGGCATCGACCTGAAGGAAGGCATCGAATCCGAGGTCATGCAGACCATCACCGTCAACGCGGTGATGCGCCGAAACCTCAGCACCGTTTCCATGAGCACGGATCTGGAAACCCTGCGCCACTTGTTACAGGATTCGACCGTGGGTGAAATTTTCGTGGTGGATAACGACGGCGTGCTGCACGGCACCATTACGTTGCCCGACCTCAGCGAATTCGCCTTCGACCACGACCTGGACGGCCTGGTCAACGCCGGCGACGTGGCCCGCACCCATCCGCCCATGCTGACCCGTCACGACGACATCGAAACGGCAGTCACGATCATGGACACGTCTGGTGAAACCGTGATTCCGGTCACGGAAAGCGAGCGCGACCGGACCCTGATCGGCGCCGTCACCCATGACGACGTGATGACCGAATTCAACCGCGTGCTGATGGAACGTCGCCGCGAGGAACTGGGGCACGAATAACCCCGTTTGCCGGCCCGCGCGCATCCCCCACCCCCGCGATAGCATCCCCCGTCCGAGGCGGTTATAAGACGGGTATGTCCGATCCCACGCAAACACCCCCCGCGCCCCCGGCGCCACCCGCCGCCCCCGCACCCTATCTTGCCGGCCTGAACGAAACCCAAGCCCAGGCCGTGGCGGCCGTGGACGGCCCGGTGCTGGTCCTGGCCGGGGCCGGTACGGGCAAGACGCGGGTGCTGACCACGCGGCTGGCCCATATCCTGATGCAGCGCAAGGCCCGGCCCTGGGAAGTCCTGGCCGTGACCTTCACCAACAAGGCCGCGCGCGAGATGAAGGAACGGGTCGGCAAGCTGGTCGGCGCCCCGGTCGAGGGCTGGTGGGTCGGCACGTTTCATGCCGTGGGCGCGCGGATTCTGCGCGCCAATGCCGAATTGGTGGGCCGTCAGCCCAATTTCACCATCCTGGACGCCGACGATCAGGTGCGCCTAGTCAAGCAGCATCTGGACGCCATGGAAATCGACCAGAAACGCTGGCCGCCCCGCGTCGTCTCGGGCGCCTTGCAGCGCTTCAAGGACCGCGGCCTGATGCCGGCGACCCTGCCCGAGGAAGAGGCGCAGAGCCTGTGCGACGGCAAGGGGAAAGAGATATATCAGGCCTATCAGGACCGGCTGGAGGCACTCAACGCCTGCGACTTCGGCGACCTGTTGCTGCTGTGTCTGGAACTGTTCCGCAATGCGCCGGAGGTCCTGGCCAAGTACCAGCGCCAATTCCGCTACATCATGGTCGACGAATACCAGGACACCAACGTGGCGCAATACCTGTGGCTGCGCCTGTTGGCCCAGGCGCACAAAAACATCTGCTGCGTCGGCGACGACGACCAATCGATCTATTCCTGGCGCGGGGCCGAGGTCGGCAACATCCTGCGGTTCGAAAAGGATTTTCCCGGCGCCACGGTGGTCCGGCTGGAGCGCAATTACCGCTCGACCTCGCACATCCTGGCCGCCGCCTCGGGCCTGATCGCCCATAACGACGGACGCCTGGGCAAGACGCTCTGGACGGAACAGAATGACGGCGATCCGGTGGTGGTGCGCGGCGTGTGGGACGGCGACGAGGAAGCGCGGGTGATCGGCGACGAAATCGAAAGCCTGCACGGCGGCGGCCATAAACTGAACGAGATCGCCGTGCTGGTGCGCGCCGGCTTTCAGACCCGCGAGTTCGAAGAACGCCTGATCACCCTCGGCGTGCCCTACCGCGTGGTCGGCGGCCAACGGTTTTACGAGCGCCAGGAAATCCGCGACGCCATCGCCTACCTGCGCGTCATCGCCCAGCCCGCCGACGATCTTGCGTTCGAGCGCATCGTCAACCTGCCCAAGCGCGGCCTGGGCGACGCCACAATGCAGGCCGTGCATCTGCATGCCCGCGCGCGCGGCCTGCCCCTGGTCGCGGCGGCGCGGGAGATTTGCGGCACGGACGAGCTGAAACCCAAGGCCCGCCAGACCCTGACCCAGCTGATCGACGATTTCGACCGCTGGCGGGCCCTGGTCTCCGTGACCGACCATGTCGACGTGGTGAAAACGGTGCTGGACGAAAGCGGCTACATGCAGATGTGGCAGGAATCGAAGGCGCCCGAGGCCTCCGGGCGGCGCGAGAACCTGAAGGAACTGGTTGTCGCCCTGGAAGATTTCGACAACCTGGCCGGGTTCCTGGAACACGTCAGCCTGGTCATGGAGAACGAGGAAAACGCGACGGACGATAAGGTCTCGCTGATGACCCTGCATGGCGCCAAGGGCCTGGAGTTCGAGACCGTGTTCCTGCCCGGCTGGGAGGAAGGCCTGTTCCCCCACCAACGCGCCCTGGACGAGGGTGGCCTGGCGGCGCTGGAGGAAGAGCGCCGGTTGGCCTATGTCGGGTTGACCCGGGCGCGCAAGCGCGCCGCCATATCGTTTGCCGCCAACCGCCGGGTCTACGGCCAATGGCAGACGGCCCTGCCGTCGCGCTTCGTCGACGAACTGCCGAACGACAACATCAGCCGCCAGCAGGAACAGGGCCTGTATACCGGGTCCGGCTACGGTGGCCTGGGCAATGGCGGGTATGACGGCGGCACGTCCTTTCCCGGCGCCCTGCGGCGCAGCGGCCCCCGGGCGTCGCGTTTCGCCGGCGGCGGCAACGCGGGCGGCAGCGACGCCTGGCGCGCGGCCGACCGCGGCGGCGCCGACGACGGCCTGACCGTGGGCACCCGCGTGTTCCACCAGAAATTCGGCTATGGCCGGATCAAGGCCAAGGACGGCGACAAATTGGAAATCGATTTCGAAAAAGCCGGCCGCAAGAAGGTCATGGGCAGTTTCGTGGAAAGCGTGTCGTGACCATGTCCGCCCAACGCTTCCTGTGGTCCATTGCGTTCCGCACGACGGCATCGGAGGTCCCGTTCCTAGAGGCCTGCCTGGAGCCCTTGTGCGAAAGCGTCTCGTCCTTCGGGGACGAGGACGGCGGTCCCTGGCGGGTCGAGGGCATCGCCGTGGACGAGCCCGACCGCGCCCGTCTCAAGGCGGCCTTGAACGCCGCCTTTCCGGGCGGTGACGCCCCCGTGCCGGTCATCGACCTGATCCCGCCCCGGGACTGGCTTACGGAAAACATCTTCGAATTCCCGCCGCTGCCCGTCGGCCGCTTTTTCATTCACGGCTCGCATTACGATGGGCCGGTGCCGGGCGGCCTGATCCCCCTGCTCCTGGATGCGGGCACGGCCTTCGGTTCGGGCGAGCATGGATCGACCGCCGGCTGCCTCGCCTGCATCGGCGGCCTGGCGCGCAAACACCGCCCGGGCCGCGTGCTCGACATGGGTTGCGGGTCCGGGATTCTGGGCATCGCCGCGGCCAAGCTGTGGAACGTGCCTGTGGTCGCCACGGACATCGACGCCGAGGCCGCGCGGGTCACCGCCCTGAATGCCGAGCGCAACGGCGTCGGCCATCTGGTCACCGCCGTCACCGCCCCCGGCTACAACGCCCCCATCGTGCGCCAGGCGGCCCCCTATGATTTGATTGTGGAAAACATCCTGGCCCGGCCGATCCGCCGCTTGTCCAAGGATCTGGCGCGACACCTTGCCCCCGGCGGGGTCTGTGTGCTGTCGGGTCTGGTGGTGCGCGACGCACAATTCGTCATCACCGCCCACCGCCGCCAGGGCCTGCGCCTCGTCCGACATATGACCATCAACGGCTGGCGGACATTGGTGATGGCCAAACCCCGCTAACCGCGTTTCAGCGACTTGAACGCCGCCAATGCCCGGTCCCGCGCCCCTTTGTGGTCGACGATGGGCGCGGGATAGGCGTCCGTCCCCAGTTCCGGCACCCAGCGGCGCACGTAGCTTTCGTCCTTGTCGAATTTCTGGCCCTGCAATGTCGGATTGAAGATGCGGAAATAGGGCGCCGCATCGGCGCCGCAACCCGCGACCCATTGCCAGTTAAACGGGTTCGACGCGGGGTCGGCATCGACCAGGGTATCCCAGAACCAGGCTTCGCCCGCCTGCCAGGGCTGCAACAGATGCTTGACCAGAAACGAGGCCGCGACCATGCGCACCCGGTTGTGCATGGTGCCCGTGGCCCAAAGTTCGCGCATGCCCGCATCGACGATGGGATAGCCGGTTTGCCC
>CAXAVJ010000083.1:0-16076 GCA_963972065.1 uncultured Rhodospirillaceae bacterium
CTGACCGGCACCCACCTGGGCTGTGAGCACGGGGTCTGCGGCGCCTGCACCGTGCTGGTCGACGGCGAGGCCGTGCGCGGCTGCCTGATGCTGGCGGTCCAGGCGGAAGGCCGCCAGGTCACCACCATCGAGGGGTTGGCCGGCAAGGACGGCACATTGAGCCCCCTGCAAGCGGCCTTCATGGACAACCACGGCCTGCAATGCGGGTTCTGCACCCCGGGCATCCTCACGACCCTGACGGCCTATCTGCGCGACCATCCGAACGCGGACGAGCCCGAATTGCGGGAGGCCTTGTCCGGCAACATCTGCCGCTGCACGGGCTACGACACCATCGTCCGCGCGGCGCTCGCCGCCGCCCAGGCCCTGCGCGAAGGAGCCAAGGCATGAGTTCGACCGCCTTCGTCGGCCAGCGCGTGAAGCGCCTGGAGGACCCGGACCTGCTGACCGGCCGGGGACAGTTCCTGGACGATCTGAAACTGCCGGGCATGCTGGAAGCCGCCTTCGTGCGCAGCCCCTTCGCCCATGCCACCTTCACCGAGGTCGACGCGGCCGAGGCCCGCAGCCTGCCCGGCGTCCATGCCGTGCTGACGGCCCGCGACCTGCCGGCGGAGATGCAGGACAAGCGCATCCTGCTGCAGGTTCCCCATCCGGAAATCACCTATTCGGTGACCCAGGAACCGCTCGCCTCGTCGGAAGTCTGCTTCGTCGGCGAGGCCGTGGCCGTGGTCATCGCCGACAGCCGCCATCTGGCCGAGGACGCGGCGGAACGGGTGATCGTCGATTGGGAGCCCCTGCCCGCGACCGCCCATTGCGACGCGGCGCTGAAGCCGGGGGCCCCCGCCGTCCATTCTTCGATGACCAACAACATCGCCGGACGCCTGAACCTGGGTTTCGGCGATGTGGACGCGGCGTTCCGCAACGCCGCCCATGTCATCCGCGAACGGTACGAACCCCATCGCGGGACGGGCCATCCCATGGAATGCCGGGGCGTGGTCGCTGTCTATGATCTGGTCAGCGACGCTTTTCGCATCTGGTCCTCGACCCAGACGCCCCATAACACCCAGCGCGCCGTGATCGACATGTTCGATCTATCGGAAGACAGGGTGCGGGTCATCACCCCCGACGTGGGCGGCGGTTTCGGGCCCAAGAACCAGGTCTATCCGGAAGAACTGGTCATCCCGGCGGCGGCCCGCCTGCTGGGCCGGCCCGTGAAATGGGCCGAGGACCGGCGCGAACATTTCCTGACCACCACCCAGGAACGGGATCAGGTCTGGGACGTGTCCGCCGCCGTGGACGACAACGGTGTGCTGCTCGGCATCAAGGGAACCTTGATCCACGACGCCGGGGCCTATCTGCCCTGGGGCATCATCATGCCCTATATCTCGGCCACCACCCTGCCCGGCCCGTACAAGCTGCCGGCCTACCGCATGGCGGTGACCATTGCCTTCACCAATCTGGTGCCGACCACGCCCCTGCGGGGGGCCGGGCGGCCCCAGGCCGTGTTCGCCATGGAACGGCTGATGGACGCCGTGGCCGCAAAACTGGGCCTCGACCCGGCGGAAGTACGACGGCGCAATTTCATCCAGGCATCGGACATGCCCTACGACATGGGCCTGACCTACCGCGACGGCGCACCGGTGATGTACGACACCGGCGACTATCCGGACGCCCAGGCCAAGGCCCTGGCCGCCGCTGGCTATGACGATTTCCCGGCCCGCCAGAAAGCCGCCCTGGCCCAGGGCCGGCACATCGGCATCGGCATCGGCAATTATGTGGAGGGCACCGGCCTGGGCCCCTTCGAGGGGGCGACCCTCCGCATCCTGACCAACGGGCGCGTCGCCATCTATACGGGCGCGGCGGCGGCGGGCCAGGCCCACCGCACGACCCTGGCGCAGATCTGCGCGGATGAGCTGAACATCGACGTGACCGACATCGACGTGGTCGGCGGCGATACGGGCGTCATGCCGCGGGGCGCCGGGACGTACGCTTCCAGGATCACCGTCAACGCCGGGTCGTCCACACGGATGGCCGCCATCGAATTGCGCGGCAAGGCCCTGGCGCTCGCCGCCGCCAAGTTCGACGTGAAGCCGGAAGACGTCGAGCTGACCCACGGCGCCGTGCGCATCAAGGGCGAACAGGGCGACAGCATCACCTTCGAGGAACTGGCCAAGATGACCAGCGGCATGCCGGGCTATGCCCTGCCCAAGGGGGTGAAGCCGGACCTGGAGGCGTCGGGGTATTTCACCCCGCCGCAGGCGACCTATTCCAACGGCAGCCATGTCGCCGAGGTCGAGGTCGATGCGGAGACGGGCCAGGTCACGATCCTGAAATACACCGTGGTCCACGACTGCGGCACGGTCATCAATCCCATGCTGGTCGACGGCCAGGTCCAGGGCGGGGTCGCCCACGGCATCGGCAACGCGCTGTTGGAACGCATGGTGTTCGACGCCGACGCCAACCCGTTGACCACGACCTTCGCCGACTACCTGATGCCGACGGCGGAAATCGTGCCCAATTGCGACATCGTGCATATGGAAAGCCCGACCCCCCTGAATCCGCTGGGCGCCAAGGGGGCCGGTGAAGGCGGCACCATCCCCGCCCCCGCCGCCATCGTCGCGGCGGTGGAGAACGCCTTGTCGCCCTTCGGCATCCGCATCACCGATTGCCCCATCACCCCGCAGCGCATCATCGAGCTCATCAACGCCGCGCAAGCCCCCATTCAGGAGGACCGCTGATGACCACCAGCGACCGTTTCCGTATTTCCCGCGACGGCCCCGTCGCCCGTGTGACCCTGTGCCAGGGGGCGGAGGGCAATACCTTGGCCCCGCCGGACATGCAGGCCATTGGTGCGGCCATCCGCGCGGAAGGTTCGGACAAGACCGTGAAACTGGTCATCGTCACCGGCGAAGGGGATGATTTCTGCCTGGGCCGGCGCATCGTGCCGGGCGTAACGCCGCCCGCCAATGCGCGGGCATTTCGCGAACGGGTCGCCGACGCCATCCTGGGCGTGTACGAAAACCTGCGCATGACGCCGGTGCCCGTGCTGGTCGCCGTGCAGGGCCGGGCCAAGGGATTCGGCTGCGCCTTCGCCGCCCAGGCCGACGTCACCATCGCCGAGGACGGGGCCCGGTTCTCCATGCCGGAAATGGACGGCAACCTGCCGCCGACCCTGGCGATTTCCGCCGCCCTGCCGAAAATGCCGGCCAAGGCCGTGCTCGACATGGTGCTGACCCGGGACGAGATCGACGCCCAAACAGCCCATGCATTTGGGATGGTTTCCCGGATCGCGCCCCGTGGCGGCCTGACGGCGGCAGTCGATGCCTATATCGCCAAGTTGGCCGACCGGGATCGCGACGCCCTGGTCGCGATCAAGGAATACATGCGCCTGGCCCCGACCATGGACCTTGCCGGGCAGGCCCGTTATGGGGCAAACCTGATCGCGGTCGAGATGACCTCCCAAGATAAAGCTTAAGAACAGGACCAATCCATGCCCACGATTTCCGTTAACGGCGAAACCCTTCATTACCGCCAGGCCGGCAGCGGCCCGACCCTGTTGATGCTGCACAGCCTGGGCACCAACGGTTATCTGTGGGAAGGCCAGATCGCGGCATTGCAGGACAGGTTCACCTGCGTCGCCCTGGATGCCCGCGGCCACGGCCGCTCGTCCAACCGGGGCGGCGTGACCATGCAGGCCGTCGCCGAGGACGCCCATGCGCTGCTGACGGAACTGGGCCTGCTGCCCGCGCACATCATGGGGATATCCATGGGCGGGCTGCAATGTGCCCGCCTGCACGCCCTGGCCCCCGATGATGTGTTGTCCATCGTCTACGCCGACAGCTTCGCCTTCATGGGCGCGGCGGGACCGGACCGGGTCAAGGGCATGGAAGCCAAGATGGCGACCATGACCATGACCGAGTTCGCCAAGGACTATGCCGACAGCACCCTGCTCCCGGCGACGGGCAAGACCCATCATCAGGCCCTGATCGCCGCCATCACCGGCATGACCAAGGACGATTACCTGGACGCCGTGCGCTCCGTCTTTACCGAGGACGTGCGCGATTACCTAACAGGCATCGACAAGCCCATGCATATCGTCACCGGCGACCAGGATCAGCGCACCCCCCTGGCGGCGGCGGAAAGCGTTCAGGCCCTGGTCAAGGGATCGACGCTCGAGGTCATTCCGAACGCGGCGCATCTGTCCAACATCGACAATCCGAATGGCTTCATGGCCGCCGTGGGGCCTTTCCTCGACCGCGTTCGGGGATAGCAGCCCCCTTGGGCCACCTTGTTTTCCCCTGACCGACACCCGTTAATGGTGCATTCTATTATATTCATTGCGTTCCCGGCGGGTGGTTTTTATTAATGACCCTGCCTTGAGGAATCCGCCGGAAAGCAACGCTTCTTAATGTCTGAACGCTCGGACGACGACGTCCTTAAATCTGTTCTGGAAGGCAGCCCGATCGGCGCAGCCATCCTCGACGTCGCGAGCGGCAAGCGCCTGTTCGTGAACAGCCGTCTCGTCACTATGTTCGGCGCCGCGTCGGCCGACGATCTCCTGAACAACGACATTCAGGAAACCTGGGTCGATCCTAACGCGTTCACCAACGCCTATGCGCAATTCAGCAAGGGCGAACTGTTGGTGAACGTTGAATCGGAACGCAGGCGTTTCGACGGAACCAGATGGTGGGTGCTGATGAATACGCAGCCCATTACCTTCGAAACCCGAAAGGCCGGCATTGTCTGGCACATCGACATTTCAGACCGCAAGAACGCGGAAGCGCAAATTCTCCAGGCCAAAAAAGAGGCTGAGGCCGCCAGTCATGCGAAATCTGATTTCCTCGCCCATGTCAGCCACGAGTTGCGCACGCCGCTGAACAGCATCCTTGGATTTTCTCAGATGCTGTCCACCGAGTCCGCCACCGGCATCAATCCCGCCAACCGGATCGAATACGCCAAGAACATCTTTGCGTCGGGTGGGCATCTTTTGGGAATTATCAACGATATCCTCGATTTATCGAAGATCGAAGCCGGGGAATTCGAACTGGACCAATCTTCGTTCGACATCAATGACGTTCTCACAACCGCGCAACAGATGATGAACAGTTTGGCGGAACTCGACGGCATCACCATGAACTTTGCGCCGTCCGCCGGCCCGATCTCTCTTTTCGCGGACAAGCGCGTGGTGACGCAAATCATCGTCAACCTGTTGTCCAACGCCATTAAGTTCAACAACAAGCACGGATGCGTGACCCTTGCCGCCTCCGTCCTGCCCGACGGCGGCCGGTCGATCACCGTCGCAGATACGGGGATCGGTATCGCCAAGGACGACTTCCCGAGGGTTCTCGCCCCGTTCGGGCAGGTCCGCACCAGCTCGCACCGGGCCTATGGGGGCACCGGCCTGGGTCTTTCCCTTTCGAAATATCTGGTGGAACTGCACGGCGGCGCGCTTCAGCTGTTCAGCACGCTGGGCCAAGGCACGACGGTCGAGATCACGTTTCCGCCGGCACCGGCGGAAGCGTAGATCGTCCGGCGGCATGACTTGCCCACGCACCTTCAATCGGACGGCTCCGCGACATTGGGATGGGTAAGAGTCCCCTGCGATGCCGAATAGGAGACCCGCGCAGATCGTTGATCCGTTTGGCTTTCAATTCTAGTAAGGTGCCGCGCTTTCTAACCAACAGATCAGGATCTCCCCTCCCTTGGCACCTCCCATCCTCCATCTTCGCGACATCGACCTGACTTTCGGCGGCACGCCCTTGCTGGAAGGAGCGGAGCTTGCCGTCATGCGCGGCGACCGCCTGTGCCTGGTCGGGCGCAACGGGTCCGGCAAATCGACCCTGCTGAAGATCGCGGGCGGACTGATCCAGCCCGACCGGGGCGAGATCTTCGTGCAACCGGGGGCCACCGTGCGCTATCTGGCGCAGGAACCGGACCTGTCCGGCCATGCCACGACCTTGGACTATGTCGAGCACGGCCTGGCGCCGGGCGACGACCCCTACCGGGCGCAATACCTGTTGGATCTCCTGGGCCTGACCGGCCAGGAAACCCCCGGTCATCTGTCCGGCGGCGAGGCCCGGCGCGCGGCCCTGGCCCGGGCCCTGGCGCCCAAGCCCGATATCCTGCTGTTGGACGAGCCAACCAACCACCTGGATCTGCCCGCCATCGCCTGGCTGGAAAAAGAGCTGCGCTCCCTGCCGTCCGCCATCGTTATGATCAGCCATGACCGCCGGTTCCTGGAAAACCTGTCGCGCGCGACCCTGTGGCTCGACCGGGGCGAGGTCAAACGCCTGGAACAGGGGTTTTCCGCCTTCGAGGAATGGCGCGACGAATTGCTGGAACAGGAAGGCACGGCCCGCCACAAACTGGATCGCAAGATCGCCGCCGAAACCCATTGGCTGATCCACGGCGTCTCGGCCCGGCGCAAGCGCAACCAGCGCCGGCTCGGCAACCTGATGGACATGCGCCAGCAGAAACGCGAACTGCGCCAGGTAACGGGCGAGGTCAAGCTGGCCGCCGCCCAGGGCGAGACCTCGGGCAAACTCGTGATCGACGCCGAAGACATCACCAAGGCCTACGGCGACCGCACCCTGATCGACGGCTTTTCCACCCGCATCCTGCGCGGCGACCGGGTCGGCATCATCGGCCCCAACGGGGCGGGCAAGACGACCCTGCTGAACATCCTGACCGGCCAGGCTGCCCCCGACACGGGCAAGGTCAAGGTCGGCGTGTCAGTCGAGATGGTGACCCTGGACCAGAAACGCGAAAGCCTGAACCCCAGGACCAGCCTGTCCGACGCCTTGACCGACGGCAGCGGCGACACGGTTTCCGTGGGTGGTGAGCCGCGCCACGTTATCAGCTACATGAAGGACTTTCTGTTCCTGCCCGAACAGGCTCCCACACCCATCGGCGAGTTGTCGGGCGGCGAGCGCGGGCGGCTGATGCTGGCACGCGCCCTGGCCCGCCCGTCCAACCTTCTGGTGCTGGACGAGCCGACCAACGACCTGGACCTGGAAACCCTCGACCTGCTGCAGGAAATGGTCGCCGATTACGAAGGCGCCGTGCTGCTGGTCAGCCATGACCGTGATTTCATCGACCGGGTCGTGACCTCGACCGTCGCCTGGGAAGGCGAAGGCCAGTGGCGGGAATATCCCGGCGGCTACTCGGACATGCTGACACAGCGCGGTGAGGCGCCGCAGCGCGGCAAGGCGAAGAAGGACAAGGGATCGGCCAAGTCTGCCGCCGCGCCGTCCTCGCCGGGTGCGCCCAAGGAAAAGCGTAAGCTATCCTTCAAGGACAGCCACGCGCTGAAGATCCTGCCCGAGCGCATGGCCAAGCTTGAGGAAGAGATCGCGGGCCATAAGAATATCCTGGCCGATCCCAACCTGTTCGCCAAGAATGCCACGCGCTTCACCGATACGGCGGCGGCCTTGACCAAGGCCGAAGCAAAGCTGGCCACCCTGGAAGAGGAATGGCTGGCGCTTGAGATGAAGCGGGAAGAAGTCGAAAGCGGCTAAGTTCCAGGCCCAGCCCGCCAATCAGTCGTCGGACCCCGACCGGGAAGGAGGGGCCGCGATGCGGTCAACCCCACGGAGCTTCTGACCGGCTTTGGCCTCAGCGGCGGCCGCCTCGGCGCGGGGTTCGTCAAAAGTGTACTTTTTGATCGCCCGCTTCAGGTCCTGCATCAACTGAATCCCGATCTCGCCGCCGTCGCCGGTGATCTTGTCGCGGAACACGCTGCGCATGGTATCGACGTGAGCCTTGATGACCTTGACCGCCCGGTCCTCGGTCGGACAGGGCGCCTGGGTCATCTTGTACAGCATCTCGCCGACGCTGGTGATGATGGGATAGCCGAAGGTCCCGCCCTGGCCGCGCAGTTCATGGGCCAGCAGGTTGATGTTCTTGAAATGACGGGCGCGCTGATCCACCGACTGCTGCAGCGCGCGCTCACAGATGCTCGACAGAGTCGCCAGATAGCCCAGCGCCCAGTCGTGGAATTCCAGGCCCTTGCGCTGAAGGTGTTCATCCGCCGCCTGCAGGTGGCGCAGGGGTAGTTCGCCCGGCGGGCTCATGCCCAGGCCGCCGACCTTTTCCTTCAGCTTGTTGGGCAGGCGGAACAGGAAGACATCGCCGTCGTTCCTGGGACGGCGCACGCGGTCCGAGGAATAAACGATGGTCGCGTCCTTTTCATTTATCCGGCGCCGGTCGTAGGGGGTCTTCGGGTCGCTCTTGCGGTGCCGGTCGGGACCGAAGTATTCGCGGGTGGCGACGAACTGACGGGGAAAGTCGACGACCTCGAGCACCCGGTTGCTGACGGTCTGGGCGGAAAACGGCTTGGCCAGAAACTCGCTGGCCCCGCCGTCGCGGGCCTTCTCGACGTTGTCCGTGTCGGCGGCACCGGACATCATGATGAAGGGCATGAAGCGATTGGGGGATTCCTTGCCCTGGCGGACCCACTTCAGCAGCAGGTGGCCGTCGATCGGCGCCATCACCAGGTCGGAAATGATCATATCCACGGGACAGCCGTAAGGGCCGTGATGGGCGCTCAGGAACTCGATTGCTTCGACGCCGTTCTCCGCGGTGATCACCTGACCGGCCCCGAGGGTTTTCAGCACATCCTGCAATATCTTGAGGACGAAACGGTTGTCATCGACCAGAAGGAAGGTCAACCGCTCCAGATTGTATACGCCCATTGCTTCTCAACGGAGGGAGCCAGCCCCCTCGCCACCGTTCTACACGTTGTTCACCCATGGCGTTTTTCCCTTGGCGTCTTAAAGTTGCGCCTGATACCGCACTCTACTTAACTTGAATCATTTGCAAAGCCAATAATGTTGAAAATCAGACCATTAGAATACTCTAATGGCACAACCGATACGTTATCCCCAAAGATCCGGTACGGGCGGATGAATGCGCCCATCCGCGAAGTCCAGACTCGGATCGCGATCTTCACGCAGCAGCAGCGGGCCATCCAGGTCGACGACGCGGGCCCGATCCATCAAAAGCGTGGCCGGCGCCATGGCCAGCGAGGTCGCGACCATGCAGCCGACCATCAGCCCGAACCCGCGCGCGCAGGCGGCATCGGCCAGATCGAGGGCCGCCGTCAGGCCACCGGTCTTGTCCAATTTCACATTGACCATGTCATAGAGCCCGACAAGGCGATCCAGGTCCCGGACCGTGTGGCAGCTTTCGTCGGCGCAGATCGGAATCGGATAGCCAAGGCCGCGCAGGATGTCGTCGCCGTGGACAGGCACGGGCTGTTCGAGCATTTCCACACCCATGTCGGTGAGGAACGGCGCCAGATTTTCCAGCCGGTGTAGGTCCCAGCCCTCGTTGGGATCGACGACCAGACGGGCCTTAGGCGCTGCCTCGCGCACGGCGCTTAAGCGCGCGCGCACATCGGCGCCGTCCAGCTTGATCTTCAACAGGGGCGCCTTGGCCAGGCGGCGGGCCTGGATCGCCATGTCCTGGGGGCTGGCGATGCCGATGGTTTCCGCCGTCACCGCGGGCATGGGTTCCGGCAGGCCGGCCAGATCCCAGGCGCGCCTGCCCGCCTGCTTGCATTCCAGGTCCCACAGCGCGCAGTCCACGGCGTTGCGCGCCGCCCCCGCCGGAAGAAGGTCAAGCAGATCGCGGCGGCCGATGCCCTCGGCCACGGCGTCGGCGACCTCGGCGATCTGATGAATCACGCTGTCGACCGTTTCGCCGTAATGCGCATAGGGCACGCATTCACCGCGCCCGGCCCACCCGTCGGCGTCCTCGACCTCACAGACGACGACCCGGGCCTCGGTCTTGACGCCGCGCGAAATGGCGAAAGGCCGGGCCAGGGGCCAGCCCTGATCGACGGCGGACAGGCGGCGCGCCCCCGCCATGGTTACAGCTTCCCGATGGCGTCGACGATGGGCCCGACGCCCGTGCGCACCGCATCGACGGCGGGCAGGCTCAGGCGCTCGGCGACCTCGGCCAGATAGGCCGTGGCCCGCGCATCGTCCATGGAACTGGTGTTCACGGACACGCCGACGACCTTGGCGTCGGGCTCGAACATTTGTGCCATGCGTTCGTTGACCGCGATGCAGTCTTCCAGCGCCGGCACAGGCACGCCGGGGGTGCCGCGCATTTCCAGCCGCGCCGCGTCGTGGCACAGCACCAGGGCATGGGGCCGCGATCCGTGGATCAGGCCCAGGGTGACCCCGGAATAGGAGGCATGGAACAAGGAGCCCTGCCCCTCGACCACGTCCCAGTGGTCCGGATCGTTCGCGGGTGTCAGCCATTCGGCGGCCCCGGCGATGAAATCGGCGACCACGGCATCGACGGACGCCCCGTCGCCGGCGATGAAGATCCCGGTCTGGCCGGTGGCGCGGAAATCCGCCTTCATGCCGCGTGCCTTCATGTCCCGTTCGATGGCAAGGGAGGTGAACATCTTACCCACGGACACGTCCGTGCCCACGGTCAAAATCCGCCGGCCGGTCCTGGCCTGTCCCGAGGCCACATCGAAATCGCGCGACGGATGGCGGGCATCGGTCAGGAGCCGCCCGTGGCGGGCCGCCGCCTCGGCAATGGCCGGCACGTCGCGGAGCCGCCGGTGCAGCCCGGCGGCCACGTCCATGCCGGCCTCGATGGCCTCGACGATAACCCCGACCCAATGGTCGGGGATCACCCCGCCCCGGTTGGCAACGCCGATAACCATGGTTTTGCAGCCGGCCTTGAGCGCGTCGGCGATGGTCATGTCGGGAATGCCCAGATCGGCCTTGCAGCCGGCCAGGCGAAGCTGGCCCTTGCACCATTCGGGCCGCCAGTGGACGACCCCGATGGCGACCTTGGCCGCAAGCTGGTCCGGCGCGTCGCCGACGAACATCAGGTAGGGGGTCGCGAGTGCCATGGCGGGTCTCCCGGCAGGTTCATCCAGGCAAGGAGCCTAACATGAGCGGTCCCGATGGGAAGGGGTCAGCGTCCAGGCGAATAATGGGCCAAGATGAACACGGCGGCGGCCTGGGCGGCCAGGGTCACGGCACGGCGCGCCTTGACAACCTGCCGTCTGATGGCGGCTTGGCGCAGGGCGCGTTCGGCCTCCAGATGGCCGGTGACTTCGCGCGCGACGTCGTAGCCTTCGCGATGGGCCTCCATGTAATGGCGGCGGCGGCGAAGATCGAAATCCGGATGAAAGTGGAACACGGTCATGGCCCGGCGTTTGCCGTCATAGGTGGAGAAGGCCAAGACTTCGTCGGCGTCGATATTGTATTTACGCACAACCAGAAGCGAGGCATCCAACCCCCGCTTGATGACGTGGGTGCCGTCGCCGTAATCCTGCTCAAACTCAAAAAACCAGTCGCCGGGAAGAAAGGCGTTGGGATTTCCCGCAATACCCGCGGTGGGGCGATCATTCCTGTCGGACATGGCCGTCCGTCCTCCGGTGAAAGACAATGCCGGTCGCCCGGCATGGCCCTTTAGAAGAAGCCTGCCTATCCCAGGAAGTGGCCTGCCGTTGAGTCGTTTTTGGTTTGCTTGGTCGGTATCGAATATTAAGACCGGATGCGCACAGCCGCCGCGCAGCATTCCCGCCTGTGGTCTTTCATACGCCCCCAGGACGGATCACACAAAACGAAAATATTCCCCCCCACCGGACAGCCTGCGAATAACCACTGCGGGACACCGAGAACGGCCTCACAACACCTTGAAATAACTGAGTATTTATTTTCACATTCAACCAGCGAAAATTTCGGCGGAGCGATCAGGACGGGCAAATCCTGTTGCACCCCCGAGGCCTATCCAGTACATCCGAGTCTCCCTCCGGGCGCCGCCGGTCGGCGGCCCGCCCCGCACCACGAAAAATCCGAGGATTCCGATGGCCTACGTCATTCCCCAGCCGCCCCAGTCATTCCTGCCCGTCGCCGGTACGGACGACCAGTTCCCCGTGCGCCGCGTCTATTGCGTGGGCCGCAACTTCGCCGAACACGCCATCGAAATGGGCCATGACCCGGATCGCGAGCCGCCGTTCTTTTTCATGAAATGCCCCGACAACCTGATGGTCGGCGGTGGCGACTGGCCCTATCCGGTCGCTTCGAACGACGTCCATTGGGAACTGGAGATGGTTCTTGGTCTGAAATCGGGCGGCACGAACATTCCGGCGGCGCAGGCGCTCGACCATGTTTTCGGCTATGCCGTGGGCCTGGACATGACGCGCCGCGACCTGCAGGGCGAAGCCAAGAAAATGGGCCGCCCCTGGGACGTCGGCAAGGCATTCGACCTGGCCGCCCCTTGCACGGCGATCCATCCCGCCGACAAGACCGGCCACCCGACCGCCGGGCGCATCTGGCTGGAGCGCAACGGCGAGGTTCGCCAGGACGGCGACCTGAACCAGATGATCTGGAAAATCCCGGAAATGATCGAATATCTGTCGGGCCTGTTCACCCTGGCCCCGGGCGACCTGATCTTCACCGGCACACCCGCCGGTGTCGGCGCCGTGCAGCGCGGCGATGTGCTGAAGGGCGGAGTCGAGGGCGTGGATGAGTTGACCATCAAGGTCGTCTAACATCCAGACAAGCCCGGCCGGCGGACCTCCCACCTGCCATCTATTTGCCCGATTCCCGCCCTCGCGCGGCCCAGGTTCCATGGTCTCCTTCTCTCCGCTTGGACGGAGAAAGGAGACCTCTTATGGAAACCATGAAAGCCCCCCTTGCTGCCTTCGCCGTGGCCCTGCCATTGACGCTCACGGCTTTGGCCGCCGAAGCCATGTTCGACCTGCGCGACCTGTTCTGGGCGTTCTAGGAAGCCTTCAGGTGGCTATTTTCCGGGCCGCTTGAGGGCCAGATACTGGGCCGCGATAGGCAACGCCTGATCTGCCTTCATGCCCGGCTTCATGCGCTCATCGTAGAGCATGCGCAACATCCAGCGGTCGGCCTCGGTCAGGTCGACGTGACGGCTGCTGTCCGAGAAAATCGAGAACGTCAACCCGTCAACGTCGTTGACCAACCCCATGAGTTGGGTGATTTCCTCGGTCACGCAGGCGCGCAGGAAGATCTTGGGGTCGACGCGCACGTTGCCGTACTGGACCTGGGTCACGATTTCCGCCGGGACCGCCGCGTAACCGAAGGTCAAGGCACCCGTCTTGTTGATGCGCAGGCGCCCGTGGCAGAACCCCAGGCGCAGCAGCTTTTCCGCGTCGGCGGCCTTATAGGCCCCCTTGGTGCGCTTTTCGATGACCGCCGGCAGCGATGCCTTGGGCCCGAAAAAAACCAGGACGTTGATGGGAATTTTGGACACGTTGGGGGCCAGGCGCTTTTCCAGACGCATGACCTCCGAATACACCAGTTTCACCGGATGCCCGGTTTCCTTGGCGAGATCGTCAAGCTGACGAACCACCAGTTCCTCGAACAAGGGCGGGTAGCCCTTGCCGATGATGGCGACGTTGATCGGGGCGACCCACTTGATGACGCGGGGAATGCGCTTTTCGTGCTCGGAGCCGAGTGCGACCCCGGCGAACGCCTTGATCAGATCCGTGTTGGAAACGTCGTCATCGGCCCGCGTGGCCGTGACGGCGGCGACCATCAGGACGCAGGCGATAATCAGAAGGCGTGCCGACAGAAAACGTGCTGGAAAGCGCATACCTCATCCTAACAAGGAAACGCCTAGCGCACCATGTCGTCGATCAGGAAACCCTGGAACATGGTGATGCCGCAGGCATGAGCGGTCTTGATCGCCAGTTCGTCGTCGACGCGCGCCATGACCAAGACCGTGCCGCGCTGCTGCAGGCTCTGGATCGTTTCCTTGAACTTGGGCAAGGAGTTTTCCGTGCCCGGCCGCCAAAACACCTTGGCCAGCTTGGCGCCCAGGCGCGGCAGGTCCATCACACCCAGGCTTTCCGGAATGATGGCGTCAATGGCAATGGTCCCACCATGCGAGGTGATCAATTCCGACGCTGTCTGGAACTGATCCCAGTTCTGCAGGATGTTTTCCGCGCGGAATTCCAGGACCAGGCTCGACAGCGCCTTCGCCCCCTTTTCCAGCAGGTTCTGGAACGAATGGGTGAACACGGTCTCCACGTTCAGGTTCAGAGACGCCTTGGAGCGCTCCGGATTGACCTCGTCGAAGCATTCGATGAGCATCTGATCCAAGGACCGGGTCAGGTGCTGGAATACTAGGCCGGCGCCACGGAAATCCACATTGGTCAGGATGTGCTGGCGGATCATCTCGACCGAAATGAAGTATTCCTTCATGACCGGCATGGGCGGCTTGCCCGGCGTGATGACGACCGTCGCCTGGGAGCGGATGAAGTTGTCCGTAAACGCCTTCTTGCCCATCTTGCGCATGCCGTCGCGCACGACCTGGATGTCGCTTTCGCGCAGCGGCCGGGTCTCGCCCGTGCCGACGCCGGCTTCCTTGGCACGATCATCGAAGGTTTCCAGAAACTTGATGGCGTTGCCGATGCGGCCCTGCAGATTGATGATGCGCAACATGCGCGACTGGTCGATCTGGCCGAAATATTCCGGGAAGTTCTGCTGAATGACGCGGATCAAATCGACCTTGAGCTCCGACGTCCATTCCATCTGGTTGTAGTCGTTGAGCTTCATCAGCAGCGCCGTGTCCGTGCTGGTCAGGCGATAGACTTCGGCACCGCGCCGCTCACGCGAACGCTCGTAGGATTCATCGGTCTTCTTGCGGAGCTGCTTGTCCTCTTCCTCGGTCATCCCGAGGGTGGAAAAACTGACGAGAATCAGATGGTTGGGCTCTTCCGTCCCGCCTTTCCAATTCTTCAGTCGCGTCAGCAGCTTAAGGTGCTCACCGCCACCTGGGCTTGAATCAGCCATGAAATTTCCGGTCCATTTTCGTCAATGGGCTTGATTTTGGTTCATACGATGTATTCGGAGCAAGAACAATGCCTGAACAAACCATCCATATCAGGTAGTTGATAAGACTGTCTTAATTGCCCCGCCGCGTTATATCAGCATTTCCTCGATATGCAGCCCCTGAAAGGCCGTGATTCCAACCTCGCGCCCGACCCGCAGCCCCAATTCGGAATCGACCCGGCACAGAACGACGATGCATCCCGCGTCCTGGGCCTGCTTGATGACCGAACGGTTGCGCGCCAGAGTCTCCATGCCGCTCTCGCGCCAGGGGATTTTCGCGATATTGGCATTGAAGCCGGCCAGGTTCAGCACCGCGAGCGACGCCGGATCGACAATATCGACGGCGATGGTGCCGCCCTGGGCACGCACGGCGGTTTGTGCCGCTTCGTACTTGCGCAGGTCGCGCAAGACGTCGGCCAGACGCAGTTCGACGATGACGTTGGACAGTTTGGCGGCACCATTCGCGGCCAGAAATTTCTGGAATGCCGCGCCGGCAACCGATTCCAAGGTCAGGTTAAGGGCGCACTTTCCACCTTCCGGGTTGTAGTGGCGGTACATGCCCAGCATCAGCGGATCCAAAGCCAGGGTCAGCTGCGGAAACAGGGGGTCAGATTCATGGATGCTGACGTTCTTGAGCGCGTCCGACCCCAGAATATCCATGCGTATGTAGTATTCCCGGGCAATCACCGTCGGCGGCTTACCTTCGGCGATCAGGGTGATCGACTGGCCCTGCACATAGGTTTCGGCGAATGCCTTGTCGCCGATCTTGGCATGGACGGCGCGCACGGCCTGGCTGTCGGCCGCGTTGAGCATCCGCATCCCGTCCGCCCCCGCGATCACGCCCTGTTCCTTGGCGCGCTCTTCGAACGCTTCGAGAAAACGGATGGCCCCGGCCATCTGGGTCGCCATGTCGATGGTGCGCACGATCTTCGTCTGGTCGACGCCGGCGACCTTGTCGGGCGCCTCCTCCTGCAGAATCTTGAACAGGCTCATCTTCAGTTCCTGGGGAACCTCCATCCTGTTCATTTCCGTCAAATTCGCGATGACCGCGATGTTGGTCGGCGACAACTGATACGCCCCGCCGCCCCGCACGCGGGCGACGCGGGTATGGATCTCGGCGATTTCGTCCATCAGATGATCGTCGTCCTCGGGCAGCCCCAGATCGGAAAGGTCGACCAGCAAAAGGGTGTTCACGTCCCCCTTCTTGCCCCCCATGGCCCGAAGTATTTTGAGTAGATC
>CAXAVJ010000084.1:0-15926 GCA_963972065.1 uncultured Rhodospirillaceae bacterium
TCCGCGAAGGCGGCCGCACCGTCGGTGCCGGCGTCGTTTCCAAGATCATCGAATAAAGGAACGGGGCCGACTATATAGAGCAAGGTCACCTGGCCGGCGCCCGGACCCATGGTTCAGGCGCCGGATGACCGAAGCGGCTTTAGGGGTATAGCTCAGTTGGTAGAGCGGCGGTCTCCAAAACCGCAGGTCCCGGGTTCGAGCCCTGGTGCCCCTGCCACTTTCGAGGGGGCTGTTTCGGCGGATCTTGCAGGCAGCCCCGTCGGCGTACGAACAAGGCGAAGAAGCCTTACTTAAAAAGAAGTCGGATAAACACTTATGGCAAAAACCAACCCGGCCCAGTTCATCCAGGAAGTCCGCCAAGAGGCGGCGAAGGTGACCTGGCCGTCGCGCAAGGAGACAGGCGTTTCCACCGCCATGGTCTTCGTCATGGTGATCATCGCCGCGCTGTTTTTCCTGGTCGTTGACCAGGTTTTGCAGTTCGGCATTCGCCTTGTCTTCGGACTGGGGGGCTGATCCATGGCACTGCGCTGGTACGTCGTTCACGTTTATTCTGGCTTCGAAAAAAAGGTCGCTCAGTCGATCGAGGAACAGGCCCGTCAGGCCGGGATGGAGGAACTTATCCCCCAGGTCCTGGTGCCGACGGAAGCCGTCGTTGAAATGCGCCGGGGTGCGAAGATCAACGCCGAACGCAAGTTCTTCCCGGGCTACATTCTGGCCGAAATGGACCTGACGGACGAAACTTGGCATTTGGTCAAGAACACGCCCAAGGTCACCGATTTCCTGGGCGGAAAGGGCCGGCCTGTGCCGATCTCCGAGGCCGAAGCTCAACGCATCCTGTATCAGGTTAAGGAAGGCGTTGACCGGCCGAAGCCGAGCGTCACGTTCGAAGTGGGTGAGCAGGTCCGGGTGTGTGATGGGCCGTTCAACTCTTTCAACGGCATGGTCGAGGAAGTCGACGAAGAACGCTCGCGGGTCAAGGTCGCGGTCAGCATCTTCGGACGCGCGACACCCGTCGAATTGGAATACAGCCAGGTCGAAAAAGTATAGACCGGGCAATGGTTTAACCGCGTGGGAGGCCCGCCATTGGCCGTACCACGCTCTTCAGGCCCCCAACGGCATCGACTGTCGGTGAGGGCGTAACCCGGCCAAGGGAGCGATGCTCCGGACGGCCATTTGAAAGACTGAGGATAGAGAAATGGCGAAGAAGATCGCGGGGCTGATCAAGCTCCAAATTCCGGCGGGGCAAGCCAACCCGTCGCCGCCCGTCGGGCCGGCGCTGGGCCAGGCCGGTCTCAACATTATGGAATTCTGCAAGGCGTTCAACGCGCAGACGCAGAACCTGGAACCCGGCATGCCGATTCCGGTGGTCATCACAGCCTACGGTGACCGCACGTTTTCGTTCGTCACGAAGACGCCGCCGGCCAGCTTCCTTTTGATGAAGGCGGCGAAGCTGCAGAAGGGCGTCAACAAGCCGGGTCATGAAAGCAAGGGCAAGGTGACCATGGCGCAGTTGCGCGAAATCGCCGCCGTGAAGATGGCCGACCTCAACACCACGGACGTGGAAGCCGCCTGCCGCATGCTGGCCGGCTCGGCCCGCTCCATGGGCATGGAAGTGGTGGAGTAGGAACGATGGCACGTAAATTTGGAAAGCGCCTGCGCACCGTCGCTGAAGGCATCAACCGGGACGAAGCGCTCGACCTGGAAGCAGCCGTGAAGATGGTCAAGGACAATGCCACCGCCAAGTTCGATGAAACCATCGAACTGGCCATCAACCTGGGCGTCGATCCGCGCCATGCGGACCAGATGGTTCGTGGCATGGTCGCGCTGCCGCACGGTACGGGCAAAAGTGTTCGCGTGGCCGTGTTCGCCAAGGACGCCAAGGCCGAGGAAGCCCGCAAGGCGGGTGCCGATGTAGTCGGCGCCGAGGACCTGATGGAAGCCGTTCAGAACGGCCAGATGGATTTCGAACGCGTCATCGCGACCCCGGACATGATGGCCATCGTCGGCCGTCTGGGTAAGGTTCTGGGCCCGCGCGGCCTGATGCCGAACCCCAAGCTGGGCACAGTGACCCCGGACGTCGCCGGCGCCGTCAAGGCGGCGAAGGCCGGTCAGATTGAATTCCGCGTTGAAAAAGCGGGCATTATCCATGCCGGCGTCGGCAAGGCGAGCTTCTCGGAAGATCAGATCCGCGAAAACATCGCTGCCTTCGTCAACGCCATCAACCGGGCCAAGCCGTCGGGTGCGAAGGGCACGTACATGCAGCGTGTCAGCCTGTCGTCGACCATGGGCCCGGGCGTGAAGATCAACGTGGCCAGCTTCGCCCTCTAGGGTAGGCGGCCGCGATTTAAGAATTTCCGCCAGCTGGAAGAAATTCCGGGGACGCGGAAAGGGAAGGGACCCAGAGCCTTGAAGGTTTGCCGGTCCCGACCCACCTGTCCCAGACAGTAGGCGCTCCCTTGATTTGGAGGGGGCTTAATGGGGAACCCCGCCTGCCGAGACAGTGGTGAAACCGTTTTCCTGCGGGTGCTCCAAATGGGGTCCGGCAGTTGAGCGGCTTGAACGACTGCACTGGACAGGCGAGCTGGTCTTTGTTTTGGATCGCCCGCCGGGCGGCCGCGAGGCAAAGGCCTTAGGTGCAACGGTTCGGTTTGAATCCGACTAGGGAAACAGACCGGATCATTACTGGAGACGATCCGTGGACCGATCAGACAAAGAACAATTGGTTGCGTCCCTCAAGGATGCGTTCAACGAGACGAATCTCGTCGTTGTCACCCATTACTCCGGGATGACGGTGGCCGAGATGGGCGATCTCCGCGACCGCATGCGCGAGGCCGGTGCCAAGTTCAAGGTGACGAAAAACCGGCTCACGCGTCTCGCCCTAGAAGGAACGCAGTTCCAGGGCATCAGCAATCTGTTCACCGGTCCGACCGCGATGGCGTATTCGCAGGACCCGGTGGCAGCCGCCAAAGCGGCGGTCGAGTTCTCCAAAAAGAACGAGAAGCTGGTGCTTGTTGGTGGTGCGCTTGGCGAAAAGGCTCTTGCTGTCGAAGACATCAAGGCCCTGGCCACGCTGCCGTCGCTGGATGAACTGCGCGCCAAGCTCGTCGGTATGCTGAATACCCCGGCGACCCGTATCGCCGGTGTGCTTCAGGCCCCGGCGGGTCAGGTTGCCCGGGTCATTTCGGCCTATGGGCAAAAGCAGGGCGAGGCGGCCTAACCGAGCCTCCTGATCTATACCGATTACAACCGTTCAAGCCGTAGGAGATTTTACAATGGCAAACCTCGAACAAATCGTTGAAGACCTGTCCGGCCTGACCGTCCTTGAGGCGGCCGAGCTTTCCAAGATGCTGGAAGAAAAGTGGGGCGTTTCCGCCGCTGCTCCGGTGGCTGCCGCCGCCGCTGCTCCGGTCGCCGCTGCCGCTGCCGAAGAAGAAAAGGATGAGTTCGACGTCATCCTGGCCGCCGCCGGCGAAAAGAAGATCAACGTGATCAAGGAAGTCCGCACCATCACCGGCCTGGGCCTGAAGGAAGCCAAGGACCTGGTCGAAGGCGCGCCGAAGTCCGTTAAGGACGGCGTGAAGAAGGACGAAGCCGAAGCGATCAAGAAGAAACTGGAAGAAGCCGGCGCCACCGTCGAGCTGAAGTAGTTTCTTTTGCTGAACACCGGGCGCCGCTCTGACGCCCGGTGACGAGTTCGGACCGCGGTGGGGCATCAAACAGCCCCCCGCGGTCCACCCGACTAAGCCTTGTCCGCCCGTATCAGGTCTTGCCGGGACCGGGAAAGTGGATGAGGGGCCCCGCCGGGCCATCGGTCATGTGGCTGTCTCCCCGACACCTGACCGCGTCCGGATCAAGAGCAGGGCCAAGGCAATCGGTCACGGCGGCCGACTGTCGAGGGGCGACCCCGTCGGAGATCCGACCGGGGACACATATTTGTACGTCGTGAGGTCATTCAATGCCCAATACGTTTACCGGTCGCAAGCGCATTCGGAAGGATTTCGGTCGCCTGCAGTGCGTCGCCGAAATGCCGAATCTGATCGAAGTCCAGAAGACGTCCTACGAACAGTTCCTGCAGCGTGAAACCAAGCCCGAGGACCGGACCAATACCGGCCTTCAGGAGGTTTTCCGCTCCGTCTTCCCGATTCAGGATTTCTCAGAGCGCGGCACCCTTGAATTCGTCCGCTATGAATTCGAGGAACCGAAGTACGACGTTGAGGAATGCCAGCAGCGCGGTATGAACTTCGCGGCTCCCTTGAAGGTGACCCTGCGCCTCGTGGTCTGGGACGTCGACGAGGAAACCGGCGCGCGGTCCATCCGCGACGTTAAGGAACAGGACGTCTACATGGGCGATATGCCGCTCATGACCTCGAACGGCACGTTCGTCATCAACGGCACCGAACGCGTGATCGTGTCGCAGATGCACCGCTCCCCGGGCGTGTTCTTCGATCACGACAAGGGCAAGACCCATTCGTCGGGCAAATACCTGTTCGCCGCCCGCGTGATTCCTTACCGCGGTTCCTGGTTGGACTTTGAATTCGACGCCAAGGATTTGATCTACGTGCGCATCGACCGCCGCCGCAAGCTGCCGGTGACGACGCTTCTGATGGCGCTCGACAACGACCCGACGGAACTGCTGCGCGAGAAGCGGGCCGAAGAAGGCAAGCCCCTCGATTCTCAGGAAGTCTTCGGCATGTCGACCGAAGACATCCTGGCCTACTTCTATGACAAGGTCGTGTTCGAGCAGGTCAAGGACGGCTGGAAGACGCCGTTGGCCGCCGAACGCATGAAGGGCCAGAAGCTGACCAGCGATCTGGTCAACGCCAAGACCGGCAAGGTTGTGCTTGAAATCGGCACCAAGATGACCGCGCGCACCATTGCCAAGCTGGAATCCTCCAAGGTTGAGGAAATCCTGGTGCCGGCGGAAGACCTGATCGGCCGCTACATCGCCGAGGACCTCATCAACGAGGAAACCGGCGAGGTTTACATCGAGGCCGGCGAGGAAATCACCGAGGAAGTCCTGGCCTCCTTCGCGGAAGCCAAGATCACCAAGGTTCCGACCTTGTCGATCGACCACATCAACGTCGGTCCCTACATGCGCAACACGCTCGCCGTGGACAAGAACTCGTCCCGCGAGGAAGCACTGATCGACATCTACCGGGTCATGCGCCCGGGTGAGCCGCCGACGCTGGATACCGCCGAAGCCTTGTTCAAGGGGCTGTTCTTCGATTCCGAACGCTACGATCTGTCGGCCGTCGGCCGCGTCAAGATGAATGCGCGCCTGGGGTTCGAGACCGAGGACACGGTTCGCGTCCTGCGTCGTCAGGACATCCTTGAAGTCGTGCGCACCTTGCACGAACTGAAGGACGGCCGCGGCGAAATCGACGACATCGATCACCTCGGTAACCGCCGGGTGCGCTCGGTCGGCGAACTGATGGAAAACCAGTATCGCATCGGCCTGCTGCGCATGGAGCGCGCGATCCGCGAGCGTATGTCGTCCGTCGATATCGACACCGTCATGCCGCACGATCTGATCAACGCCAAGCCGGCCGCCGCCGCGGTGCGCGAGTTCTTCGGCTCGTCGCAGCTGTCGCAGTTCATGGATCAGACCAACCCGCTGTCGGAAGTGACCCACAAGCGGCGTCTGTCGGCCCTCGGGCCGGGCGGTCTGACCCGCGAACGCGCCGGCTTCGAAGTGCGCGACGTTCACCCGACCCATTACGGCCGCATCTGCCCGATCGAAACGCCGGAAGGCCCGAACATCGGTCTGATCAACTCCCTGGCCACCTATGCCCGGGTCAACAAATACGGCTTCATCGAAACCCCGTACCGCAAGGTCGAGGCCGGTAAGGTCGCCTCCGACGTCGTGTACATGTCGGCCATGGAAGAAGGGCGCTACGTGATCGCCCAGGCCAACGCCGACCTGGACAAGAACGGCAAGTTCGTCGACGACCTGGTCAGCTGCCGCAAGGGCGGGGACTTCGTCATGGTCCGCCCGGAAGACATCGATTACATCGACGTCTCGCCGAAGCAGCTTGTCTCGGTCGCCTCGGCGCTGATCCCGTTCCTGGAAAACGATGATGCCAACCGCGCGCTCATGGGCTCGAACATGCAGCGTCAGGCCGTTCCGCTGATCAAGGCCGAAGCGCCTCTGGTCGGTACCGGCATGGAAGCACCGGTTGCCCGTGATTCGGGCGCCACCATCGTGGCGCGGCGCGGCGGCACCGTCGATCAGATCGACGCGACCCGCATCGTTGTCCACGCGGACGAGTCGGAAAGCACCAGTGCCGACACCGGTGTCGACATCTACTACCTGAACAAGTTCCAGCGTTCGAACCAGAACACCTATCTGCACCAGAAGCCTCTGGTGAAGGTCGGTGACCGGGTCGAAAAGGGCGATACCATCGCCGACGGCCCGTCCACGGACCTGGGTGATCTGGCCCTCGGCCGCAACGTGCTCGTCGCGTTCATGCCGTGGAACGGCTACAACTTCGAAGACTCGATCCTGATCAGTGAGCGCATCGTGAAAGACGACGTGTTCACCTCGATCCACATCGAGGAATTCGAAGTCATGGCCCGCGACACCAAGCTGGGTCAGGAAGAAATCACCCGCGACATTCCGAACGTCGGTGAAGAAGCCCTCAAGAACCTGGACGAAGCCGGCATCGTGTACATCGGCGCCGAGGTCGAACCGGGCGATATCCTGATCGGCAAGGTCACGCCGAAGGGTGAAAGCCCGATGACGCCGGAAGAAAAGCTTCTGCGCGCCATCTTCGGCGAAAAGGCATCAGACGTGCGCGACACCAGCTTGCGCCTGCCGCCGGGCGTCAACGGCACGATCGTCGAGGTCCGCGTGTTCTCGCGCCGTGGCGTCGACAAGGACGAACGTGCGTTGTCCATCGAACGCTCGGAAATCGAACGTCTGGCCAAGGACCGCGACGACGAACGCCGCATCCTGGAACGCTCCTTCGAAGCGCGCCTGACGGCGCTTCTGGTCAACCGTAAGGCCGCCGGCGGCCCGAAGGGCCTGAAGGCCGGCACCAAGCTGACCGACAACGTGCTGTCGCAGTACACGGTCGGCCAACTGGCCCAGATCGTTGTCGAGAACGACAAGATCATGAAGGACGTCGAGGCCCTCAAGACTCAGTTCGAGGAAGACATCGCAAAGCTGCAGGAACGCTTCGACAACAAGGTCGACAAGCTGCAGCGCGGCGACGACCTGAGCCCGGGCGTCATGAAGATGGTCAAGGTCTTCGTTGCCGTGAAGCGTAAGCTTCAGCCGGGCGACAAGATGGCCGGCCGTCACGGCAACAAGGGGGTCATTTCCAAGATCGTGCCGATCGAGGACATGCCGCACCTGGAAGACGGCACGCCCGTCGACATCGTGCTCAACCCGCTTGGCGTGCCGTCACGTATGAACGTGGGGCAGATTCTGGAAACCCACCTGGGCTGGGCCTGTGCCGGCTTGGGACGCCAGATCGGCGGCCTGATGGAGGAAATGCACGCGACCAACGGCGACAACAAGAAGCTGAAGGCGCTGCTCAAGGACATCTACGGCAACGACGTCTATAAGTCCGACATCGCCGACCTGACCGACGAAGAGGTCGCGGAGTTGGGCACCAACCTGACGTTCGGCGTGCCGATCGCGACGCCGGTGTTCGACGGTGCCCGGGAATCCGACATCGTCGAAATGCTGGAGAAGGCGGGTCTCGATTCCTCCGGTCAGATGGTCCTCATCGACGGGCGGACGGGCGAAACCTTCGAACGCAAGGTCACGGTGGGCTACATCTACATGCTGAAGCTCCACCATTTGGTCGACGACAAGATCCACGCGCGTTCCATCGGCCCGTACTCGCTGGTTACCCAGCAGCCGTTGGGCGGCAAGGCGCAGTTCGGCGGCCAGCGTTTCGGCGAAATGGAAGTCTGGGCGCTCGAAGCCTACGGCGCCGCCTATACGCTGCAGGAAATGCTGACCGTGAAGTCGGACGACGTGTCCGGCCGCACCAAGGTCTACGAAGCCATCGTCCGAGGCGACGACACCTTCGAAGCCGGGGTGCCGGAATCCTTCAACGTGTTGGTGAAGGAACTGCAGTCGCTCGGCCTGAACGTGGAAATGAACTAAGCGCACTGACGCGCACTCATTAGAGAACAAGCGTCATTTAGCGCTTTGAAGGAGAAGTAGACATGAACGAACTGATGCGCATCTTCGGGACGCCCGCGGCGACCCAGCAGTTCGACGAACTTAAGATCTCCATCGCTTCGCCGGAACGTATCCGGTCCTGGTCGTTCGGCGAAATCAAGAAGCCGGAAACGATCAACTACCGCACGTTCAAGCCGGAGCGGGATGGCCTGTTCTGCGCCCGCATCTTCGGTCCGATCAAGGATTACGAATGCCTGTGCGGCAAGTACAAGCGGATGAAGTACAAGGGCATCATCTGCGAAAAGTGCGGCGTGGAAGTCACTCTGCAGAAAGTCCGGCGCGAGCGCATGGGCCATATCGAACTGGCCTCGCCGGTCGCCCACATCTGGTTCCTGAAGTCGCTGCCGTCGCGCATCGGCTTGTTGGTCGACATGACCCTGAAGGATCTGGAACGGGTTCTGTATTTCGAGAACTACGTGGTGGTCGAACCCGGCCTGACGCCGCTCAAGCTGCACGAGATGCTGACCGAAGAGCAGTATCAGAACGCGGTCGATGAATACGGCGAGGATTCCTTCACCGCCGGCATCGGCGCCGAGGCCATTCGCGACATGCTGTCGTCGATTGATCTTGAGGAAGAACTGACCAACCTGACCATGGACCTGGAGGAAACCGGGTCCGAGGCCAAGCGCAAGAAGCTGGTCAAGCGTCTGAAGCTGATCGAGGCCTTCATCGCCTCCGAAGCGCGCCCGGAATGGATGATCCTGGAAGTCGTTCCGGTCATCCCGCCCGAACTTCGCCCGCTGGTGCCGCTGGACGGTGGCCGTTTCGCGACGTCGGATCTCAACGATCTGTACCGCCGCGTCATCAACCGCAACAACCGTCTGAAGCGGCTGATCGAACTGCGTGCCCCGGAAATCATCATCCGCAACGAAAAGCGTATGCTGCAGGAATCCGTCGACGCCCTGTTCGACAACGGCCGCCGCGGCCGCGCCATCACGGGGGCCAACAAGCGCCCGCTGAAGTCGCTGTCGGACATGCTGAAGGGCAAGCAGGGCCGGTTCCGCCAGAACCTGCTGGGCAAGCGCGTCGACTATTCCGGTCGTTCGGTCATCGTCGTCGGCCCGGAACTGCTGCTCCATCAATGCGGTTTGCCGAAGAAGATGGCGCTCGAACTGTTCAAGCCGTTCATCTATTCCAAACTTGAACTCTACGGCATGGCGACCACCATCAAGGCGGCCAAGCGCATGTTGGAAAAGGAACGTCCCGAAGTCTGGGACATCCTTGAAGAGGTCATCCGCGAACACCCGGTCATGCTGAACCGTGCGCCGACCCTGCACCGTCTGGGCATCCAGGCGTTCGAGCCGGTGCTGATCGAAGGCAAGGCCATTCAGCTTCATCCGCTGGTCTGTGCCGCCTTCAACGCCGACTTCGACGGCGACCAGATGGCCGTGCACGTGCCGCTGTCGCTTGACGCGCAGTTGGAAGCCCGGGTGCTGATGATGTCGACCAACAACATTCTCAGCCCGGCCAACGGCAAGCCGATCATCGTGCCGTCGCAGGATATCGTTCTTGGTCTCTATTACATGACCATGATGCGCGAAGGCGAGAAGGGCGAAGGCATGCTGTTCGGCGATGCCGGCGAAATCCAGCAGGCGCTGGACGCCGGCGTGATCAGCCTGCACGCCAAGATCACGGCGCGCTACCGCACCGTGGACGAGAACGGCGACCCTGTCGTTCAGCGTGTGGAAACCACGACCGGCCGCCTGATGCTGTCGGAAATCCTGCCGCGTAATCCCAAGATCAAGTTCGATCTGATCAACAAGGTGCTGACCAAGAAGGACATCACCACCCTGATCGACGAGGTCTATCGCTTCTGTGGTCAGAAGGAGACGGTGATCTTCTGCGACCGCATGATGACGCTGGGCTTTGGCTATGCGTGTCGCGCCGGCATCTCGTTCGGCAAGGACGACCTGGTGATTCCGAAGGAAAAGGAAAAGCTGGTCGCCGAGACCGAAGCACGGGCCAAGGAATTCGAAAAGCAGTACATGGACGGCCTGATCACCCAGGGCGAAAAGTACAATAAGGTTGTCGACGCCTGGGCCCAGTGCACGGACCGGGTCGCCGACGCCATGATGAAGGACATCTCGACGGAGCGCCCGGGCGAGCCCGTGAACTCGGTCTACATGATGGCCCACTCCGGCGCCCGTGGTTCGGCTGCTCAGATGAAGCAGTTGGCCGGCATGCGCGGCCTGATGGCCAAGCCGTCCGGTGAAATCATCGAAACGCCGATCATTTCCAACTTCAAGGAAGGCCTGACCGTGCTGGAATACTTCAATTCCACCCACGGTGCCCGTAAGGGGCTGGCCGACACCGCCTTGAAGACGGCGAACTCCGGTTACCTGACCCGCCGTCTGGTCGACGTCGCGCAGGACTGCATCATCGTCGATCACGACTGCGGCACCGATGGCGGCCTGACCATCAGCGCCATCGTCGAGGGCGGCGAAGTGATTTCGCCGCTGTCGGAACGGATCCTCGGCCGCACCGCGGCCGACGACATCCTGCACCCGACGACGGGCGATGTGATCGTGGCCAAGAACGAAATGGTCGTCGAAGAGCATTGCGCGGCGATCGAGGAAGCGGACGTGGAAACCGTGCGCATCCGTTCGGTCCTGACCTGCGAGCAGAAGGACGGTGTCTGTGGCAAGTGCTACGGCCGTGACCTGGCCCGCGGCACGACGGTGAACATCGGCGAAGCGGTCGGCGTCATCGCGGCTCAGTCCATCGGCGAGCCGGGCACCCAGCTGACCATGCGGACTTTCCACATCGGCGGCGCCGCCCAGCGCGGCACCGAGCAGTCAGCCATCGAAGCCTCGGCGGACGCCAAGGTCGAGCTGCGCAACTGCACCACGGTCAAGAATTCGGCCGGGGTCGAGGTCATCATGGCGCGTAACGCCGAACTTCTGTTGATCGACAACAAGAAGCGCGAACGGGCGCGTCACCGTATTCCGTACGGTGCCCGTCTGCTGGTCAAGGACAAGGCCAAGGTCGAACGCGGCGACAAGATGGCGGAATGGGATCCGTTCACCCTGCCGATCCTCACGGAAAAGGAAGGGACCGCCAATTACGTCGATCTGGTCGAAGGTCTGTCCATCACCGAGCGCATGGACGAAGCCACCGGCATCGCGTCCAAGGTCGTCATCGACTGGAAGCAGCAGCCGCGTGGTAACGATCTGAAGCCGCGCATCACCCTGCGCGACGACAAGGGCGAGGTCATCGCCCTGGATAACGGCCTCGAAGCCCGTTACTTCCTGTCGGTCGACGCCATCCTGTCCGTGGAAAACGGCCAACGCGTCTATGCTGGCGACGTGATCGCCCGCATCCCGCGTGAATCGGCCAAGACCCGCGACATCACGGGTGGTTTGCCGCGCGTCGCGGAATTGTTCGAAGCCCGCAAGCCCAAGGATCACGCGATCATTGCCGAAAACGAAGGCCGCGTGGAATTCGGCAAGGACTACAAGAACAAGCGCCGCATCCTGGTCGTGCCGACCGAGGACGGGGAAGAGCCCGTGGAATACCTGATTCCCAAGGGCAAGCACATCTCTGTCCAGGAAGGCGACTATGTGCGGATCGGTGATGCGCTCATGGACGGTAACCCGGTGCCGCACGACATTCTGCGCGTGCTGGGCGTTCCTGCCCTGGCGGAGTACCTGATCAACGAAATTCAGGACGTCTACCGCCTGCAGGGCGTGAAGATCGATGACAAGCACATCGAAGTCATCGTTCGTCAGATGCTGCAGAAGGTCGAAATCACCGAAGCGGGGGATACCACGCTTCTGGTCGGTGAGCAGATCGACCGGGTCGAAATGGACGAAGCCAACGTCCAGGCGTCGGCGCGCGGCGGCAAGCTGGCCCATGGGGAGCCCGTCCTTCAGGGCATCACCAAGGCCAGTCTGCAGACGCGGTCCTTCATCTCGGCGGCATCGTTCCAGGAAACCACCCGCGTGCTGACCGAGGCGGCGGTTTCCGGCAAGGTCGATCATCTGATCGGCCTGAAGGAAAACGTCATCGTTGGTCGCCCGATTCCCGCCGGCACGGGGGCGATCATGAAGAAATTCCGCGCCATTGCCACGGAACGGGACGACGATGCGGCCGCGATCGACGCGGAAAACAAGGAATCGGCCGCCCTGGCGGCCAGCGAAGCCGCGCAAACGGTCGACGCGGACTGATAACGGGATTCGATGCCTCCCCAAATCCCCGGGAATGGGGGCGGGGAGGCATCGCCGTTCTCTTTGTTACGGGCGGATTACCCTTGGATTTCCGCCGTTTTTTGCCGGATAATTAAATGCCGGTTTCCGCTTGACGGCGGGGGGGCGCGTCCATATAGTGCGCTCCACTTCGCAGGGGCCGGTGGTGGTGCCTCAAAAGGCTTGGAATTCCGGGCTTTTTAAGGCACTAAACGCGACCCTCGATGCGGCAAGTGTAGGGATGTTTTTTCCGAACGGCTCCTCAGGGCCGCCTCGTTTGAGGCCTTGAGGTTGTCGTTTTTGCCCTTTAAAGGGCAGCGCGCGGCGCCAGGGTGATCCCCACCCGAATAATTCAGGGGATCTGCTTCTGAGCGTCGTTTTCGTTGAAGAGACGTCTTTCGCGCCGGTGGCGCGCTGGGAAGTGCGGCGCACCGCAAGGGCGCTTAGGACATAACGAAGGTTTGGCCGGACCATGAGGTCCGGCGCGGCAAGGAATTGAGAAACGTATGCCGACGATTAACCAATTGATCCGCAAGCCGCGGAAGGCGCCCTCGACCTCCAACAAGGTTCCGGCGTTGAAGGCCTGCCCGCAAAAGCGCGGTGTCTGCACCCGTGTCTACACGACGACCCCGAAGAAGCCGAACTCGGCCCTTCGTAAGGTTGCCCGTGTGCGCCTGACCAACGGGTTCGAAGTCACCAGCTACATCCCGGGCGAGGGCCACAACCTGCAGGAACACTCGGTCGTCCTCATCCGTGGCGGTCGCGTCAAAGATTTGCCCGGTGTGCGCTACCACATCCTGCGTGGCGTTCTCGACACCCAGGGCGTTTCCGATCGCCGCCAGCGCCGTTCCAAATACGGCGCCAAGCGCCCGAAGTAAGGAGTTCGACTCATGTCCCGTCGCCATCGCGCAGAGAAACGTGAGATTCTTCCGGACCCCAAGTTCGGAGATCTGGTTCTGTCCAAGTTCACCAATAGCCTGATGTACCACGGCAAGAAGTCGGCCGCGGAGCAGATCGTCTACGGTGCCATGGATTTGATTGAAAAGAAGACGAGCAACGATCCGCTCAAGGTCTTCCATGAAGCGCTGGACAACGTGAAGCCGTCCATCGAAGTGCGCTCCCGCCGCGTTGGTGGTGCGACCTATCAGGTGCCGGTCGAAGTCCGCTCCGACCGTCGTCAGGCGCTCGCCATCCGCTGGTTGATCGACCATGCGCGCAAGCGTTCCGAAAACACCATGACCGAACGGTTGTCGGGCGAGCTTCTGGACGCCGCCAACAACCGTGGCGCCGCGGTGAAAAAGCGGGAGGACACGCACCGGATGGCAGAGGCCAACAAAGCCTTCTCCCACTATCGGTGGTAACCCCAGGGTTTATGGATTAAATACATGGCACGCCAAACTCCCCTCGATCGTTACCGTAATATCGGCATCATGGCTCACATCGATGCCGGCAAAACGACCACGACCGAACGCATCCTTTACTACACCGGCAAGTCCTACAAGATCGGCGAAGTCCACGACGGCAACGCCACCATGGACTGGATGGAGCAGGAGCAGGAACGCGGCATCACCATCACGTCCGCCGCGACCACGACCTTCTGGCGTGACCATCGCGTCAACATCATCGACACCCCGGGCCACGTCGACTTCACCATCGAAGTCGAACGCTCGCTGCGCGTGCTCGACGGTGCCGTCGCCGTGTTCGACTCGGTCGCCGGCGTTGAGCCGCAGTCCGAAACCGTGTGGCGTCAGGCCGACAAGTACGGTGTGCCGCGCATGTGTTTCGTCAACAAGATGGACCGTACCGGCGCCGACTTCTATCGCTGCGTCGATATGATCATCGACCGTCTGGGCGCCACGCCGATGGTGCTGCAGCTTCCGATCGGTTCCGAGGATAAATTCCTGGGTGTCGTCGACCTGGTGAAGAACCGGGCCATCGTCTGGAAAGATGAAAGCCTGGGCGCCGAATTTGAATACAAAGACATTCCCGCCGATCTGGCCGACAAGGCCGCGGAATACCGCGAAAAGCTCATCGAGCTTGCCGTCGATCAGGACGATGCGGCGATGGAAGCCTACCTTGAAGGCAACGAGCCCGATGCCGAGACCCTGATGAAGTGCATCCGCAAGGGCACCTTGGCCAACGCCTTTGTTCCCGTGCTGACTGGTTCCGCCTTTAAAAACAAAGGTGTGCAGCCGCTTCTTGATGCGGTGGTCGATTTCATGCCGGCGCCGACCGACGTTGCCGCCATCAAGGGTGTGGACGCCGACGACCCCGAAAAGGAAATCGAGCGCAACAACTCCGACAGTGAGCCCTTTGCGGCCCTGGCGTTCAAGATCATGAACGACCCGTTCGTCGGCAACCTGGGCTTTATCCGCATCTATTCGGGCAAGCTCGAAGCTGGCTCTTCGGTCATGAACACGGTCAAGGGTAAGCGCGAACGCGTCGGCCGGATGTTGCTTATGCATTCCAACAACCGTGAAGAAATCAAAGAAGCCTTCGCCGGCGATATTGTCGCCGTTGTCGGTCTCAAGGACACCACGACCGGCGATACGCTCTCCGATCCGTCGAACCAGGTTATCTTGGAGCGCATGGAGTTCCCGGAGCCGGTCATCGAAGTGGCCGTCGAGCCGAAGACCAAGGCCGACCAGGAAAAGATGGGTGTCGCCCTCAACCGCTTGGCTGCCGAGGATCCGTCCTTCCGCGTGACCACCGACCAGGAAAGTGGTCAGACGGTCATCAAGGGCATGGGTGAACTTCACCTGGAAATTTTGGTCGACCGCATGCGTCGCGAATTCAAGGTCGACGCCAACGTCGGTCAGCCGCAGGTCGCGTACCGCGAAACCATCAGCCGTGCAGCCGATGTGGACTATACCCACAAGAAGCAGACCGGCGGTTCGGGTCAGTTCGCGCGGGTCAAGATCAAGTTTGAGCCGATCCCCGAGGGCTTTGAGTTTGAAAACACCGTCGTCGGCGGCAACGTGCCCCGGGAATACATTCCGGGCGTCGAAAAGGGCCTCAAGTCCTCTATGGACTCGGGCGTTCTGACCGGCTTCCCCGTGACCGGCATCAAGGCCACGCTGTATGACGGTAACTCCCACGACGTTGACTCCAGCGTCATGGCCTTCGAAATCGCCGCCCGCGCGGCGTTCCGTGAAGGTTGCCGCCAGGCCGGCCCGCAGTTGCTGGAGCCGATGATGAACGTCGAGGTCGTCACCCCCGAAGAGTACATGGGTGACATCATCGGCGACCTGAACTCGCGCCGCGGTCAGGTCAACGCCATGGATCAGCGCGGTAACGCGCGCGTCATCGACGCCCATGTGCCGCTGGCCAACATGTTCGGCTATGTGAACACGCTGCGTTCACTGAGCCAGGGCCGCGCCCAGTTCACCATGCAGTTCGACCACTACGAAGTGGTTCCGTCCCAAGTTTCAGAGGAAATCCAGACCCGTCTGGCCGGTTAAGGCCAAGGCGCCGAAGGGAGTATCAAGAGATGGCGAAAGAGAAGTTTGAACGTAATAAGCCGCATTGCAACATCGGCACGATCG
>CAXAVJ010000085.1:0-15418 GCA_963972065.1 uncultured Rhodospirillaceae bacterium
CCAAGAAAGCCCGCGCCCTGCTGATGAACGTGTCGACGGCGACCCTGTGCACGGCGCTGTTCAAGGTCGGCCTGAAGAACCAGTTCATCCAGGACGTTCATCCGGTCGCTCCTAAGGGCCGCAACATGGTCGGGCAGGCCTATACCATGCGCTACATCCCGGCGCGGGAAGATCTGAACACCATTTCCGTATTCCAGGATCCCAAGCATCCGCAGCGCGTCGGCGTCGAGGAATGCCCCAAGGGCCACGTCATGGTGATCGACAGCCGCAAGGACCCGCGCGCCGCCTCGGCGGGCTCGATCCTGGTCACGCGCCTGATGGTGCGGGGTTGCGCCGGCGTGGTCTCGGACGGCGGCTTCCGCGACGCGCCGGAAATCGGGAACCTGGATATCCCCGCCTATCACAACCGGCCCTCGGCCCCGACCAACCTGACCCGCCATCAGGCGATCGAATTAAACGGCCCCATTGGCTGCGGCGACGTCGCGGTGTTTCCCGGCGACGTGATCGTCGGCGACGATGAAGGGGTCTGCGTCATTCCCCTGCACATGGCCGACGCCATCGCCAAGGAAGCGACCGAAATGACCGCCTTCGAGGACTTCGTCACCGAGGAAGTGAAGAAGGGCCGGGCCGTGATCGGCCTCTACCCCGCGACCACGGCCAAGGCGAAGGCCGATTACGCCGCTTGGCGGAAGGCGAACGGACGGTAAGAGACGTGTGGCGCAAGAAGGCCAGGTGGGGGCGCTTGCGTCTCCAGCCGGTTACGTTCGGTCTACATTGCGGGAGGAAAAGGGGCTTAGAAGGTGCCCCTGAAGTTGAACATGAATGACCGCGGCGCACCGTAAAAATTCTGCCGGCTGCTACCGGAAACCTTCTCAAAATAGGTTTCATCTAGAAGGTTATCGACCGTGAAGGTCCCCGAGAAGTGGTCGTTCAGTCGATAGCCGATCTGCGCGGATACGGTCACATAGCCGTCCTCGGTAAAGCGTACGCCGCTGTCATCGCTGTAAAATCGACTACGCCAGTTTCCCCCGCCGGCGAGGCTAAGGCCACTCAAAGTTCCGTCGGGAAAGGTGTAGCGTGCCCAAATGTTAGCCGAGTGCTTTGGCGTATAGGCGGCGAAAGCGCTGCCTTCGTCGCCGTCATTCGCTTCGAGATATTCCGTAAACGTATAGGCGTAGCCGGAAACCATTTCCCAGTTCGACAATGGGCTACCACTGACTTCAAACTCCACACCCTGGCTGCGTACTTTGCCTGTGGCGATCGAGAAGTTTGAGTCGCTTGGGTCGGTGATCGCCCGGTTTTCGTCGTTGATACGGAAGGCGGCCGCATGGGCCACCAACCGACCGTCCATGAATTCGCCTTTCAACCCGACTTCGTACTGATTGCCGGTTCGGGGGTCCAGGAACTCACCGGCGGACGTTGTGTTCGACTGTGGTTTGAAGATCGACGCATAGGAGCCGTAGGCTGATATTTCATTCGTCAGATCGACCACGGTGGCGACATAGGGGGTAAATTCACCGCTCACGTTCTGGACCTGCGATGCGGTCTTTGCCTGCCACCACGTCGCCCGCCCGCCGAAGATCATGGTCCAGCGGTTCAGCGGTTTGATCCGCAACTGGCCGTAGGTGCCGAACTGTTCTTCTTCGCTCTTGGTCCCCTTGCTTTCGCCGTAAACCGGATTGCTGAAATTGTGGGTCGGCGCAAAGATGTTGGAGGTAAAGCCGTTGGTTGAGGAAAAACTCGTGCGCTGTTCGATAAAGTCTCTGTAGTCACCCCCAACGACCAGATTGTGCTGTTGCCCCATGAATTCGAAAGGGAGGGTCGTGTACCCATCGACGGAGAACGAGTTTTCGTACTTGCCGAACTCCAACTTCTGGACGTTGAAGTCACCCGTTGCCGCGTTGATCGCGCCGCTTGCCCGGGCGCCGCGATAGAGCATGGTCCGGTCATAGGTCCGCGCCACAAGTTGCGCATGGCCACCGTTGTCAAAGCGGTGCTTCACTTCCACGAAAACGTCTTGCGAGGTTAAATCCTGGCTGTTCCAGTCCGCGCCGGTAAAGGTCGACCGATCTACGTTCGGCAACGTGCCGTCCGCGTAAGCGGGCAATCCCTGGTCGAGCACGGCGTTGATTTTTTGATAGGTGGCGCCCACGGATAAGGTCGTTTCATCCGTCAGGTCGACTTCTAACGTCCCATAGCCGAGGAACTTATTGGCGCCGACGATATCGATATATGACTTCCGGTCATCGTATAGGGCCACAAACCGAGTCCGCACCCGGCCCGAATCGACCAAAGGCGCGTTGACGTCTGCCTCACCCCTGTAAGTCTCCCACGACCCCGCCGTTGCTGAGGCCTTGGCATGCAGGTTCCTCTCCGCGTGCTTGCGCACAAGGTTGATTGAACTCCCTGGTTCACCATTGCCCTGGAACAGCCCCGCCGGACCACGCAGAACTTCGAAACGGTCATAGATCGCAGCATCAAAGCTGATTGCCAAGTTTCCGTCATGCTCAACCTGAGCGCCATCGAGCAGGAAGGAATCAGCCGGAAACCCGCGCCCGTAAATCTCGGTGAAATACCCTGCACTGTCGAAGCGTCCCACGGTCATTCCCGTGGTTTCTTTCATGGCGTCCTGCAGGCCCGTGTAATTGCGGTCTTCGATCTTTTGGCGGGTGACGACACTGACGGACTGCGGTACTTCGCGAACGGAGACGGAGGTTTTCGAACCTACGGTGACCTGGGAGCCGGTATAGGAGTTCGTGCCTTCCGTCCGGCCCGGATCGCGGGGTGCGGCCCCCTCCACCGAGACGGTCCCCAGAGTGATCCGCTCGCCAGTCTGTTTAGGCGTGGATAACGCCACGGTCTTGGCGTCGGAAAAAGTCCAAGTGATGCCCGTGCCGGACAGCAGGCGGTTTAGCGCGGTCGCCGCCGTCATCTCGCCCTTCAGGGCCGGGGCCTGTTTGTCCGCCGGGACCTGGCCGTCGAACACGATGTCGATGCCCGTGGCGTTGGAGAAGGCGACGAGCGCGGCGGACAGGTTCTGGGTGGGCAGGTCCAGGGTGACCGTGCGGTCCGCCTGCGCCTGATCCGCCGCCTCCGTCTGGGGCAGGGGCTGGGGTTGTGCCGGGGCCTTCATCTGTGCGGCCGCGATGTCGTCCGCATGGACTGTGCCGGCCCACAGCCCGGCCAGCAGGATGGCGCCGGCAAGCGCCGTGGTGCAAAGCAGGCGCTGTTTGTCTGTCATCACGCGGGTGGAGGCCGGTATGACCGCGCCGTTGGATTGATTCATGACTTTCCCCAATTCCCCTTGGTGTGCCGGGCGGATGCTTAAATGCATCTGCGTCTCAATTGCAAAGACGACGGGGCGGGGCGAATGTCTGAGTCGGGACGGTGATTTTTTTTCCGCCTTCGGTCCCCTCATCCTATCCCTCTCCCCGGAGGGGAGAGGGGACACCCGCCGCCGCCATCTCCCTCTCCCCCATGGGGAAGAGGGTTGGGGTGAGGGGGACGCAGAAAATGCGTCAGTCGGCGGCGTACACCAGCGTCAGATAAGGCGTCACGTCGGTCCAGCGCAGGGGCACGGCGCGGGCCAGGATGGGCACGGCGTTGCCGGCGCGCCGGGTGTCCAGCACGACCGTCACCGGCCGCGTCGCCAAGGTGCGGTCCAGGATCACCGTGCGGCCGCGTCGCCAGCGGTCCAGACTTGCCACGACCTCGCCCAGGGGGCGGTCGAGGAACACCAGCTTGCCCGCGCGCCAGGAAAGGTCGCGTTCGATGTTCGCACCCTCGATGGGGCTCAGGCGCAGATGCCCGCCGACGGCGGAGGCCACGACATGCTGGCCCGCGGTGACCACCCGGCGCTCGCCCCCCGCCGTCACCGCGACGCTGTGTTCGGTCACGGTGACGCGGGCACCGTCGTCCAGACGGGCCACGGAAAAGGCGGTGCCCAGGGCCTCGGCCTCGGTATCCCCGGCGGCCACGCGGAACGGGCGGGCCGTGTCCCTGGCGACGGCGAAAAAGGCCTCGCCGGATAGAAGTTCCACCCGCCGTTCCCTGCCGCTGAAGACAAGGCGCAGCGCCGTATCCGTGGACAGGTCCACCGCCGTGCCGTCGGGCAGGGTGATGTGCGCGGTCTCGCCGGGGGCGGTGCGGAAATCCGCCGGCTCCGGCGCCAGGGCCAGGGTGCCGGCGCCGGTCACGGCCAGGGCCGCGATGCCGGCGGCCAGCGCCCGGCGGCCGAAGGCGCGGCGCGACAGTGCCGGGCCGGTGGCGGAGCCGGTTCCGGCCGCCACGTCGCCGGCCCGCCAAAGGGCCTCGACCTCGGCGAAGGCGCGGCGGTTTCGCGGGCTTGCCGCGAGCCAGGCCTGGAACGCGCGGGCGTCGAACCCGGTGGTATCGGGGTCGTGCCGCCGGGCCAGCCATTCGACCGCCTGCCGCGACGCGGTGTCGAGCCCGGCCAGGGCGCGGTCGGCGTCGTGGCCGGCGGCGCGGTCGGCGTCATAAACCTCTTTCGGGAAGTCGGGCGTGTCGGCCACGGGCAGGATGTCTCCGAAACAAACGGCGGATTTGGCGGGCAGGGGACGTTTTCGTCCGAACCCTCTATCCAATAAGACGACCGGGCCTGTCAAAGGTCCGATTCGGAATCCGCGTTCATGGCGATTTTTATCAGGGCGAGGGAACGGACCAGATGGCTGTAGACCGTTTTCGGCGAAATGCCCAGGCGGGCGCCGATCTCGGGATACTTCAGGCCTTCGATCCGGGCCAGGACGAAAACCTCGCGGCAGCGCGGTGGCAGGCCGTCGATGGCTTGCGCCAGGCGGGCCAGGTCCTGGCGGCCCATGGCCATGCGTTCCGGCGACGGCGTCGCGTCGGGATGGGCGTCGATCATCGCCCCGTGCCCGGTTTCCGTGCCGCGCCGGGCGCGCTGCCGGGTCAAATCGATGATCAGGTTGGAGACGATGCGGAACAGGAAGAACTTGGGATTGCGCACGGCCTGCGCTTGGCCCGCGCCGCCTGGGCCGGCCATGACCGCATAGCGTAGGAAAGCGTCCTGCACGACATCCGCCGCCATGTCGGGTTCGCCCAGGCGGCGCCGCGCGAAACGGTGCAGTTCCTGATGATAGCGGCGAAACAGGTCGTCGAGGTCGTCGGACATGGGGCCTTTCCGGGGCGGCTTTCCTTGCATAATGCGGAGGCACTATATCCATATTGAGAATGAGTCGCAACAAAGGCCGGGCGGTTCAATTTCCAGTCCGTGCGACGGCCTTAATCCTGCCGGAAAATATGCTAGTCTTGCCGCCTGCCATCGCGCCGGAACGGGAGAGGACCATGCGCAAGACCATCGCCATCACCGCGCTCGCCTTGCTCGGCGCCTGTACGGTCGTCGAGAAGACCGGCGAGGACATCACCATCGAGCATGCGGCGAACCAATTCTTCGTCGCCGAGGCGAAGGCCGACGATTACTGCCAGACCCTGGGGCGCCGTGCCCAGCATGTGATGACCGGCCCGCGCCAGTCGTCGCTTCTGTTCGTGCAGTCCAGCGTCAGCGTGTTCCGCTGCGTCGTTCCCGCGCCCGCAAAGAAGTGACGGCGGGGCTACCCGTTTTCATGCCATGAGACGTTCCGTCATTCTGATGATTGTGATCGGCCTGGCCCTGGCCGGGCTGGTCCTGTTCCTGGCCCTGCAGTTTCCCGAAGCCTTGACGACGCGGGGCGAGCAGATCCAGCTGACCCATGCCCTGCTGCTGGTCGCCGTGATCGGCGGCGCAGCCATCGCCCATGGCCGGTTCCAGGCCCGTCAGGCCCTGCGCCATGCCGCGATCTGGGTCGGGCTCGGGGCCGTGCTGCTGCTGGGTTATTCCTTCCGCGCCGAGTTTCAGGCATTGAGCGACCGCCTGACCGGCGAACTGTTGCCCCACCGGGCCCAGGAAACCGCCGTCGGTGATGTCGCCATCCGTGCCGGCGGCCACGGCCATTTCGTTGCCGAGGCCGTGGTCAACGGCGTCACCGTCCGTTTCTTGGTCGACACGGGCGCGAGCGACGTGGTGCTCAGCCCCCGCGATGCTGAACGCCTGGGCTTTGATCTTAAGTCGCTTAACTTCAACCGTATCTATCAGACCGCCAACGGCACGGTCACGGGCGCACCCGTGCGGCTGGAAGACATCCGCATCGGCCCCATCGTGGTTACGGATGTGCGGGCATCGGTCAACGGGGCCGAGATGAAACGCTCTCTTTTGGGTATGAGTTTTCTCGGCCGGCTGGGCGGCTACCGGGTCGATGGCGACGTGCTGACGCTTAGCCCGTAGCCTTTGAGGGGCATCGCCGTGGCTATTGCAGACGCGCCGCGACCGTGGGCGGCAGGCCGCCCTTGACGGCATCCAGGTCGCTCGGGAAGTACGATCGGCCGTTGCATTCCCCGTTGAACCGCCCGGACATTTCCGAATACAGACGAACCTGGCGGTTATGGCCTTCGACCGCGCCGCGCCGTTCCTCGACCCAAGCGTTGTAATCGGCAATCTGCGCCTCGTAGGCCTTGCGCCGTTCCGGGTCGGTCAGGGCGGCCATGGCCTGATGCTGCAGGCGCGGCCCGGCCTCTTGGATCCGGCCGTCCAGGTCGCGGATCGTTCCTTTCGCCGTCTCGATTTCTGTGGCGACCGCGTCGATACGGTGGGCCAGAATCAGGCAGGCCGCCAGCGTCTCAGGCGTCATCACCCCGGCGCGATAGGTCTTGGCCTTGCCTTCATAGAGCTTCTCGGGCGCGTTCTTGGCCGATTTCAACATGGTGTCGAGCAGACCATCGCCGGCCCGCGCGGGCACCGTCGTCAGCATCAACATCACTACCGTCAGGGAAAGCAGGGCCTGGATAGGGGCCGATGGACAACGGCGATGGCGATAAGGCATAGGGGCAAAGGTCCTCGATTGTGCAGAGGAGAAAACGATATCACGACGTTAGCTATTATGGCATTGCGCGAAATTATTCAAAGTTGCGTGAAGGGTGGGAGCCGGGCTCGCATTAACCATGAAATTACCCCATAATCAGGGCTATGGTTGAGGTTGTCTCCGGTTCAGGTATTGCGCGTATCCTGTCCTATAACGAGGTGCAGGAGGACCGTGCCGCCCGTCAAAACGTGATTCGTGCGGCAGACGCCCGTGACCGGCGGTTGGAGATTCGCGCGGCGACGCTCAGCCGGAGTCTGGAGAATGAGACGCTTGAGATTGCGTCGTCCACGGGCCTGTTTTCTGACGACGCTTTTTCTAATTCCAACGATGGGGGGGCTCTCGTCGGGGCCGTTGATGAGCGGTCTGCCGACGGGCCGGCCAGGCGCCCCAATTTTGCCGATATGGTTGCAGACCCCCAATTCGTCAACGATGCGTTAGAGGATATGCAGGGGATTGAGCGTCGTATCTCACGAGAAGAAAGCCGGCGGTTATCGGCGGTTCTCGCCGACAAACTGTTACGAACACACTTCATTTCCATGATCGATCCCGGGCGGGCGATGACGATGCTTAGCCCGCGCGACATCGCGCGGCCGCTCGAAGAAGACGGCTAACCGCAGACGGACGTCAATTCAGGACGGCGGCGTCAGGCGAGGAGTCGGAAAGCAGTTCCTGGGTCGCTCGCGCGACGCGGAGCCAGACAGAGCGCGCGGCCCGGTCCCCCCGGTCTTGCATCTGATCTGCCTTCACCTGTGCGCCGATGGGCGCCATTTCGCCGAATTCCTGAATCAACAGATTAGCGGCGCGGTAGATTTCACTGTCGGTGGCCATGGCGGTTGCCTTTACTCCAGGGGCCCGGCCTTGTCAGGGCGGGGTATTCAAGCGGCCTTACTGTTTAAGGGACTGGCTGATTTTCAGAACTTCCGTCAGGGTGACGCCCAGGCGGTCCTCGACGACCACGACCTCACCCTTGGCGACCAGCCGGTTGTTGGCATGGATTTCGATGTTCTCGCCGACGGTACGGTTCAGTTCCACGACGGCACCACGGCCGAGCTTCAAGATCTGGCTGATCGGCATTTCCGCCGTGCCGAGGACGGCGGTGATTTCCACCTGAACGTCATAGAGAGCATGAACCTTTTCAGATTCCTTCTTCTCTTCGGGGGCGGTGTCTTCAGCCATTGCCTTGCTCCGTTATCCGGCGGTGAGTGCGGCCATTCGGGCCTGTGGCCCGCCGTCGGCAGGGTCTTCATCTGCCATTAACCGTGAATTTGACCAGGGAAACCTTAAACTTTCCTTATCGCCGGGCGGATTCTATCACGGCGTCCCGAATTGCGCACATGGCCGACGGACCTGCGCGGGCAGGTCAAATCCCGCTGCCTTGGTCGAGAAGGCCCGTCAGATGCTGCACCCGGGCCAGCAGGGCATGCAGAGCGTCATCACGAAACCCCAGCAATTCCAACTGACTAAGCGTTTTTATCAGGTAATCGCGGTTGAGCCCGCTTTGCCCCGAGGCCGCCATGATCAGTTCCGCCGACCGCGCCGGGCCAAGGTCGCCCGCGTATTGCGGATGGGTCGGGTCCGTCACGAAGGTATAGGCGGTGACAGGCTGCCCGTTTTCAAGTGTCGCCGTGACGATTGCCGGGCGGTAGGCGTAGCCGGTCAACTCTCGTTCATTCAGGTAGGCGACGACCGCGTCGCGATCGGCGGGGGCGAAACGCAGGGCGATGCCCCGGCAGTCGCCGCCCTTGTCCAGGCCCAGGACCAAGCCGGGTTTGGCCGGTGTGCCCCGGTAGTGGTGGGAGTAGATGCAGAACGCGCGGTGAAACCCGTCGAGCGCGGCGGACTGGCGGTCCGTGTACGCGAACCCGGGATTCCACATGAGCGAGCCATAGGCGAAAACCCATTCGACGGTGCTCAGCGCGGCGGCATCAACCATGACCCTGAGCGGACACCTTTTCCTCTACGAAATCAAGGCGGTCTTGGCCCCAGAACAGTTCCCCGTCGATGACATAGGTCGGCGCGCCGAACACGCCGATGCTTTTCGCCTGTTCCGTATAGGCCTGGGCAATATCGTCGACCTCGGCGGTGTCTGCGCTTGCCAGCAGGTGTGCGCTGTCCAACCCCATGCCGTCCATGATCTCGGCCAGGGTCGCCGGATCGGCAATGTCCTTTTCATCGACCCAGACCACGCGCATGAACGCATGGACCAGTTCCCCCAATCGTTGGGCGGCGAGCCCATCCTTCTTGGCGGCCAGGATCAGCCGTCGCGCCGTCTTGTCGGCGGCGGGAAAGAATGCAGGCTCCAGCGTCAGGGGCACGCCGAGCCGGGCGCGCCAGCGTTTCAGTTCCATCATGCGGTAGGCGACCCGTTGCGGCGGGCGTTTCGCGAGTGGCAGGCCACCGGAGACGGCGAAGCCCTCGCCCATGTCGACCGGCTTGTGATTGATCCGCCAGCCGTGCCGGTCGGCAATAGCACGGAACCGGGCATCCCCCAGATAGGACCATGGCGAGGTCACGGTGAAATAGTAGTCGATCGTTTTGGACATCACTGTTCCTGTTCAAGTGGAAGAAGACGCGATTCGACGCTGAAGAGGCCCGCGCGGAATGTCGAGGGGAGCGGTGGAAATTGTCAAAAATGGCTGAAAACCGATGGTTTATCCGGAAATATAAGCCAATTCGAGGAGCTCGTTGACATTGAAAGTAGCGGACGGCAACGATTGTCACATAACCATAACAAAAGACATTCCGCTGCTTGCGCTTTTCTTTCGGATGCGGAGGCAGGGGACCCGGAGGAAACAAATCCGGAAGGCGCGCTGAAAAAAGGGGCTGGCGGATGAGGCACCCGACCAAGGACGGCGACAAGATTTTCGAAGTCGCCATCTACAACAAGGATGTCCGGTCACTCGTTAAGGACAATCAATCCCATTCTTTCTTCGACGACAACTGGGCCGATGCCCAGGTTCACGATGTCGTCGCCACTGACGAAGACACGGCCCGCGAGATGATCGCCGAGCGGTTCCCGCCCGACGATGGTTTCGTCATTCAATGGGTGGACCAGGCGTCTTGACCTAGGGCTTGTGGACAGCCGCTGAAGCTTAAGAAGAAGCTTGAAACGGTTGGTGGTCAGGTGTCGCCGGTCTTTGCCCGTTCGGCGTCGCGCAGGTCCTTGCGCTTGATCTTGCCGGTCGCGGTCATGGGCAATTGATCGACGAATTCGATCTGCCGCGGGTATTCGTGGGATGACAGGCGCGTCTTCACGAATTCGCGGATGTCTCGTTCCGTCGTGGTCCCGCCTTCAAACCCTGGCATCAGCACGATGAAGGCCTTGACCGCTTCGGTGCGGATCGGGTCGGGTACGCCGATCACGGCGGCCAATTGCACCGCGGGATGGCGGCTCAGGCAGTCCTCGATTTCGCCGGGACCGATGCGGTATCCGGCCGAGGTGATGACGTCGTCGCCGCGCCCGACGAACCACAGATAGCCCTCGTCGTCGCGGTAGCCCGTGTCGCCCATGCGCCACCAGCCGTCCCGCAGGTTGGCCTGGGTGGCGGCCGGGTTTTTCCAATATTCCAACAGCAAGACCGGATCGGGCGCGCGGCAGGCCAGGTCGCCCTCGCGTCCCGGCGGTAGGATATTGCCGTCGCCGTCGATGACGTCGACCGCGTGCCCCGGGGCGGGGCGGCCCATGGCACCGGATTTGGCTTCCATGATCTCGGCGCAAGTGGCAACGACCACGTTGCATTCCGTCTGGCCGTAGAATTCGTTGATGGTCAGGCCCAGGGCTTCGCGGCCCCATTGGATCAGCTCGGTCCCCACGGGTTCCCCCGCCGAGGCGACGGAACGCAGGTTGAGCGCATGGCGGTCTCGGGGCGGCGGCAGCTTGCTCATGAGGCGCAGCGCCGTCGGCGGCATGAAGGTGTTGCGCACGCCCAAGCGCGCCATCAAGGCAAGCGCCTCCTCGGGATCGTACTTGCGCGCGCGATGGGCGACCACGGGCACGCCGTGGTGCCAGGCGCACATGAGGGTGTTCATCAGCCCGCCGATCCAGGCCCAGTCGGCGGGCGTCCACATCAGGTCGCCGGGCTGGCCCAGGAAGTTGTGGAACATCTCCACCCCCGGCAGATGACCCAGCAGGCAGCGGTGGGCATGCAGCGCCCCCTTGGGATTGCCCGTGGTGCCCGAGGTATAGATGATCAGCCCGGGATCGTCGGCGGCCGTATCGACGGGCCGGAACGCGTCGGACGCGCGGCCGAGCGCCCCCCAGAAATCCGTGAACCCGGCACCGTCGGCCCCGGCGTCGATGACGTAGACTTGTTTGAGGTCCGGCAGGACGTCGGCCAGGGCCGCGATCTTGGGATAATTGGCGAGGTCCGTGACCAGGGCGGCGGCCCCTGAATCGACAAGTCGAAAATTCAGCGCATCCTCGCCGAACAGGGTGAACAGGGGGACAGAGATCAGGCCCGCCTTCCATGCCGCGACATGGGTCAAGGCCGCCTCCACCGACTGCGGCAGCAGCACGGCGACGCGGTCACCCCGCGCCAGCCCGTGGGCCTGGAACATGTTGGCGGTCTGGTTGGACAAGGCGCGCAGGGCCCCGAAGCTGTAGGTCACCAGGTCGCCCTCGGCCGAGGTGACGATCAAGGCCGGTGCGTCGGTGTCGCGCGCCGCGTTTTTGTCACAGACATCGACGCCCATGTTGAACCGCGCCGGGATGTCCCAGGCGAAGGTGTCGTAGAGCCTGTCGTAGCTGTCGGTCCTGGTCAGCATGCTCTGCCCGTTCTCCCAAGCGGCCGGGGCCATGTCCCGGATGCGGTACGGAAGGGGCCGCCGGTTACTTGAAAGCCGCCATGTCCTGACCGTCGGATTCGAAGTAGCGGTAGGCCTCGACCGTTTCGATCACCACGCCGTCGTAGCCCTGGGCCAGCAGGCCGAAGGTGAAGGAATTGGCGTTGCCGTAGAGGATGTTGTGCCATTCGGGCCGCCAGTATTCGACGAAGTAGCGGTCCGGGTCCGTGGGGTAGGGGGCGGTGATCCAGCGCGGTGCGCCCGACTGCCAGCCCGCCTTCCAGTAAAAACGGTAGGTCGCCGCCGTGCCCACATCCATGCGCGCGAGGACCAGACGGCGGGCACCCAGTTTCTTGTACTTCAAGGTTTCGATCGCGCGTTTGGAGAACGGTTTGCGACCGTGGAATACGTCGACGATGACCATGTCGTAATTGGTGTCGTGGAGTTTCAGCGCGAATTCGTCTTCCTGGCCGAAAGCGGTGGTATCGCGCAGATAGAGATAGTTTTCAGCGCCCGACATGGACAGGACATGGTTGGAATTTTCGTGAAACGGCCTGGCCGGATAGGGCGGCAGGCTGTTCATGACGGACAGTTCCTTGTGGGCGACGAAGGGCAGGAAGCCTTGCTTGCGGCTGGCGGCCAGAACCTCGTCGATCTTTTTCGGGTCGCGGGCGAAATCCATGGTCAGGATGCTGACCCGGTCGCGTTTGGCGACTTCGACCAGATGGGCGAAGGTTTCCTTCATCTCCTTGGACGTCGGCTGTCCGAAGGTTTCATAGCCGTAGAACATGCTGTCCTGCAGGATGGCGTCGATCGACATCATGTAAGCGCGGGCCGGATAGACCTTTTTCTCGTCCACTTCGTCGCGCTTTTGCAGAAGCTCCATGCCGTTGTGCGCGATGATGACGAATCCGGGGTTCTTTTCGCGGGCGAATTTGGCGATGTTGGTGATCAGACGGCGCATTTCGTCGCGGTAATTGGTCAGCTTGCCGAGCACGGGCGCGCCGGGGCCGGCAGGGTCGGCCTGCACCGGCTCACCCTGGGCGCGCACCTGACCCGGCGCCTGTGCCGCCGCGGGCGTGAGGGCGCTAATGGCCAGAAGGGCGGCGCTCAGGATGCCTGAAAGGACGGTCGGACGGAATGCGGTCATGGTCTTCCTGTCGATGCTTTTTCCCGCCGATACCATAGTGGGCAAGGGTTAATCAGTCCTTATCCGGCAGTGATCCGCAGCATAGCACGGCGGCGGCGGCGCGGTGAATGGGACCGCGATTTCTCCTGTCCAGCCCCTATCGGTTCCTTGTCCGACGGCGGGGTGGAGAGTAGATTTCCGCCATGCAACCCGAATACCGGCCCACGGCCTGCCCCCACGATTGTCCGTCCACCTGCGCCCTTGAGGTCGAGGTCCTTGACGACCACACCATCGGCCGCGTGCGGGGCAACCCCCGCAACGATTACACGGCGGGCGTGATCTGCGCCAAGGTCGCGGCCTATCGCGAGCGGGTCCATCATCCGGAGCGTTTGACCCACCCGCTGCAACGTGTCGGTGCCAAGGGGTCGGGGGAATTCCGCCAGATTTCCTGGGATCAGGCCCTGGACGAGGTTGCGGAAGCCATCGAACGCGCCCGCGTGGCGCATGGCGCCGAGGCGGTCTGGCCCTATCATTTCGCCGGCACCATGGGGCTGGTGCAACGTGACAGCATCCACCGTTTCCGCCATGCCTTCGGGTTTTCCCGGGAACACGAAACGATCTGTGTGACGACGGCCTGCAACGGCTGGGTCGCCGGGCACGGCAAGATCTGGGGGGCCGATCCGCGCGAGATCGGCGAATCGGACCTGATCGTCGTCTGGGGCGGCAATCCTGTCTCAACCCAGGTCAACGTGATGACCCATATCGCCAAGGCGCGGAAGACGCGCGGCGCAAAACTGGTCGTCATCGATCCTTATCGTACGCCGACGGCGGAAGCGGCGGACATCCACATTCCGATCCGTCCTGGCACGGACGGCGCCCTGGCCTGCGCAGTCATGCAGGTGCTGTTCGCGGAAAACCTGGCCGATTGGGACTACATGCGCGATTTTTCGGACGGCCCGGAACGCCTGCAGCAGCACCTGACCACGCGCACACCCGAATGGGCAGAGGAAATTACCGGCATCCCGGCCGACGACATCCGTGATCTGGCCCGGCTCTACGGCCGGACGGAACGCGCCTATCTGCGCGTCGGCTATGGCTTCACGCGATCGCGCAACGGGGCCGCCAACATGCATGCGGTGACCTGCCTGCCGGTGGTTACGGGCAAATGGAAGCACCGGGGCGGCGGGGCGCTGTTTTCCAACCGCGAGCTTTACGGCGTCGACGGCACCCTGATCAAAGGGCTCGACGTGGTCGATCCGAATACACGTGCGTTGGACATGTCGCAGATCGGCCGCGTGCTGACGGGTGACGCCAAGGCGCTCAAGGGTGGGCCGCCGGTCACCGTTCTGTTCACCCAGAACATCAACCCGGCCGAAGTGGCCCCGGAAACGACTCGGGTCATCGACGGCATGATGCGCGACGACCTGTTCACCTGCGTGCACGAACAGTTCATGACGGCCTCGGCCAAGCTGGCCGACATCGTTCTGCCGGCGACCATGTTCCTTGAGCACGAGGACATGTATCAGGGCGGCGGCCATTTTTATCTCCAGGTTCACAAGGCGCTGATCGAGCCCCTTGGTGAATGCCGGTCCAACGTCGAGGTCATCAACGGGTTGGCGCGGCGTTTGGGATCGGACTATCCGGCATTCCACATGACGGCCTGGGAGCTGATCGACGATGCGTTGAAACGCAGCGGCCGGCCCGGCGCCGACGAAGTTCTGGCCGAAGGCTGGATCGACTGCACCAAACCGTTCGAGGAGGCGCATTTCCTGAACGGTTTCGGCCATGGCGACGGCAAGTTCCACTTTGCCGCCGACTGGTCGAAGATCGGCGCGGACTGTGACGCCATGTCGGCCCTGCCGGACCATCTCGACGTTATCGACGGCGCGACCGACGCCCATCCCTACCGTCTGGTCGCCGCGCCGGCGCGGCGGTTCCTCAATACCTCGTTTACGGAAATGCCGTCCAGCCGCAAGAAGGAAGGTCGCCCCATGGCTTTGGTCCATCCCGATACCTGCAAAACGCTTGGCCTGGAGGAGGGAGACCGGGTGCGCCTGGGCAACGACTTGGGCGATCTTGTCGTGCATGTCCGGCCGTTTGACGGGCTGCAGGCCCATACGGTGGTGGTCGAGGGCATCTGGCCCAACGAGGCCTTCGAGGAAGGACGCGGCATCAACACGATCGTCAGCGCCGACGCGGCGTTGCCGGGCGGCGGGGCCGCGTTCCACGATACCGCCATCTGGATGCGCCCGGCGTGAGCGGGCAGGGCATGCAAGGCCACGTCATCGTCGTCGGTAACGAGAAGGGCGGTAGCGGCAAATCGACCACCGCCATGCATCTTGCCGTGGGTCTGATGCGGGCCGGACACAGCGTCGCCGTGCTCGATACCGACATCCGCCAGGGATCGCTGCGCCGGTTTCTGGAAAACCGCCGCGCTTATGCCCGCACGATCAAGGGCCATGTCCCGATGCCGGAATTCTTCGACGTCGCCCCCTCGGGCGGCGACGGTACGGACACCTTTCCGGGCGTTCTCGCGGCGGCCCGCGCGGCGGCCGAGGTCGTCATCATCGAC
>CAXAVJ010000086.1:0-15347 GCA_963972065.1 uncultured Rhodospirillaceae bacterium
CCACAGCACGTGCTGCGGTTCTGGGAAACCAAATTCCCCCAGATCAAGCCCATGAAGCGCGGTGGCGGCCGGCGTTATTACCGGCCCGAGGACATCGTGCTTCTCGACCGCATCCGGCGCTGGCTCTACGAAGACGGCTACACCATCAAGGGCGTGCAGAAGCTGCTGAAGGACGGCGTCACCGACGACGACGGTGAGGGCCAGGACATGCCCGCGGCCCCGGCGCCGAAATCCGCCCCCTCGGGCGACGGGCAGGCGGCGCAACTGGCCGCCGTGCTGGCCGAATTGAAGGATATTCGGGCCCTTCTCACCTAAGCCCGCGGCCTCTCAGAAAAATCGTTCGGACCCGGCCAGGGTTGTTGCTCCCACTGGGCGCAGCAAGTATAGTCCGGCCCGCACGTCACCGGGGTTTTGCCTCGGTGTACCTGCCGGTGGCCGCGAGCCCTCCCAAGGCAAACGATCGCGGCGCCAATAAAGTAGTCGGAGCGTAGCGCAGCCTGGTAGCGCACCACACTGGGGGTGTGGGGGTCGTGGGTTCGAATCCCGCCGCTCCGACCATTACTTTTCCCCGAAAGTCAGAACCCATATTCCTGTTGCCCACAAGGCGGCGGCGCGGAGCAACATTCCCTGCAGCCAATGCAGGGCCGTCCACCGCAGGGGATGGACAAGAAAAAAGGCCGGAACACGAAGTTCCGGCCCATAGTCTGTGCTCTTGAGGGAAGGGAGGATTCATTACAAATCCATCCAACATCCCGACTATGACAGGCCCGCCGCAGCGCTGCTGTGATTGCCATCACAATCTTGGGAAAAATTGCCTTATTAAGTGCCGGGTGGCGGCAACTCATTGATTTTATTTATTTCTTTTTTCAAGCCTAGTTTCAATTCCAGCTCATCCAAGAATCCGCCGACATCATCCGGCGCAAGCCCGAGATGAAAGGCGCCGCCGGGCGCCACGCGCACCGTCGGCCCGAAATTGCAGCGCCCCATGCACACCGTCCGCTCGACCCGGATATCGAGACCACGAGTCCGCACTTCCGCCTCGATGGCCTTGGCCAGATCCTCGCTGCTGCGCGCGGCGCAGGACGCCAAATCAGAGCGCAAGCGGCGGTTGATGCACACCATGATGGTCCAGCCGGCGGCGGGCGGCGGCACGGGCGGCGTGAAGGGAAGGTTATTCTGCGGCATGGGAGGGTGTGACAAACATGGCATGAGGAGGGGTGACAGGGACTGGCATGGAAAGTGCAATTTGCCTCAGTGGTAACCCGGTGGGCCGGAACTTTTCTCCTCCTCCCCCCAAGCACTGGTTCACTGGGTTGCCGATCCCCCTCAAAAAAATCATTGATAATTCAACACCTTGACCGCGCGCACCACAGCACGGCCAGCCCTCGAACGCACCCAGAACGTGTATCGAGAAAAATTATTCTTCGCAGAACGCGTGTCGTTTTGAGAAACCTGGGCGAAATGCGACATCCACATCATGGTTCAGGCATCATCGCCCGTCAGCAGGCGCCGGCCCGCGTCGGTCAATTTGCAGACCTGCCAATCAGGCTTGAGGGGATTGTTGAACCAGGGTTCGGCCCAGCCGTGTTCGATACAGGCGTTGACCGTGCGATCGCTGACTTTCTGGCCGAGTTCATCAAACAGCGGCAGCTTCCCACCCGCCTGATTCAAGCCACGCCGCAGCCATTTGCGCTGCTGTGCCGTCGGCTGCGCCCCCGCGTCGGCGTCCTGCCGGCTGCGTCCATTGATCTCCGTCTGGCCTTGCGACATCATGCCTCCCGCTCACCTGCCATCATGCCCCGTCCTCCGGGGCGCGTCCCCGGCGATGGTAATTGAGTTCCCGAGCCCCGCCAACCGATTAGGCCCGCAGGCACTGAAGATGACCGCAAAATTCATTTACATGACCGCCGCCGACCTGGATGAAGCACGGCGCATCGCCGAAACCCTGGTCGATGAACGGCTGATCGCCTGCGCCAACATCCTGGGCGCCATGGAATCGGTCTATCGCTGGGACGGCAAAGTCACGCGCGGCCGCGAAGTGGCGGTAATCCTGAAAACACGGGACGCTCTGGCCGAAGCGGCGATTGCCCGCGCGGCTGCGTTGCACAGCTACGATTGTCCTTGTCTGGTGGTCCTGGATCTGGCCGGAGGCCACGCGCCGTTCCTGAATTGGATATCGGCGGAAATGGACGGGTAGGGCGTTCGCCCCGATGATCCTTTAAGTCTTGAGAATGCCGGCGCCGATCTTCTCAACGATGGTCTTGGCGGCCTCTTCGGAGGCGATACCGCCCGCGAAGCCCACCTGAATGGCCTGGGACAAGGGGCGCAGCAGCATGGCGCGGCGCAGATCGACGCTGTCCTCGCCCGTATCGCGCAGTTGTCCGGCGACGCCGCTCAGGCTGCTGCACAGGCGGGCGACATGTTCGTAGCGCGTATTCTCAAGCTGATCCTGGGCGCGCATGGCTTCCGCCACCACGCGGGCCAGTGTGTTGCGCAGGTCCCGGTCGAACTCGCCCTTTTCCAGGCGCGGCGCGATGCCGTTGATCAGTGATTTGATTTCGTCGCCGATGAACTGCAGGCGGCAGCCCTTCACGTCTTCCTCGGCGGCGGCGACATCCATTTCCTTGTCGAGAAACCCGATTTTCTCGCCCTGCAGCTTGCGGCTCAGGTGGTTCGGCGCGTCGATGGCCTTCGCGCCCTCATCTTGCACCCGTTTTGGGCCCATGTAGTCCTCGGTCACCACGAAAGGGCGGCGTTTTTCCACCAGGCGATTGATGCGCGACATCAGGCCGACGGCGGAAACGGGTTTCGACACGACATCATCGACGCCCATGTCGAGGGCCGCCTTAATCGCCTTAGGGTCCTCGTCCTCGACGACGACCAGGATGATGGGCACGAAGGGGTTATGGCCGATTTTTCCCTGGCGGATTTTCTGCGTCACGGCGGCGAAATTGCCGTCCGGCAGGCGCAATTCTCCGACGATCAGATCAGGATCGTTCTGGCCGAGGACGGCGACCACTTCCTTGCAATCGTCGCCCAGGCGAATGTCGCGGCAGCCTTCGTTGAACAGGATGTGGCGGATGCCCTGACGGGCGCTGGCGTCGCCGTCGACCAGAAACACCCCGACATTGCCAAAGTTCAATTTCGCCATGGTTCAGGCGGTTCCCCGGTCGTTTGATTCAGCGCGTCCCCACGCTGGTTGGCTGAAAATATAGAACGTTCGTCTGGCTTCTGTGAACCGGCATTCACACGAAGGTGTGCAGGTCACGCCGGACCCGCGCCACGGTAACGCACCGTCGCCACGGCCTGAGCGGCGATGCCTTCGCCTCGACCCGTGAAGCCGAGGCGTTCCGTGGTCGTCGCCTTGACGTTGACCCGATCTCCGGCGATGCCGAGGATATCCGCGACCCGCGCGGCCATGGCGGCACGGTGGGGGCCGACCTTGGGCGCCTCGCAGATGATCGTCACATCAACGTTGACGATCATCGCCCCCCGGTCGCGGACCAGGGCGGCGGCATGAGCCAGGAAAATATCCGATTCCGCCCCCCGCCATTGCGGGTCCGTCGGCGGGAAGTGCTGGCCGATGTCGCCTTCGCCGATGGCGCCCAGGATGGCGTCGGTCAGGGCATGCAGCCCGACATCGGCATCGGAATGACCTTTGAGTTTTTGGTTGTAGGGAACGTCGATGCCGCATAACCGCACGGCGTCGCCGGTCTCGAACTGGTGGACGTCGAAGCCGAATCCGGTTCGCGTTTCACCGCCGTTCATCATCTCTTCGGCGCGCATCAGATCGCCCTCCGTCGTGATCTTGAAATTATCCGCATCACCCGCAACCAGGGCAACCGTCAGGCCCGTGGCCTCGGCCACGGCGGCATCGTCGGTCAGACTCTGCCCCTTGGCCTTGCCGTGAGCCGCCAAAATCTCGGCGAAACGGAAGCCCTGCGGCGTCTGCACCCGGTACAACCCGGTGCGGTCCACGGTCTCCGCAACCCGGTCGTCCGCGCCGCGTTTCAAGGTATCGGCCACGGCCAGGGCCGGGACCGCGCCGGGTGCCGCTTCCAGCGCGGCGATAACGTCGGAAATCACCCGGGCCGACACGAAAGGCCGGGCCGCATCGTGGATCAGCACCAGGTCCGGCGCGCCGCCGGGGGTCAGGCCGGCCGCGAATTCCAGGCCGTTGCGCACGGAATCCTGCCGCTCGGCGCCGCCCGCCGTGTGACCGGCGATGCCCAGTCCCTGAGCGGCGGCCTCGAACAACTCACGATCATCGGGATGGATGACGCCGATCACCTGGGTCACGGCGGGATGGGCCGCAAAGGCGCGCAAGGCATGGCGCAGAACGGGCTCCCCGGCAAGGGTCCGGTACTGCTTGGGCAGGGGGCCGCCGAAACGATGACCGCGGCCCGCGCCGACGATGATGGCCGTGCAATTCGCCATGGGTTCCAATGCCGCCTTGTCCAACGCAGGGAGGGAAGGGAGGTCAGGCGCGGAACATACTGAACAAACGGGGATTTTGCCAATAGGCCATGACGTCCGGCGGCCATGCGCAGGCGGCCCTTGTCAAACCGGGCGCGTAGGGCGATGTTCTAGCCGACCGTTGTAACGAGAGACTGAACAGATGGCCGCCGACACCGTTCTCAACATCGCCGCCCTGGTCGCCCTGCTGCCGGCGCTGCTCGCCGCCTGGAAAGGCGAGGCGGAACAGCCCCAGGCACGGTTCTGGATGCTGCTTGCCGTGGCCGTCGTGGGCCCCGTGGCCTGGACCGTGGCCGCCGCCACGGCGATCGCCGATTGGCGCACGGATTTGTCGTTCGCGCTTTGGGTTTCGGTCAGCGCCAGCATGGCGGTGTTTGCCGCCGCGGCCGTGTTCGACCGCGACGTTGCACGCCTGTCGCCCTTGTTTCTGGCGCTGATGACGGTCCTGGCCGTTCTCGCCATGCTCAGCCATGGCACCACCAATGCATCTCCCATGACCATGGCGCCCGGGGACGGCGGTTGGTTGTGGTTCCATATCGGCGTGTCCATCGCGACCTATGCGCTGCTGACCGTGGCCGCCGCGGCCTCTCTCGCGGCCTTGCTGCAGGAACGCGCCCTGAAGCGCAAGGCACCCCTGAAACGCCCCCAAGGCCTGCCGTCGGTGCTGGATTGCGAGGGCGTGGTGCTGCGCTTCCTGTGGTTGTCGGCGGCGGTCCTCGCACTCGGCATGGCCACCGGAACGGCCATAAACCTGACCCATGGCGTGTCCATCCTGCATCTCGACCACAAGACCGTGTTCGCCCTGGCCGCTTTCGCGGTGATTTGCGCGCTGCTGTACGCGCATCAGAAAACCGGCGCCCGTGGCCGTCAGGTCGCCCGCCTGGTTTTTCTGGCCTATTTATTCGTGACCCTGGCCTATCCGGGGGTCAAATTCGTGACCAGCGTGCTCCTGGCATAAAATTTATGCGCCTTTCCCTCGCATTTAGTTGAATTCTTGCCGGTTCTGCCCAATAAATGGGCACGCAAAATGGGATACCCAACATGTCTATGAAGATTGGTGGGGTCGAGATTTCCGACCCGGTTGTTTTGGCGCCCATGTCCGGCGTCACCGACATGCCGTTCCGCCGCTTGGTCAAGAGCTGCGGCGTCGGCCTTGTCGTGTCGGAAATGATCGCCAGCCGGGCGATGATCCATGCCGCCAAGAAAACCATGAAAATGGCGACCCATTGCGCCGAGGAGCACCCCATGTCGGTGCAGTTGGCCGGCTGCGAGCCCGAGGTCGTGGCCGAGGCCGCGCGCCTGAACGAAGCCCGTGGCGCCGCGCTGATCGACATCAACATGGGCTGCCCCGTGAAAAAGGTCGTGAACGGCGATGCCGGCTCCGCCCTGATGCGCGACGTCGAACACGCGACCAAGATTCTCGACGCCGTGGTCAAGGCCGTCGCCATCCCGGTGACCCTGAAGATGCGCATGGGCTGGGACCACGATAGCCTGAACGCGCCGATCCTTGCCCGCGCGGCCCAGGACGTGGGCATCAAGGCCGTCGCCGTGCACGGTCGCACGCGCTGTCAATTCTACAAAGGCAGCGCCGACTGGAAATTCATTCAAAACGTCAAGGACGCGGTCGATATCCCTGTTTTTGCAAACGGAGACATCCTGACCCTCGACGACGCCAAGCGCTGCATGGAAGAATCCGGGGCCGATGGCCTGTTGATCGGGCGCGGTACTTATGGCCGGCCCTGGTTCCCGGCCCAGGTCATTCATTTCCTGAAGACCGGCGAACGGCTGCCCGATCCCGCGATCGGCGCTCAATATGAAATGCTGCGTCGGCATTACGAGGACATTCTCAGCCACTACGGCGTCCATGCAGGCGTCAAGATCGCGCGCAAGCACATCGGCTGGTATTCCAAGGGCCTGCCCGGATCGGCGGAATTCCGTGCCGACATCATGGGCCAGGAAGACCCGGATGTCGTGCGCCACAAGCTGGCCGCGTTCTATGGCCCGCAGATGGAAAGGGCCGCGGCGTGATGGAAACCACCATCACCCGGGTCCGTGCCGGCGGGCGCGCCCATTCGCCTGCGGATTCCGCGACCATCCTGGATCTTTTGCCGGCCCCCGTGGTGACGCTTGACGCCGAAGACCGCATCACCATGGTCAATGCGGCGGCGGAGAATTTCTTCAGCGCCAGCGCCTCCCATCTGATCGATCGGCCGCTGTCCAATTTCGTGCCGCCCGATTCACCACTACATGGGCTGATCACCCAGGTGCGCCGGGCCAATGCCCAGGTCTCGGAACACGAACTTGCCATCGAAAGCCCGCGCGTCGGCCGCCATTTCCTCAGCGTGCAGGCGACGCCGCTGCCGGATTCGCCCGGCTTCATCGTGCTGATGATGTTCGACCGCGGCATCACGGAAATGATCGATCGCCAGATGACCCATCGGGGGGCGGCGCGCTCCATCACCTCCATGGCTGCCGTGCTGGCCCATGAGGTGCGCAATCCGCTGTCCGGTATCCGGGGGGCTGCGCAGCTTCTCGAACAGAATGCCTCCGACGAGGACCGGCCGCTCGCCGAATTGATCCGCCAGGAAGCCGACCGCATCTCGACCCTGATCGGGCGCATGGAAATCTTCACCGATTACGGCCCGTTCGAACGCAAGCCCGTGAACATCCACAAGGTCCTGGACCGGGTGCAGCGCCTGGCGGAAACCGGGTTCGGCGCCAACATCCGTTTTCGCGCCGATTTTGACCCGTCGCTGCCGCCGGTGCCGGGAGACCACGACCAGCTGGTGCAGATTTTCCTCAATCTGGTCAAGAACGCCTGCGACGCCTGTCCCGAGGTCGGTGGCGAAATCAACCTGCGCACCTCCTATCAGCATGGCGTGCGGTTCGCGCTGTCCGGCCGCAAGGACAAGGTGGCGCTGCCCTTGAAGGTTTCCATCATCGACAACGGCCCCGGCATTCCCGAGGACCTGACATCCAACCTGTTCGATCCCTTCGTGACGTCGAAACCCAACGGCACCGGCTTGGGCCTCGCCCTGGTCGCCAAGCTGGTCGGCGATCACGGCGGCGTGGTCGAATGCGAAAGCCGCCCGGGTCGGACCGAGTTTCGGGTCATGCTGCCGTTCTACGAAGACACTGATCCAGGAGAGTTGAAATGAGCGGCCGCACCGTTCTTGTCGCCGACGACGACGCGGCAATCCGTACCGTGGTCGCGCAGGCGCTGGGCCGCGCCGGACTGGACGTCAAGACAACGGGCCAGGCCTCGACCCTGTGGGACTGGGTGTCGGCGGGCGAGGGCGATATCATCATCACCGATGTCATCATGCCCGATGAAAACGGCCTCGACCTGATCCCGCGCATCAAGGAAATCCGCCCAGAACTACGCATCATCGTGATGAGCGCGCAGAACACCATCCTGACGGCGGTCAAAGCCGCTGAAAGCGGTGCCTTCGAATACCTGCCGAAGCCGTTCGACATCAACGAGTTGATCTCCATCGTGCGCCGCGGCCTGGAAGCGCCGCCCGAGCAGCCGGGGTTGAGCGCCGAGCACGCCGGCGTGGAAAAGCTGCCCCTGGTCGGCCGTTCCCCGGCCATGCAGGAAATCTACCGTACCCTGGCGCGCCTGATCTCGACCGACCTGACCGTGTTGATTACCGGCGAGTCAGGCACCGGCAAGGAATTGGCCGCGCGGGTGCTGCACGATTATGGCAAGCGCAAGCGGGGGCCGTTCGTCGCCGTCAACATGGCCGCGATCCCGCGTGAGCTAATCGAAAGCGAACTGTTCGGCCACGAAAAGGGGGCCTTCACAGGGGCCACCATGCGCTCCTCCGGCCGCTTCGAGCAGGCCGAGGGCGGCACCCTGTTCCTCGACGAAATCGGCGACATGCCGCTGGAGGCCCAGACCCGTCTGCTGCGCGTGCTACAGGAAGGGGAATACACCTCCGTCGGCGGCCGGGTGACGCGCAAGACCGACGTGCGCATCGTCGCCGCGACCCATCAGGACCTGACCCAGCTAACCCGCCAGGGCCGCTTCCGCGAGGATCTGTTCTATCGCCTTAACGTCGTGCCGCTGCGCCTGCCGCCGCTGCGCGAACGGCTTGAGGACATCCCCGAACTGGTCAAGACCTTCCTCGCCAAGGCGGCGGGCGAGGGCCTGCCGTGGAAGATCATCGAAGGCAAGGCCACGGAACGCCTGATGGCCTACAACTGGCCGGGCAACGTGCGCGAACTGGAAAACCTGATCCACCGTCTGGCCGCCCTCTATTCGGAGGAAACCATTTCCGAACAGGCCATCTCGGCAGAACTCGCCGACCGCAGCCGCAGCGGCGACCCGGGCGCCAACCGGGGGCTGTCGCAGGTCGTCGAGGAACGCCTGGAAGCCTACTTCGGCGCCCATGCGGGGGCGTTGCCGGCGGCGGGCCTGTACGACCGCGTGTTGCGCGAAATCGAACGGCCGCTGATCCTGTTGACCCTCCGGGCCACGCGCGGCAATCAGGTCAAGGCGGCCGAGGTTCTGGGTCTCAACCGCAACACCCTGCGCAAGAAGATCCGCGATCTCGACATTTCGGTGGTGCGGGGCCAGAAATGAACCCTCCGGCCACGCCCGGACAAGGCCCCCTCGGCAGCCTTTGGGCGCTGGTCGGCCTGCGCGGGGCGAGCACCAAGCGGCTTCTCGCCTACGGGCTTGCGGCGGCGGCGGTCGTGTCCTGCGTGGCCACCGCCTTCATGCTGGTGTTCCGCCCGGCCCAGACCCAGAACATCGAAACCATCGTCGCCATGATCTACCTGGACGGCGGGATCCTGCTGCTTCTCGGCATGGTCGTCGGCCAGCGATTGTTCTCGATCTGGCTCGACCGGCGGCGCGGGCAGGCGGGCTCGGGCCTGCATGTGCGCATGGTGACCCTGTTCGCCCTGGTCGCCACGGCACCGGCCATTCTGGTTGCCGTGATGTCGGCGACCTTCCTGCATTACGGCGTGCAGGCCTGGTTCAACGAACGGGTCTCGACGGCGCTCGACCAGTCCATGGGCGTGGCCAGCGCCTATCTGAAGGAACACCGGGAAAACTTCGGCACGGACATCCTGGCCGTGGCCAACGACTTGAACATCAATTCCGGCATTCTCACCCGAGAACCCTGGCGCCTGAGCCCGCTCCTGACCTTCCATACCCGCTCGCGCGGGTTCACCGAGGCGGTCATGGTCGACGGCACGGGAAAGGTCATCGCGCAATCCGAATTTTCCCGCCCGCGCGAGACCGAGCAGATCACCCCGGAGATTTTCCAACAGGCGCAGGCCGGCAAGATCACCCTGATCCCGCTCGACGAACAGGACCGCATCCGCGCCATCTACAAACTGAACCGTTTCGTCGACGCCTATCTGGTGCTTGAACGGTTCGTGAACCCGGACGTTCTCAATCACATCGACACCATCCAGAACGCGGTGCGCGAATACCAGCGCCTGCAACGTGAGCGGGGCGGCCTTCAGGTCAGCTTTATCCTGATTTTCACCGTGGTTTCCGTGCTGTTGCTGCTGGCCGCCGTGTGGACGGGCCTGACCGTCGCGACACAGCTGGCCGAACCGGTCTCAAGCCTGATCTATGCCGCCGGGCGCATCCGCGACGGCGATCTGACAACGACTGTCGACATTCCCGACGCCGACGACGAACTGGCCTCCCTGTCGCGCGCCTTCAACCGCATGACGGCACAGATCCGCGGCCAGCAGGAAGGCCTGATCTCGGCCAACCGGGAATTGGACGAACGGCGCCGGTTCACGGAAACGGTGCTGGCCGGCGTGTCGGCAGGCGTGGTCGGCCTGGACAAGGACGGGCGCATCAACCTGCCCAATCGCTCGGCCTCAACCCTGGTCGGCGAGGACCTGATGCGGGCCAAGGGGCGGCTGCTGGTCGATCTGGTGCCGGAATTCGCCCCCCTGTGGTCCGAGGCCAAACGCCGGCCCGACCGCCAACAGCGGTCCGAGGTCAAGCTTGCGCGCGACGGCAGCGAGCGCACACTGTTGGTGCGCATCGCCGCCGAACGCCTGGCCGGTCAGTTGCTGGGTTTCGTCGTCACCTTCGATGACGTAACCGAACTCCTGTCGGCGCAACGCGCCGCCGCCTGGGCCGACGTGGCGCGACGCATCGCCCATGAAATCAAGAACCCGCTGACGCCCATCCAGCTGTCGGCGGAGCGCCTGAAGCGCAAGTACCAGAACGAAGTCACCTCGGACCCGGAAACCTTCACCACCTGCACGGACACGATCATCCGTCAGGTCGAGGACATCGGCCGCATGGTCGACGAATTCTCGTCCTTCGCGCGCATGCCGCAACCCTCCATCGGGCGCGAGAACCTATCGCACCTGATCCGCGAAGTCGTCACTCTGGAGCGGTCGCGCACGGAAGACATCACGATCGACCTCGCCCTGCCGGACGGCGACATGATGCTGCGTTGCGATCGCCGTCAAGTGTCGCGCGCCCTCACCAACATTTTGAAGAATGCCGCGGAAAGCGTTGAAAGCCGGATTCTTCAGGACAAGTCCGAGGACGGCGAGGGCGACCCAGGCCGGATTTCCGTCGCAGTGATCGATGGCCGCGGCCAGGGCGGCGGCGACGAAAGCGTTGCGGTGATCGTCGAGGACAACGGCATCGGTCTGCCCGAAGCCGGCCGCGAACGGCTGACCGAACCCTACGTGACGACACGCAGCAAGGGCACGGGCCTGGGGCTGGCCATTGTCCGCAAGATCATGGAAGATCATCAGGGTGACCTGCGCCTTGAGGATCGCCCTGGCGGCGGGGCGCGGATCAGTCTGGTGTTTCGGGACTTGGATGAAACCGCCAACGACGGCGACAAAGATCCCATGAAGGTCGCGACCGGCCTGGGATTGGGGTAGGGCTGTCATGGCACAAGACATTCTCATCGTCGACGACGAAGCCGACATTCGAACCCTCACGGCGGGGATTCTCCAGGACGAGGGCTACGACACCCGCGAGGCGGCGGACAGCCAGGGTGCGCTTGAGGCGCTATCGGCCCGGCAGCCGAGTCTGGTGCTGCTCGACATCTGGCTGCAGGGCAGCGAACTGGACGGTCTGCAGATTCTCAAACGGATCAAGCAGAACCACCCGGAAATCCCGGTTTTGATGATGAGCGGCCACGGCACCGTGGAAACCGCCGTCACGGCCATCAAGGACGGCGCTTACGACTTCATCGAAAAGCCGTTCAAGGCCGACCGCTTGCTGCTCAACGTGCGGCGCGCGGTGGAGGCGGCGCGCCTGCGCTCGGAAAACGAGGAACTGAGGCTGCGCGCCGGCTCATCCCTGGACCTGATCGGCGCGTCGGGGGCGATACGCGAAATTCAGCAGGTCATCGACCGCGCGGCGCCGTCCAACAGCCGAATTTTGATCTTCGGGCCGAGCGGCAGCGGAAAAGAGATCGTGGCACGCAACATCCACGCGCGGTCCAACCGCGCCGACGGGCCCTTCGTCATCGTCAACTGCGCGACCATGGCGCCGGACCGGGTCGAAATGGAACTGTTCGGCACCGAGGGCGGCGACGGTTCGCGGCGCATCGGCACGTTCGAGCGCGCCCACGGCGGCACCCTCGTGCTCGACGAGGTCTCGGACATGCCGCTGGAAACCCAGGGCAAGATCGTGCGCGTCCTGCAGGAACAGAATTTCGAACGGGTCGGCGGCTCCACCCGGGTGCAGGTCAACGTGCGGGTGATCTCGTCGACGACCCGCGACCTGCAGGCGGAGGTCGCCGCCGGGCGGTTCCGCGAGGACCTGTTCTACCGTCTCAACGTGGTGCCCCTGACGGTGCCGGCGCTGGCCGACCGGCGCGAGGACATCCGCGACCTGACCGACCATTTCATGCGTCAGGCCGCCGACGCCACCGGCCAGCAGCCCCGCCGCTTGGGCGAGGATGCCTTGGCGGCATTGCAGAGTTACGCATGGCCGGGTAACGTCCGCGAACTTCGCAACGTGATCGAACGGGTGCTGATCCTGGCCCCCGGCGACAACGACACGGTTCTGGGGGCCAACATGCTGCCGACGGAGTTTCTCGACGGAATGAAACGCAGCCCCATCGGCGGCAACGAGGGCTATCTGGCCAAGTCGCTGCGGGACGCGCGCGAGGATTTCGAGCGCGAATACCTGAATGCCCAGATGTCGCGGTTCAACGGCAACATCTCCCGGACCGCGCAGTTCGTGGGCATGGAACGCTCGGCCCTTCATCGCAAGCTTAAGTCCCTCGGCCTGACGGACGAAGACCGCGGGGCGTCATGACCGTTTCCCGCACAACCGCCGTATCCAAAGAAGGGCGTCCGGCATGAAGATCATCGTTTGCGGCGCCGGCCAGGTCGGCGTCAACATCGCCCGCCAGTTGGCATTGGAAAACCACGACGTGACCATCGTCGACCAGGCACCGGACCTGGTGCGCCGTGTGTCCGACACCCTGGACGCCCAGGCGGTGGTGGGCCATGCCTCCCATCCGGACGTGCTTGAGCGCGCCGGCATCGCCGACGCCGATATGCTGATCGCCGTGACCCTGACGGACGAGATCAACATGGTCGCCTGTCAGGTCGCACATTCCCTGTTCGACGTGCCGACCAAGATCGCGCGCATCCGCCAGAAAAGTTATCTCGACCCCATGTGGGCCAACCTGTTCTCGCGCGACAACCTTCCCATCGACGTCATCATCTCGCCGGAGATGGAAGTCGCGCGCGCCGTCGCACGGCGCCTGCGCATTCCCGGTGCCATGGACATGATCCCCCTGGCCGACGGGGCGGTGACGCTGCTCGGCGTGCGCTGCACCGAGGAATGCCCGCTGTTGAACACGCCGCTGAAACAGCTGACCCAGTTGTTCCCGGACCTCAACATCGTGATTGTCGGCCTGGTCCGCGACGGCAGCGCCATCGTGCCCAAGGCCGATGACCAGATGGCCCCCGGCGACGAGGTCTATTTCGTGGTCGACACCGCGCAGATCAGCCGTGCCATGACCGCCTTCGGCTATGACGCGGGCGAGGCGCGGCGACTGCTGATCATCGGCGGGGGCAACATCGGCCTGGTCCTGGCGCAGGAGATCGAGCGCGAATACCCCTGGGTCAAAGCCAAGATCATCGAGCACAACAAGGAGCGCGCCGAATACATTTCCGGCCAGCTTGAAAGCACGGTCGTGCTGAACGGCGACGCCCGCGACATCGAAATTCTGGAAGAAGCCAACATCCGCGGCACCGACACGGTGGTCGCCGTCACCAACGATGACGAAAGCAACATCCTGGCCTCGCTCCTGGCCAAGAAGTTCGGCTGCGAGCGCACGGTGACTTTGGTCAACACCTCGATCTATGAGCAGCTCATCGGATCGCTCGGCATCGACGTGGTGGTCAGCCCGCGTAACATCACCGTCTCGACCATCCTGCAGCACGTAAGGCGCGGGCGCATTCATTCGGTTCATGCCGTGCGCGAGGGCCTGGGCGAACTGATCGAGGCCGAGGCGCTGGAAACCTCGGACCTTGCCGGCAAGACGCTGAAGGAAATCCAGCTGCCGGCGGGGGTCGTCGTCGGCGCCATCGTGCGCGACGGCAAGATGCTGTTCCCGCGCGGCACGACCACGGTCGAGGCCGGCGACCGGGTGATCCTGTTCTCGGCGCCGGAATCGATCCGCAAGGTCGAAAACATGTTCGCCGTGCAACTGGAATATTTCTAAGCAGTGACCGATTCGCACCTTCCGCCGCCGTTGCCCCTGCCCAGGGCCGTCGTGTTCGACTGGGACAACACCCTGGTCGATACCTGGCCGATCATCCATGACGCCCTGAACCATACCTTCCGCGCCTGGGGCCTGCGCGAATGGACGCTCGCCGAGACCCACGCCAAGGTCCGAAAATCCCTGCGCGACAGCTTTCCCAGCCTGTTCGGCGACGATTGGGAAAAGGCCGGCGAGGTATTCTACGGTCGTTACGGCGCGATTCACGCGGAAAAGCTGCAACCGGCGGCGGGGGCCGGGGCGCTTCTCCAGAATTTGGCGGACGCCGGTGTGTATCTTTGCGTGGTGTCGAACAAGAAGGGGTCGTTCCTGCGCAAGGAGGCCCAGGCGTTGGGCTGGACCGGCCATTTCGGCGCCCTGGTCGGGGCCATGGACGCACCGCGCGACAAGCCGGCCCGTGATCCCATCGACATGGCGCTGCATCCCGGCGGCGTGACGGCCGGGGAGGGCGTATGGTTCGTCGGCGATGCCGATGTCGACATGGAATGCGCTCATGGGGCGGGCTGTTATCCGGTGCTGATTCGCCCCCAGGCGCCCCGACTAGACGAATTTATAGACTTTCCTCCAGCCCTGCATTTCACCGACTGCGATAGTCTTTGCAAGTTCACTCAGACACTGTAAGCTTTTGTACAAGGCTGGTTAGCCGTGTAGAAACAAAAGAGAAAACAACAACAGGGAGCCCGGAACAAAGTCGGACGCGGCGTTACGGCCAGCGCGCAGGAGCGAGGTGCGGCCGCAAAAAGACTTTGGGGTGGGGAGTGATGTCGTCAGAAAAATCACAAAACGTGCAGGACGTTTTTCTTAATCACATCAGGAAGAACAAAACTGCGGTCACCGTGTTTCTGGTCAACGGAGTCAAGCTGCAGGGAATTGTCACCTGGTTTGACAACTTTTCCGTTCTCCTACGCCGGGATGGGCATACGCAGTTGGTGTATAAACACGCCATCTCGACGGTCATGCCGTCCGTTCCCGTTCAATTGTTCGAACCGGATGCGGCCGAGTCCGCCGAGGGTTGAGCGAACAAACGCCAGGTGACGTCACGTCCGCCGCCAAGGCGGCGGGCGCGGGTGCTTGCGCCGTCATCCATCCGAACATGTCCACGACCGGCGGGGCCGACACCCG
>CAXAVJ010000087.1:0-14891 GCA_963972065.1 uncultured Rhodospirillaceae bacterium
TGTCGCCGACGGCGATCGGATCGATCCCGGCGAAGGGTTCGTCCAGCAGCACGAAATGCGGGTTCGACGCCAACGCACGGGCGATTTCGACACGCCGCCGCTCACCACCGGACAGGGCGATGGCCGGCGTCCGCCGCAGATGGGTGATGGAAAATTCGGCCAACAGGGCATCCAGGATCGCCTCGCGGCGGTCGCGGTTGGACTCGACCACCTCAAGCGCGGCGCGGATGTTCTGCTCCACGGTCAGGCCGCGGAAGATCGACGCTTCCTGCGGCAGGTAGCCGATGCCGAGGCGCGCGCGCCGGTACATGGGCAGCGCCGAGATGTTCTGTCCGTCCAAAACGATGGAGCCGTAATCGGGCTGCACCAGGCCGGTGATCATGTAGAAGCAGGTCGTCTTGCCCGCGCCGTTGGGGCCAAGCAGGCCGACCACCTCGCCGCGCTGAATGCTGACGCTGACGCCGCGCACCACGGGCCGCTTCTTGAAGCTTTTGCCCAGGTTGTTGGCGACCAAGCCCTGGTTGTCCGCGATCAGGCGGGGCGTGGCGGCGGGACGTTCGGGGCGGTTGTCGAGTTCGCTCATATTGTTCTTATTTTCCCGTTCTATCGCCGGAACCGGGCAACAGGGTGCCCTTGGTCCGGCCGCCGGGACAGCTGAACAGCCGGCTAATGCCGGTGTTCAGGTTGACCTCGGCCTTGCAACCATTCAGTTCGTTCTTGCCGCGCTCGATCCTAACCGATCCCGTCAAGGTCACGATACCCGTTTCCACGTTGTAAACCCCGCGATCTCCGTAGGCGCGGTCCCGTTCGGTCAGCACGGACACATTGTCGTAGGCGTCGACCCGGTAGACCTTGCTTTCGCCATCCTTGGTCTTGCGGAAGAAGGCGGCCAGCACATCGGCGCGCACCCGGCGCTTGTCCTTGACCGCCTCGGCCTTGCCGCGGGCGACCGCCATCTGGCGCTGCTCCCAATATTCAAGCTGCTGGCGTGCCGTGATCACGGCGTCGGAGGTCACCATCCGGGGCGTGCCGCCGGACAGAACCAGGATCTCGCGGCCAACGTCGTAAACGGCCTTTTCGCCGCTCGCCGTCTGGCTCGGCGACTTGATCTTGACCGAGCCGTCGGCGTCCAGGCGATAAATCTCCGTGTTGCCGCCGGGGCGCTCCGTATAGAACGCCGTCAACTGGTCGGCCAGCACGGTGATGTCGCCGCGCACGGCCTTGGCGTTGCCCTTGGCCAGGAACACCAGATTGTCCTGCTGCCATTCGATGCCGTTGTCGGCGAAGATTTCGATCGGCGTCTCGTCCCCGGCCCCCAGGTTGAGGGACTGGGCCGTGGCCGCACCAGACAGGCCGGCCAGCATCCAGGCGGCCACAACGGCGGCAAGCATGCGCACGCCCGTCATTTCGCCTCCTTGGCGCCAGGCTTCAGCACCATCTTGGACTTGCCCGTGAACAGGATCGTGCGGCCCTTGTTCAGCAGCCGGAAGCCCTCCGCCTGCAGGGTGCCGAACGGGCCCTGGCCCTTGACCGGATCATCCCCCCGGGCCAGCCCCTCGGCCAGGTCGAGGGTCGCCTTTTCCGTGCGGAATTCGTAACCGGAATCGTGAAACAGATTGACCGAGCCCGCGAGATCCAGCGTCTTGGCGCGCCGCGCATAGATGCCGTTTTCCGCCGTCAGCACCAGCCATGTGCCGTCCTTCAGCGTGATGTCCGCCTTCGGCAGCTCCAGGCCGATACGCATGTCCATGCCTTCGCCGTCGAGTTTTTTGGCGATGTCGGCGGTCACCGCATAGGGCTGGTTATCGTTGTCGGTACCGACATAGCGCGGATTGAGAAGGTTGGGGTCGCCGTCGACGTTGGAGGTGATGGCGGCGAAGCCGATGCGGAACCGCAGGTCCTCGGTGCGCAGATGCGGCCACAGGATGACCAGGGCGATCAACCCGACCGCCGCGACAGGCAACATGACCTTGGCGACCTGGACGAACCCGGAATAGGAGTCCATGGCCATCGTGGTCACGCGATCCCCGCTCGAAGACAGTCGTGGATATGCAGGATGCCGACCGGGCGATCGTTTTCGACCACGAACAGGTTGGTGATCGCGCGCGCGTTCATGATACCGAGCGCTTCGGACGCCAGACGGTCCGGCTCGATGCTGGCCCCGCCTGCCGTCATGGTGTCGCCGGCGCTGCGCGCCAGCACGTTGTCGGCCATGTGGCGGCGCAGGTCGCCGTCGGTGATGACGCCCATCAAGCCCCCGGCCGCGTCAACCACGCCCAGGCAGCCGAACCGCTTGGCCGTCATCACCAAAAGGGCCTCGGTCATCGGCATCTCGGGGGCGACCAGGGGCAGCTCGTCCCCCGCATGCATGATATCGGAAACCTTCATCAGGCGGCGGCCCAGCTTGCCGCCCGGATGCAGGGCGTGGAAATCGCCGGACGAAAACCCCTTGCGTTCCAGCAGCGCCATGGCGATCGCATCGCCCAGGCCCATCATCACGGTGGTCGAGGTCGTCGGCGCCAGGCCCATGGGGCAGGCTTCCGGGGAATCGGGATAGATCAGGGCCGCATCGGCGTTGTCGGCGAGCGAGCTTTGCGCCTTGCCGGTGACCGCGACCAGCGGAATGGCGAAACGCTTGGCATAGGCGATCAGGTCGGCGAGCTCCGCCGTTTCACCCGAATTGGACAGCGCGAAGATGACGTCGTCCGATGTGATCATGCCGAGATCGCCGTGCGACGCCTCGGCCGGATGAACGAACATCGCCGGCGTGCCGGTGGAGGCCAAAGTCGCCGCGATCTTGCGCCCGACATGGCCGCTTTTGCCCATGCCGGTGACGACGATGCGGCCCTGGGCCGCGGCCATGATTGCGACGGCGCGCACGAAGACCTCGCCCAGGCTCGCCGACAAGGCCTTCAGCCCGTCGCTTTCGGCGGCCAGGACGCGGCGCGCCACGGCCAGGTCATCGGCGCCGGCCGGGTCCTCGCCGACGATGGCGGTCGCATGGGTGTTGGCTTGGTCCGCGCTCATAATCCCGTTCTTGTCCGTTGCCGATCGGTTTCAGCCGAGGCCACGCCGGAGGCGGGACCTCGGGCGCCAGCAATCTTCATGCCAATATGTCTAATATACTGGCGAATCGCAAAAAAATACGTTGCCTAAATATGCGCCGCCGATTCCCGAGCGTCAACCGGAGGCGGACCGCACGGTGCGGACAGGTCAATGATGGAAGACGTCGACCGCACCCCATCCGGCAAGGTCGAGATCGACCCGCGTGGGCAGGAAATCGAGGCAGGCCTGGAGCAGGTGCTGCCGCCCTTCGCGGGCGATCATGGTGTCGAGTTCCGCCTTGACCCGGTGCAGGTAGAGCACGTCGTTGGCCGCATAGCCCTGCTGGGCCGGGCTGAGGGTCGCGCGCGCCCAGTCGGAGGATTGCTGCTGCTTGTCCAGATCGACGCCGACCAGTTCACGGACCACGTCCTTGAGGCCGTGGCCGTCGGTATAGGTGCGGACCAGTTTGGAGGCGATTTTGGTGCAGTACACGGGCGTGCAGTCGATGGCGAGCCAGCGTTTCAAGGCCGCGATATCGAACCGGGCGTAGTGGAAAATCTTGACCACCGAAACGTCTTCCATCAGCGCCTTCAGGTTGGGCGCCGTCTGCTGCCCGGCCGCGATCTGCACCAGATGGCAGACCCCGTCGCCGCCCGAAAGCTGCACCACGCACAGCCGGTCACGGCTGAGGTCCAGTCCCTGGGTCTCGGAATCGACGGCGACCGAGCCGGTGAAGGTCACACCGTCGGGCAGGTCGCCTTGATGCAAATGAATGACGGGAGTTCCGGATTGACTTGGCGCGTCCATGACACTGCCGCCCTTATGTTCAATCAATCTTTAAGCCGCCCCCCATTGCGAGGGGTAAAGATGGTGCCCAGGAGAAGACTCGAACTTCCACTGCCTTGCGGCAACTGGCACCTGAAGCCAGCGCGTCTACCAATTCCGCCACCTGGGCACGGGCCCCGGCCATGAACCCCGAAGAACGATCGGGAATGGCGCGGGATCGCCGAAAAAACGGCTTGGAACTTGACCCGCCGGAGCAATTCCCCGGCGTGAGCGGCCTTCGTTAAAGGTAGGGCTGTGACTTGTCAAGCATCGCCTCGCGGGGGAACGCCGCGGACCGGGCTTCGGCCCGCCCTCGACACCGGAATTCAGGCCCCTTTGGCCGCTAAGGCAATCGACACATCCGCTTGGCGTTGCTATGTTTTCCCTGAAAAATCACCTGCCGTAACCGGCCGGTCCTCCCCCGGGAGGACCATCCCTTAGGAGGACCATTCCATGGATCGACGCATCGCCACCGTTTTCGGCGCTTCCGGGTTTATTGGCCGCCATGTGGTGCGCCGCCTGGCCGCCGCCGGCTACGGTGTCCGCGCGGCCGGCCGGGATCCGGAATCGGCATTGTTCCTGAAGCCCATGGGCGATGTCGGCCAGGTCGTGCCCTGGCCCGCCGACGTCGCGCGGGCCGATACGGTCGCCGGCGCCGTCCAGGGGGCTGACGTGGTCGTCAATCTGGTCGGCATTCTCTATGAGCGCGGCCGCGCGACCTTCCAGAAGGTCCATGCGGACGGTGCGGCCAACGTCGCCCAGGCGGCGGCCGCTGCCGGCGTCAAACGCTTGGTGCACGTCTCGGCCCTGGGCGCTGACGCCGAATCGCCCGCCAAATACGCGCGCAGCAAGGCAGCCGGCGAGGCCGCCGTGAAGGCCGCCTTCGCCAAGGCGACGATCCTGCGCCCCAGCATCGTGTTCGGGCCCGAGGACGATTTCTTCAACCGCTTCGCCTCGATGGCGCGGCTGTCGCCGGTGCTACCGGTGATCGGCGCCGCCTCAGCCAAGGACGGCGGGCCGAAGTTTCAGCCGGTCTATGTCGGCGACGTGGCCGACGCCGTGATGACGGCGCTCAGCGACGCCAAGGCTCCCGGCCAGGTGTTTGAATTGGGTGGCCCCACGGTCTATTCCTTCCGCGAGTTGATGCAGCTGGTGATGGCCCAGACCGGGCGCAAGCGCTGCCTGCTGCCGCTGCCCTATTGGGCGGCCGAGATCCAAGCCGCCGTGCTGGGCCTGCTGCCCACCCCCCCGCTGACATCGGATCAGGTGCAGCTGCTGCGCCGGGACAATGTCGTCGGCGACAAGGCCAAGACCCTGAAAAATCTGGGCATCGCCCCCCAAGCGGCCGAGGCGATCCTGCCGACCTATCTCATGCGGTTCCGCAACAATGCCTGGCAGGGCGTGCAGAACGCCTGATTTCGCCCCATTTTCGGGCTGAAACGTCGTAACACGCCGGATTCGATCCCGGGCCGGTTCGATCTTATGGCGGTTCGATGGGTTTTCGGTTTGATCCCGATGCGGGTTGAATTCTGAAACGTCCGGGGACAGGCTTTGCCGCCTCAGTACCCCGGCGGCAGCCCCGTGTCGTCCGTCGCCAGGCCCAGCTTGGCGGCGGTGGTGATCAGTTCGCCGAATTCGCGCAGGAACACGGAACCCGGCACCGTGCGCTGGATCAGCACGCTGCGGCGGTCGTTTTCATCGACCTTGCGGCGCACGAAATGCAATTCGGACAGGCGGTCGACGGCACGGGTCACCGCCGGCTTGGACACCTTGAGGATATCCGCCATGCCGCGCACCGTATGGGGCGGCGGCGTCAGATAAACCGTCAACAACAACGCCATCTGGCGCGCCGACAGGTCCGGAGCGTCCAGCCGCACGCTCGAGACGATCGCCCGGCGCCAGATGTCCAATGCCTGAAGTTCGTTTAATTCCATGAACTTAATTCCCCTGTCCGGACCGTCTCGTTGTCGTCCGGCCTAGTCCGCCGACTTTCATTACGTTGTCGCAACTTCTAATTCATTTGGCCGACCCTGACAAGCCGCCTAGGTGAACCGTTTCAGGATCATCGCCGCCATGGCCCGCAGCCCCATGGCCTCGCCGCCCTGAGGGCGGCCGGGCCGCGATTTCAGGTTCCAGGCCATCAGGTCGACATGGGCCCAGGGCACGGGTTTGCCCTTTTCCGGCGTCGCGAAATGTTCCAGGAACAGGGCCGCGGTGATGGCTCCGGCGTAGCCGCCCTCGGGTGAATTGGTGAGGTCCGCCTGCGCCCCCTCGACCATGGACCGATAGCCGTCCCACAACGGCAGGCGCCACAGGGGGTCTTCGACCGCCTGCCCGGCGGCCGTGATGTCGGCGGCCAATTTGTCGTCGTTGCAGAACAGGGCCGGCAGATCGGTGCCGAGCGCCACCCGCGCCGCCCCCGTCAGGGTCGCGAAGTCGATCAAAAGGTCCGGCGCCTCGGCCACGGCATCCCACAGGGCGTCGGCCAGGATAACCCGCCCCTCGGCATCCGTGTTGCCGATCTCGACCGTGGTGCCACGCCGGGTCGCGACGATGTCAAGCGGCCGCATGGCGTTGCCCGAGATCGAATTTTCCACCGCCGGGATCAGCACGCGCAGCCTGATCTTGGCCCCCGCCGCCATCAGCACATTGGCGATGCCCAGCACATGGGCGGCACCCCCCATGTCCTTTTTCATGAACTTCATGCCGGCGGCGGTCTTGATGTCGAGGCCGCCCGTATCGAAGCACACGCCCTTGCCGACCAACGTCACCTTGGGCGCGTTGGCCGGGCCCCAGGTCAGGTCGATCAGCCGCGGCGCGCGGTCCGACGCGCGGCCAACCGCGTGGATGGCCGGGAAGTTTTTCTTCAGCAGCTGGTCGCCCTCGATCACCCGCACCCGGGCCTTGAACAGACGGCCCAGGGCGCGCGCCGCGTCGGCCAGGTCGCCCGGTCCCATGTCGTTGGTCGGCGTGTTGATGAGGTCGCGGCACAGGATCGTGCCCTTGGCTTCGCGTTCGACACGGGCGCGGTCACAGGCCGCCGGCCAGACCAGCTTGGCCGCGATCTTGCCGCCCGCCTTGTAGCGCCCGAAATGATAACTGCCGAGCGCCCAAGCCAGCGCCGCCGCCGTGGCGGCATCCGCGTCCTTCTTGGCGTTCAGGCCGTCGAGCACGTAGCGCCCGGCCGGCAGCTTCTTGGGCAGGTCGCCGAAATCCCACATGCTGGCGGCCTCACCCCGGCCCAGCACGACGCGGCCAATGCCGCCCTTGGCGTTGGGGATGACGAGATGACGCCCGGCCGCGGGCGTGAAGCCGTTGCCCGTGACCCAGGCGCGGGTCGGGGCGTCCTGCTTGGCAAGCCAGGCCTTGAAGTCCTTGGCGGCGACGGGGGTAACGGGGACGGCGGCGGCCCCCGGTTTGGCGAAACAATCCATCATGGTCTTTCCCTAACGGGTCATTGTCCTGGTTGCGGCCCTGGGCCTGCGGCGGCGAGGGCCTCGTCGATGGCGGCCTCATAGGCGAACAGGGCCGGCAGGCCGCCGGTGTGAAGATAGAGTACCGCGCCGCCGGCCATGGCGTCACGGTCATCGGCCATGGCCAGGGCGCCGGCGAAGGATTTGGAGGTATAGACGGGATCGAGCAGCAGACCTTCCTGGCGCGCCGCGGCCAGGAAGGCACCCCAGGTTTCCGGCGAATTCTTGCCGTAGCCGGGACCGAGAAAGCGGTCGGTGACGACGATGTCGTCGGGCCCGACCAGGTCCGGGCGGCCGATCAGGCGGCCCAGGTTGCCGCAGATCTGGGTGATGCGGGCCTGCTGCTGGACCGCATCGCGGCGCACGCAGACACCGGTCACCGGCAGGGTCGAACCCGCCAGACGCAAACCGGTCAGAAGCCCCGAATGGGTCTGCCCGCTACCGGACGCCGTCACCACCTGGGTCACCGAGACCCCGGCCTGGGCGATCTGGTCGAGAATTTCCCGGGCCGCCAGGATATAACCCAAGCCCCCCCGGGGCTCGAACGCCGCGCCCAGGTGAATGACGTAAGGGTTTCGTCCCTTGGCCCGCAAGGCGTCGGCGATGGCGTCGAGCCCGGCGTCGGCATCGGCCTCGGAGGCTTCGGCCGGCAGGTGGTGCAGGGTGGCGCCGAACATGCGGTCGAGCAGCACGTTGCCGCCCGTGCGGTAACCCGCGTCCATGCCGGCGACGCGGTCTTCCAATTGGATGTGACAGTCCAGGCCGGCGGCGCAGGCCGCCGCCGCCGTGACCCGCACGTAATTGGATTGCACGGCGCCGGTGATGACCAGAGTGTCGCAGCCCTGGGCCAGGGCCTGGCCGGTGTAGAATTCCAACTTGCGCACCTTGTTGCCGCCGAGCCCCAGGCCGGTCAGGTCGTCACGCTTGACCAGGATCGGGGCGCGTCCGTCCCGGCCCGACAGGTTGGCCAGTCGTTCCAGCGGCGGTGTGCCGGAAATCAGCCGGCGGCGCGGAAAATCGGCATTGCCGATCCGCACGGTTTCAACGGACGGCGAAGCGGGAGCGGTCATGGCGGCAGGCGTCCTTGTGGATTTAGGGCAGCAATTCCGGTTCCGGCAGGGCCATCATCTGGGCCGTGGTTTCACCGGCCTTGATGCGGGCGATGGTCGCGTCCTCGTCGGCGATCTTCTGAATCGAGGCGGCAAGCAGTTCCGTGGCACGAGCCAGCGGCACCACGGCCACGCCGTCATCGTCGCCGATCACGATGTCGCCCGGCGACACCGCCGCCCCGCCGCAGGAAATCGTGCCGTCGATAACGCCGCCGAAGCCCTTGTGCGGGCCCTGGGGGACATGCGCCGCGCAGAACGCGGACAGGCCCATTTCGGCGATTTCGGCGACGTCGCGCATAGCCCCGTCGATGACCACGCCGCCCGCCTTCTTGGCGACGGCACCATGCGTCATGATCCCGCCCCAGACCGCCACGTCGGCATAACCGCCGGCGTCGATGACCAGGATCTCACCCGGGTTGAGCAAGCCGATGGCGTAATGCGCCGCCGAATTGTCGCCGACCATGCAGGTCACCGTGCGCGCCTGGCCACAGATCGTCATGCCCTTTTTCACCGGCTTGATGCGCCCGGCCATGCATTGGGTGCGGTTCATCATGTCGGACACGATGGCGGGCGGGATCGCGCGCCATTTGGCAAGCACGTCGTCGGACAGGCGGTCAAAGGTCACGTTGTGCCGTTGGATGGCCATGGATGGGCTCCCGTTAAGTCGTTTTTTGAAGGCCGCCCGTTGCGGGCGACACGTCCCGCCACTTAAGCCCAGCGGACGAAGCCTGCCAACCCCCTTCTACCGGACTATTGCGGCGGGGCCGGCGTGACGGGGACGACAGGTACTGCCGCCGGCGGCGGCGGAAGGTCTGCCGGGTCAGGGGCTTGCGCGGGAACGGGGCGCGGCGCCGGCGCATCCCTCGGGGCGTCCGTGCCCTGCGCCCGCAGCACGAAGTCCTGGCCGCCGATCACCGTGCCGTCACCTTCGATCGTCGCCCGGCGCACGCCCTCGGTCACCAGGCCCAGCTTGGTCAGCTGCTCCGGATTGATGCGCAGGCTGTAGGCACCGGGAGGCACGAATTCCATCAGGTAGAAGCCATCGAAGGCGGAGCGCAGTTCGCGCACCACATTGCCCTCGGCATCGAGCATCTGAACCTCGGCCCCGGAAACGGGAAACACCTTGGTGCCTTCGACCTTGAACACGGTGCCGTCGATTTCACCCGTCGTGACCACGGGGAAGTCGACCCGTGCCGTGCTGCCCGGATAGGCCACGATCGACACCCCCTTTTTCGACGGCACCAGGAACGGATCGCCCAAGCTGTCGGCATCGAGTTTGACCATCAGATTGCGGTTGGGGGTGACCGAGGAGATGTAGACGAAGCCGTCGGCGTCGGTCTTGTTGCGTTGAATGCCGCGGTCGATTTCCAACCGCACCCCTTCCATCGGCGCGTCGCCGTCATCGAACACGCCGTTGCCGTTATGATCCAGGAACACACGGCTCATCAACGCCCCCTGGGTGGCGATGCGGTCCGCGGTGACCTGCGGCCGGCCCGTCGTGGGATTGACGCCGAAGGACATCGCCATGTTGACCCGGGCCTGGAACACGGCGTCGTCGGAATACTCCAGATCCAGGCCCCAGGCCGACCATTCGGTCAGCCGGTTGAGCCCGAAGGACACGGAATTGACGATGTCCGGCGGGGCCGAGCGTTCAAGCCCCAGACTGATTTCCAGGTTCTTTGAAATGCGCTTGTCCGCCGTCAAGGTCATGGTGCCGTAATCCGTTTCCGGCAACACCTTGTAGCCGACCGTACCGCGCAGGCGCACGTCACCGATCCGGCCACCCAGCAGGAAGGTACCCGACGCCGTCTTGTCCACACCCGTCGAGGTCTTGGTCCGCGAATAATCCAGGGTATGGGTCACCGACAGGCGGCCGATGGGCACCGTCACGCGGTTGGACAGGGTCGTCGTCTTGTCGCCGTTGACGAAGCGGTCGTGATCAAGGGTCAGACTGACCGGCATCTGCGGCAGATCGAACGCGGAAATCGCCCCGTCGACCCGCAAGGTGGTCGAGGAATTGAGTTTGGAATCCCCCGTGCCGGTGAACTGTTCGCTGAGGAAGTTCTTCGTGATGTTGTGTTCCAGGATCGTCGAAAATCCGAGGATGGAGGTTTGCGCCATCATCCGCGTGGCCCAGCCGCCGTCCTGCTGATTGACCAGATCGACCTTGCCGAACAGGTTTCCGAACGAGGTCGCCAGTGTCGTGCCCACGTAGGTGTCGCGGCCGCCGTCGTCGCGGGGAATGGCGACGATGCTGCCGCCCAGCGACAGGTTCTTGCTGATCCCCGTCTGCACCCGCGCCAGCATGCGCGCCTGGTCGCGCCGGCTGTCGGTGCCCGATACACGCTGGTTGGCGATCAAGCGGTCGTCGTGCAGACCGGCGGAAATCTCGTACTTGACCTCACCCGGCTTGATCTGGTCGAGGCCGACGCGGATCTGGCGGGTTTCTTCGCGCACCTGGCCCTGCGGCCCGTAGAATACCAGGCGCACCACGTTGACCCCGAACAGAAGCGGCACGTCGGTGAATTCATAGCGCCCGTCAGACCGTGCCTCGGCGAAGTCGATCAGGGTTTCGTTGCGGTAGACCTCCATTTCCCAACCCAACGGCAGGTCCCCGGTCAGGGTGATGCGGTCGAATTCGTCAGGGGTGCCGCCGACGGGAAAATTGGTGATCGTCGCACCGTTGGCGACCTGACTGCGGGTGGTCAGGGCGAACTGCGGGGTATAGATGTCGCCGCCCCTGATCTGCGTGGCGCCCAGGTCGCCCAGCAGGCTTTCGCCCAGGCGGCCGTCCAGGTCCGTGCGCTCGAAGGTCGTGCGGATGTCGGATACGGCCTGACCGTTCTCGCCGCTCACGAACACGCTGGCGTTTGTTCCGGCAACATCGGCGGCGCCGGTCATATTGTAGGAATAAGTGAAGCGTTTGGCCTGCGATCCGTGGGTCGCCCGCGTGCCCTGAACATAAACATCCGCGCGGGGGACCGAGATCAGGCCCGGCGACTGTTCCTCCTTGGGATAGTCGCGGTCCGGGCCGCGTTGGCGCAAGGCCCGTTCGCGCGCGTCTTCCCGGGCCAGCCGGGATTCGATGGGCAAGGGTTCGCGCGAGGTCAGGGTCGCGGTCAGGTTGGGCAGGTCGAAGGCGATGTCGATCGGGAACCATTGCGACAACAGGCGCACGTCGACGTAAATGTCGCCATCAGCGGCATGTACCAGGGCCGGATCAAAGGTCCGCGACTTGCCTTCGATGGTCACTTCCCGGCGGCCCAGGGACAGAGAGAACAGCCGGTTTTCCGCCAGGAACCAACCCCCGGCGATGCCCGCCTGGGCATCGGCGGAAATGGGAAAATCAAGGGCCCGGGCAAGGTCGCCCAAGGGCAGTTCCAAGGACGAGCCCGACAGCAGCGCCGGGAACCCGTCGCTGAGGCGCAGGCCGCCGAGACGCAATTCCAGGATAAGGGGTTCGCGCAGGTTGAGACGATGGCGGTTGTCGCCGCTTTGCGCCCAGGCCGACCCCGCTGACAAGCAGACCGCCGCCCAGACAAGAAGAAGCGTCGCCCAGACCCCCCTGCGGCGAGCCGGCAGACGGCGAATCACAACGGCGGCACCAGGCGGAACATTTCCGTCGGCGTTCCCGTCATGCCGTTCCGCCCCGCTTCCGGGACCTGGCGCCGCCCCCGGCGGGGGCCCGTCGTCTTGGTTATGGTAGCGTAATTTCACCCGAGGCCAGTGTCGTGTCTCCGTCGACTTGACGATAGAGGACCTTCAACATCCCCTTGCCCAGGGTGATTCCCGGAGGCACGACAAGCGGCACCTCCACCGTTCTGTCCGTGTTGGGCGTGAACACCGCAAGGCGCGTAACCTCGCCCACGACAACCGGCGCGCCGCCACCGGCCGGCAGGTATTCGACCTTCACGTCGCCATAGGCGGACTTGGTGCCCTGGCGCGATAACTTGAAGGTCAGCTTCTTCTTTTCCTTATCCGGCACCACGGCGAAATCCGACATCGCGACCTTGATGTCCAAATCCCCATGGCGGACGATCACCGGAATGGTGATCCCGAAGATCGGCGTCAGCTTGACGGAAACCCCGCCTTGGCCGGCTTTTTCGTCAACGGCGCGGCCGGCATCCTCGGGCGGAACAGCGCGGAAGAACATGTGCGAGCGGTACTCGCCCGCCGCCAGTTCCGTGGGCTTGCGCAGGATCAGGCGCACCGTCTGCGTACCGCCCGGCGGGATATCGACCTGACGCGGCGCATAGCGGACCAGTTCCTCGGCCGTCTTCATCCCGGCCGGCGGTTGGTCAACTGCTTTCAGGCTGCCCTTTTCATCCATTTCCATGGCGATCAGGGAAATCCGGAACAGGGCCGTTTCCGAGCCCCGGTTGGTCAGCGTGACGGTGGCCGACCGATTCCGGCCCTCAAGTTCGACGCGTGTCGGCGACACGACAAGGTCGCCGAAACCCTGCGCCGCCGCGGGGCGGGCATGGCCCACCAATCCGGCGATCATAAGCACCAGGGCGATCCCCGGGATCAATCTGATTGGACGCATACCGACATTCCCCTAAACCATTGTTTTGTATAACGCGTCGCGTGTTCTCAAGGTTTATCCGAACATTCAGTTATAGGAAACCATAACGGTAAAAAACTTTTCCCCGAAAATGGTCGGGCCGAAATTGTCCGGACGTTGAATCTGGATGACCTGCGGGCCTTCGGCCGTCAGCACGGTCACGGCAACGAGGTTGGGATCGGCGGTGCCGTCGGCACCGGGGGCAGGGCCACCCGCGTTGGTCGTCAACTGTTGCAGGGTTGCCGGCGACCCGCTTTGCGATTTGGCGCCGATGGCGATCTGCGCGGCGCCGTCGCCGCCGATGGTCGGGCTGCTTCCCGCGTTATGGTCGAAATTGGTGACGACCAGTTCACCCGTATCGGTCACCACCACCAGGGAATCCGTCAGGGTCAGCGAAAAACTTTGATTGGGAAAACCCGAAATGGCGATTGCCGCGGCCAGCGCACCGCCCGATGACGGCGGGGCCACTGGTCCGCGCCGCGCGGGGCTGGCCGCCTGCGTCAAGGGATCGGCGCCGTCCGCATCGGGTGCCGCCAGAAAGCCCTGCGCATTCGACAGTTCCTGCAGCCCGATCACGCCCGCGGGACGGACGATCTGGACCGTGACACGAGACGAAAGGTTGGAACCGGCGGCGGCGGAACCGGCCACACCCAGCGTGGCGGTCAGGGCGAGCCCGGCCAGCAGGGCGGTCGCGGCATACCACAGACCGGAAAATTTCAAATTGCGGCGCATCGTCATTTTTCGATCGAACCTTCGGCCGAGAATGGCGTCGGCGCAGCATAGCATAATCGGCGCCGCGGGACCGCCTGCTTCACCGCGGTTCGCACGCCCCGCCATCATTGCGGGTCCACGTAAACGGTGAACGAGCCGCTGTAATCCGCACCCGGCAGATTGGTTCCCAGGCTGAGGGTCGCGCCGACGGAAATATCCACGCGGCCGCGCCGCCCCAGATCGATGGGGTTGGTCAGGTTCATGGTGAAGTTGCTGAGCGTCCCGCTGCCGCCGCCGCCGGTGACCGTCGCCGTGGTCGGCAGGGTCACGATGACGAGCGCATTGTCCGGTCCGGTGATTCGGAATTCGGCCTCGCGGTGGTTCTTGCCCAGATCGATGACGCCGCCGGTCACGGACTTGTTGCCCGACGGCGTGATCACGACCGTGCCGGGGGTGTTCGACGTTGCGACCTTGCCGAACAGCATGGTGCGGCGTTCCGTGATGTCGAGGGATTGGGCCTGGGCCTGTCCCCAGCCGGGAACGATCCGCGCCGCCAATCCATCGATCAGCGGGGCGAACAGAATGAACGCGGCTGCCAGAAGAGCCGCCGCGTGCAAACGTCTTATAATGGTGCGTGGCGTGGTCATGGTGACCTTCAACCTAGCACGGGATCAACGAGAACCAGCATTCGCGCACACATGGCCGGCCCCGGATTGGCGCCGGGACCGGGCCATGCGCTGCGGAATTACTGATAGTTGACGGAAACCGTGTAGGTGCCCGTGTAGCTGCCGGCGGCCTGGCTGGCGCCGACCGCGAGCGTGGCACCAATGTTGAAGGTGTCCGTGCCGCCCGTGAGCGAGCCGCCGCCATCGTCGGTCAGGGTCGCGATCATATCATCACCCCCGCCGGTCAGGGTCACGTTGGCCGGAACCGTGACATCATAGGAAGCGCCGGAGGCGCCCGTCACCGTGAAGGCACCGGCGGCAACCGTGCCGCCGAGGGCCGTCACGCCGCCCGTCACGCTCTGCGCGCCGGCGAGCGAAATCGTCACCGTACCGGAAGCCGCGCTGGGGCCGATGTTACCGAAAGAAAGCGCCGCGGTCTGCGAGATGGAGATCGGAGCCGCGATTTCGACGCTGGCGCCGGCAGAAACGGAACTGGCGG
>CAXAVJ010000088.1:0-14531 GCA_963972065.1 uncultured Rhodospirillaceae bacterium
GCTCGCGCATCCTGGTGCCGTTCAAGAAGCCGCTGCAGTACTACATCGGCCCCAACGCCGACGTGCACCCCTACCATTTTTCCGCCCGCACGCTGGAGGGCTACATGGCCCAGGCCGGCTTCCGTAAGATCGGTGTCAACCGCTTCATCGATTCCGACTATCTGGTCATGGTTGGCGAAAAGACCGACCGCACGGCAACGCTTTCCTGGGAAGGCGATAATGCCACCGCCGTGCTCGGCTTTTTCGAGCGTTGGGACAAGGAAACCCGGGGCTTTTACATGGCAGACGGACCCAATCCATGACCGTCGCCGGGGCCGCACCGTCCGCTGCCCTCGACTGCCGGGAACAGGCGTTTGAAACCGGAGTCACGGGCCTGCCCGTGGCCAAGCTCACCCTTACCGCCGATCCCGGGCCTGACATCGCGTCGGCCCTCAGCGATATGAAGGCGTCCTGGCAAGCAAATGGTACTTGGCTGGTGTCCTGCCGCATCCCCGCCGACCGCACGGATCTGGCCGGAATACTCCACGATATCGGCTTCCAGACTGTTGAAACCCTGGTCACCTTTTACCAACCGGCCCGGCCCGCGCGGAACCTGACGGCGGAAACGGGCCCGGCACGGGCAGACGAAACCGAACCTTGCGTCGGCCTGGCCCTCACCGCCTTCACCTATGACCGCCTGCACCGCGACACCCGCGTACCCCCTGCTGTGGCCGACATCATCCGCGCCGCCTGGGTACGCAACGACATGGGCGGCCGCGCCGCGGCCCCCCTGGTCGCCCGCGTCGGCGGTCGGGTCGCCGGATTCAACCTGTGCCTCCAGACCGGACGCACCGCCGTCATCGACCTGATCGCCGTGGCCGCCGATTTCCGCCGCCGGGGCCTAGCCGGCCAGATGATCGAGGCCGCATTCGCCCATTTCGGCGACACCATCGACGGCATCCGTGTCGGCACTCAGGAAGACAACGCCGCCTCGGTCAAACTCTATGAAAGCGCCGGCTTCGCGGTGGAATCGCGGCAGGTGACGCTGCATTGGGTCAATCCCGGGGTAACGCCATGACGACCGGTATCGTCATCTTCGCGCGCCTCGATTCCTCGCGCCTGCCCGGCAAGGTACTGATGCCGCTGGCAGGGACCCCGATGCTGGACTGGACGATTCACCGCTGCCGGGCAACCGACACGCCGGTGATGCTGGCGACCACGGACCGTGCCCTGGACGACCCCATTGCGGATTTCGCGGCGGCGGAAAACCTGCCTGTCTTTCGCGGCGATACGAACAACGTCCTGGGCCGGGCATTGGCTGCGGCGCAGTCGTTCGGCCTGGACACACTAATCCGCGTTTCCGGCGACAGCCCCTTCATTGACCCCGCGGTAATCACCGCTGTCGTCCAAGTTCATGAACAGGAACGACCGGACCTGACGACCAATGTCTTTCCTCGCACCTTTCCCCCCGGGATCAGTGTCGAAGCCATTCCGCGTGCAACGTTGGAACGCCTGGATACAGAAATATCAGAAGACCGTTACCGCGAACATGTGACGCTTTATGCCTACGACACCCCGGATGCGTTCCGCATCGTTAACGTCCCGGCAAGCGGCGCGGATTATCGAGAAGATGGCCATGCGGGCCTGCATCTTGCGGTCGACACACCGGCGGATTTCGCCCGCGCGGAATGGATTGCCCGGCATCTGCCGACCCGGGATGCGGGACTTGGGGAAATCGCCAAGCTTGCAAGAGAACACGATCTGGCAAGGGAACATGATATGAAGTCCTCCGACGAAGGGAGCCTGACATGAGCGAACTTGCGCTCCTTGGCGGCACGCCGGTGATCGACGGCGACCTGCCGCCCTATCCATCCATGGGCATGGCGGAACAGGACGCCGTGCGTGAGGTCGTCGCCTCGGGCTGCCTGTCCGGCTTTTTCGGCTCTCCGGGGCCGGAATTCCTGGGCGGACCCAAGGTCCGCGAATTCGAGGCCGCCTGGGCCGCGCGGTTCGGCGCGAAACATGCCGTCTCCGTCAACTCCAATACCTCCGGTCTGTTCGCCGCCATGGGCGCCATCGGCCTGAGCCCCGGCGACGAAGTCATCGTGCCGCCCTGGACCATGTCGGCCACGGCGATGTCACCCTTGATCTACGGCGGCATTCCCGTGTTCGCCGATATCGAGGACGAAACCTTCTGCATCGACCCGGAAAAGGTCGCGGCGCAGATCACGGCGAAAACCCGCGCCATCGTCGCCGTCAACCTGTTCGGCCATCCGGCGCGGCTGCGCGAACTGCGCGATCTCGCCGATGCGCGGGGCATCTACCTGATCGAGGACAACGCCCAGGCGCCGCTCGGCATGGAGCACGGCCGCCCCACCGGTACTGTCGGCCACATCGGCATCGCCAGCCTGAATTTCCACAAGCACATCCACACTGGCGAGGGCGGCGTCTGCGTCACCGATGACGCCGATCTGGCCAAGCGCCTGCAACTCATCCGCAACCATGCGGAAAACGCCGCCCTGCACGAAGGCGTCGCCGACCTGGTCAACATGGTCGGCTTCAATTTCCGCATGACCGAGTTGTCCGCCGCCGTCGGCCTGGTCCAGCTGGCGGACATCGACCGCCATGTCTCGGCCCGCGAACACCTGGCCGAAAAACTATCCGACGGCACCCGCGACCTTGCCGGTTGGACCGTCCCCATCGTTCGCGATGGCTGCCGCCATAACTATTATGTCTGGCTGGTCCGCTATGACGAGGCCCAGGTCGGTGTTAGCCGTGAGCTGTTCTGCAAGGCGCTGAGCGCCGAGGGCTTCCCCAACTTCCCGGCCTACCTGCCGCCGCTCTATCGCCTGCCCCTGTTCAAGCAACGCACCGCGATCGGCCGCGAGGGCTGGCCCTTCACCCTGACCGATCGCAGCTATGAAGACGGTCAATGCCCGGTGACGGAACGCCTGCACGAACGGGAAGCGATCCTGTTCGAACCCTGTGCCTACGATGTGGATGACGCCCTGGCCGACAAGATGGTCGCCGCGATCCGCAAGGTCCATGCCCATCGCGCGGACCTGAACGCCGTGGGAACCACGCTGGAAACCGGGGCCTAAGGCCATGACGGACCGGGTCACTCCGCATCTACGACCACGCGTCGTCGCCAGCATCGAGGCCCGCATGTCGGCGTCCCGCCTGCCGGGCAAGGTGTTGATGGACGTGGCCGGGGCCCCCGCGCTGGAACGCCTGGTACGGCGTCTGACCCGGGCCGAATGCATCGACGCCATCGTGCTGGCAACCACCACGAACCCCGCCGATGACGCCCTCGCCGACTGGGCGGAAGCGCGGCAGGTGCCGTGCTATCGGGGTTCCGAAGACGACGTTCTCGACCGGGTTGTCGAGGCACAACGCATGATGGGCTCGGAAATCATCGTCGAGGTTTGCGGCGACACGCCGCTGCTTGACCCCCGCGTGATCGACGCCGCCGTGACCCGCTTTCACAAAGGCGACGTGGACGTTGTCTCCAATACCGCGCGGCTGACTTGGCCGCAGGGCATCGACGCCCAGGTGTTCCGTTTCGACGCCCTGGAAAGGGTCGCGCGAACGCAGACGGACGCGGCCCTGCGCGAACATGTCTCGTTGTATTTCTATGAACACCCCGAAACCTACCGCATTCACCATCTTGCCGCTCCCGCCGAGGAAACCGCGCCCGAGGTCCGCCTCCAACTCGATTACGCCGAGGACCTGGACCTGATCCGCGCCGTCTACAGCCGCCTGGAGCCTCGGTTCGGCGACGGCTTCTCCGTGCACGACATTCTCGACCTTCTCGCGGCCGAACCGGGCCTCTCGGCCCTCAACGCCCATTGCCAGGAAAAAGCGGTCCGATGACGGCGCTGCGCACTATCGTCGTCGGGTTCGGCCAAGTCGCGGCAGGCCTGTCCAACGATCCACGCATGGCGGTGCATTTCAAATACGCCTCCCACGCGTCGGTCCTGGCCGACCATCCGGCGTTCGATTGGCAGGGTGTGGTCGATCCCAATGCCGCCGCCCTCGACAACGCACGCACCGCTTGGCGGGTCCCCCATGTCGGCGCCGACCTGGCCGCCGTGGTTGATGCCACTCAACCCGAAATCGCGGTCCTGGCCACCCCACCCGGCAGTCGCGCCGAGATGATCGAGGCCATGCCCGACCTGAAGGCCGTTTTAGTGGAAAAGCCGCTGACCCGCCCCGGCGACGACGGCGCCGACAGCGCGCGCATGGCCGCACTCTGCGCCGAGCGGGGCATTCCCGTCCTCGTCAACTACTGGCGGCGGGCCGACCGCCTGTTCCAGGACCTTGCGGCGCGCGGCCTCGCGGCACGGATCGGCGGGGTTCAGGCGGCTTTCGGGCTTTACGGCAACGGCGTCGCCAACAACGGCGGTCATCTTGTCGATTTCCTGCGCATGCTGCTGGGCGAGGTTACCACCGTGCAGGCCCTGGGCCCGGCCCGCCTGGCCCATGGCGCGCCCCTTGCCAGCGACCGCCATGTCGTCTTCGCCCTGCCTTTTACGAGCGGGACTGTCGCCACGGTCCAACCCCTCGACTTCACCCAGTACCGCGAGGTCGGCCTGGACCTCTGGGGCGAGACGGGCCGCCTGTCGATCCTTCAGGAAGGCCTTGTCACCCAGGTCTACCCCCTGGCCGAAAACCGGGGCCTGAGCGGCGAGAAGGAGGTCGCCTCCGACGCGGGCGACATCCTGGAGACCGCCGTTTCCGACGCCTTCTACCGCATGTACGATAACCTCGCCGGCGTCGCCGAGGGACGCGCGGTTCCCTGGTCGCCGTTGGCCTCCGCCCTGGTGAATGAACGGATACTTGGGCTTGTCCTGCGCTCGGCGGCGGAGGGCGGCTCCCGCCTTTCCCTGGACTGATCCCGTGGCCAGTTCCGTGATCCTGATCCATGTCGAAGACCCAGGGGCGGCCAATATGGTCCTGGGTCTCTCCGCCGCGCTTGAAGACCAGGGTGAGCGGCCGCGCCTTGTGGCGGGTGGAACCGCGCTGACCTACCTTGAGGCGCGCGATGAAGCCCCCGACGCCTGGGACCCGAACCTGTCGCCATCCGCCGCACTGAACGGCGTTGCCGCCCTGGTCGTCGGCACCGCCGAAGATCCCGGCACACCCGCCTTCGCCTTGATCGCCGAGGCACGGGCGCGGGGCATTCCCACGGTCGGCCTGGTCGATGGCCCCGCCAACGCGGACCGCCGCTTCCGGGGCCGCGGTGACACGCCCCTGACCCATCTGACGGACTGGCTGCTGGTCGCCGACGACACCGTGCGCGCCGCCTTCATGGCGCTGGGCGTCGATGCGGGACGCATCCGCGTGACCGGCAATCCGGCGTTCGACCGCGTGCGCGACGCGGGAAACGCCCTGGCCGCACGGGGCCGGGCCGCCCTGCGCCGCGAGGTGTTTCCTGATCTTCCCGGGGACGACCTCTTGATCCTGTTTCTCGCCGAACTGTCCGACGGGCTTGATCCCACGCAGTTCCAGCGTGGCCCGGACTATACCCTGCATGGCCGGGGGGGCGCCGACGGCCGCACCGAGATCGTCCTCGAAGAATTGCTGGACGCCGCCGCCCGGGTGGCACCCGACGCCCATGTGGCGCTTCGCCTGCACCCCAAAACACCTGCCAGCCTGTACGCCGCCTATAACGCCGAAATCGCGGCGATCAGCGCGGGCGGCAGCGCCCATGCGGCGGTCTTCGCCGCCGACCTTGTGGTCGGCCTGTCGACGTCGCTATTGGCCGAAGCCGCCGTCATGGGCGCCGCCGTGCTGTCCATCCTGCCCCGGGAAAGCGAAGCCCAATGGCTGGCCGGCGGGGAAAACGGCCCGGTTCCTCATGTCTTCACGCGCACTGCTCTGTGCGGTGCCTTGGCCCATGCCCTGACCGATCCGGCGGGTTTCATGGCGACAAGGGCCGCCGCCCCTCCACGCTTCGCCGCCGCTGGGCGCATCGCCCGCGCCCTGGTCGCCATGGCACGGGGCGAAATCCCGGCCCCGGACGGAACCCTGCCTTATATGCCCCCGGTTCTGGAGACTTCACGGCTGGTGCTGCAGCCGTTTCCGGACGACCTGTTGACCGATACTTATGTGGGTTGGCTGAACGATCCCGACGTCGTGCGGTTTTCCGAACAACGCCACATGACCCATACCCTGGAAAGCTGCCGGGACTTCATCGCAAGCTTCACGGGCACACCCCATGGCCTGTGGGCGATCCGCGACAAGACGCGCGGACGTCGCCACATCGGCAACATCTCGACTGACGTCGATCCCCGCACGGGGACCGGCGATATCCGCATCCTGATCGGCGACCGCGCAGCCTGGGGAACCGGCCTGGGGGCCGAGGCCTGGATGGCCGTGATGGCCCATCTGTTCAACGACCTGGGCCTCGCCCAAGTCACCGCCGGCACTTTGGCCGGTAATACCGGCATGCTGAAGGTCATGGAAAAAAGCGGCATGCGGGAAACTCATCGCCGTCCGGGCCCGACCCCGATCGATGGCCGCACCATGGACATGATTTATGCCTGCCGCCGGGCACAAGATTGGCCGTCAACGCGGTAACTTCTTTCCCCCTGCCGGTCAAAAATTGCCGGGTCGACCCGGTATTGCCCAGTCAGGGCACCCTCCTACCTAAATATTATTTATTATATTTCAATAAGTTGTCTGTTTTTCATGAACTGGCCCGATGCTTGCTCATGACTTTCGCGGAGCAGAACGCCCGATTTTTGGATCGATAGCCAACGAAGCGTAAGGAATGAGCACGATGGATCACGTTACGGCCACAAGTTCGGGTATTGCTGGAGTAGGCGCGTCACGCCAAGCAGGGCGTTTCGCCACCCACTCGCAATTGTTCGACACGTTCCAGGCCCTGGTCATGGACATGCAGGGCAAGATCATGGACGCGTCCAAGACCCAGCAGGTTGCGGCGCGCGATGTCGCCCGCATGGACCGTCCTTCCGACAACCGTCAGGAAACTTATCGTGACCGTTCCACTTCACGCGGCGTCGAGCGCACGGAAGTGGAGCAGACCTCACGTTATCAGGAACGCAAGCGCCAGTTCGGCAACGACCACGAGGTCAGCCAGAGCGACGACGCCGGCCGCGGCTATGGCGACGACCGCCGCGCCGACCAGTCCGACGTTGCCGCCACCGACCGCAACAGCCAGGCAGACAACGACCGCGGCAATTCCGATGGCCGCCGCCAGGATGCGGTCAACCGCGACGGCAATGCCGAGCGTGGTGACAATGTCCAGGCTTCGGACGGCCAGTCGGGCACGCAGGACGCCAATGCGGGGACTGATTCGGGCAACGGTAATCAGGCCGGTACTCAGCCGCAGACCCAGAACCAAGGCGAGAACGCAACTCTGGTCCAGGCATCCCTTGCCGGCAGTCAGGCCGATGCCGTTCTGGCCACCCTCGCAACCCAGGCTCAGGGCCAGGACGCAACCAAGCAGGCGACGCAGACCACCCAGGTGGTCGGTGACGAGGTCGTGGAAACGGCCAAGGCCGATCCGCAGGCCGGCCAGAACCAGCGCGCCCTGAACCACGAATTGATCCGCGCCAACCAGCAGGCGCAGCACATCCGCAACATCGCGAACCTTCAGACCAACGGACAAGCCAACGGGGACGGTGCCAAGCAGGCCGAGTCGCTTCTGCAGGCCCAGGCCGGCAAGATTGCCGAAGCCGTGGGTGGTGATGCCAAGCTGGCGGTGAACGTCAACGTTCAGGACAACGCGGCCATGGCCAATGGCCGGCCGCTGTCGGCCCTGAGCGCGACGTCCGCCCTGGCAAGCAGCCAGCAGCAGTCGGCGCAGTCGGGTCAGCAGGCGCAGAACGCGCAGCAGGCCCAGATCCAGAACCCGATCGCCCAGGCCGCCCTGGTCCAGAGCCACCAGAACCCGGTGCAGGGACAGGCCGCGCAGGTTCAGGCCCAGACCGGCCAAGCGACCCAGGCCCAGACCGCGGCGCAACTCACCGCCGACGCCAAAGGCCCGGTGCAGGCGTCTTCCGGCGCATCGAATGCGGGCACGCACGGCGCCAATACCTCGGGTGACGGCAACGCCACTCAGGCCAACGCCAACGCCAGCCAAACCCAGTCTTCGCATCAGGCGCAGCAGGCCCAGAAAACGGCCCATCAGCAGCAGCCTCAGCACGCCGCCAAGAACAAGGTGGTGGATCAGGTCACCGTGCAGATCAACAAGGCGATCAAGGCCGGTGCCGACAAGATCAACATCCGGCTGTATCCGCAGCATCTCGGCCGCGTCGAGGTCCGCCTCGAAGTTGCCCATGACGGCCGCACGGTCGCCATGGTGACCGCCGACAAGCCGGAAACGCTGGAAATGCTGCGCCGCGATTCCGACCAGCTTTCGAAGGCCCTGCAGGATGCGGGCCTGGACATGCAGTCCGGCGACCTGAACTACAACCTCAAGGGTCAGGACGACGGCAGCAAGCAGCAGAAACTCGCCTCCGGCAAGACAGGCGGCGAAGAAGCCGAGGACGACACTCTTACGTCCGACGTCATGGAAACGGCCGTGGCCGCCCACGAAATGGGCGTCCTCCACAATGGCCGGATCGACGTCAGAGCGTAAAGGGAGCGCCCCGGCTGAACAGGCCACGGGATAGGAAACGGATCGATGTCCATCATCAACGGAATTTCAGGCTCGGTTAACACCGACACGCAGGCGGGGCAAAGCGCCCAGGGCCTGGAAGAGGACCTGAACCGTTTCCTGACTCTGCTGACAACCCAGTTGCAGCACCAGGATCCGCTTGATCCCATGGATGCGACGCAGTTCACCTCGCAGCTTGTGCAGTTCGCCAGCGTGGAACAGCAGATTTACCAGAACGCCAACCTGGAAAAACTGCTTGCCGTGCAGGAAACCAACAAGCTCTCAAGCCTGGTCGGGTTCATCGACAACATCGTCGAAGTCGAAGGCCAGGACATTGTTCTCGACGAGGGCTACGGACGCTTCACCTACGGCATGCCGTTGGGTTCGGTCGAAACCCAGATCACCATCTCGAACCTGGATGGCAAGCAGGTGTTTACCGCTCAGGGATCGACTGATCCGGGCATTCACGCCGTGGAGTGGGACGGCACGTCAAACGAAGGCCAGCTGCAACCGGATGGTCTTTACCGGGTGCAGGTCACGGCCTTCGACCGTCAGGGCAATCTGCTCGACGTGTTCCACACCACCTTCGGCCGGGTCACGGGCGGCGGCGTGGTGGACGGCAAAACCACCCTATTCATCGGCCCGCTGCGCGTCGATCAGGACAACGTCCTGTCGGTGCAGAAGCCGGAGCAGGCGGCCGTGCCGGAACCGGAACCTGAGCCAGAACCTGAACCCGAGGAAGGCGCCGATCCAGACCCGGATCCGGACCCTGAACCGGAAGCCTGATCCTGGGGACATGAACTTACCGCCCCGATATCGGGGCACGAGACGAATTTCGAGGACTGACGACAGCCGGATTTGGAACCCTTCCACCGGCATTGTAAGGAGAAAGTAACATGGGTCTTTTTGGTGCACTTAGTTCGGGCGTGTCGGGTCTTACCGCGCAGTCCAGCGCCATGGGCGCCATCGCCGACAACATCACGAACGTGAACACGATCGGTTACAAGGGCACGCAGGTCAACTTCCAGACCCTCGTCACCCGGCAAACCTCGTCGACGTTCTTCTCGGCCGGTGGCGTGCAATCCAAGCCCCGAACCGACGCCGGCATCCAGGGCCTGCTGCAATCCTCCACGTCGCAGACCGATCTCGGCATCTCGGGCCAGGGCTTCTTCGTGGTCAACGAAGCGGCCACGCCGTCGCTGTCCAACGAATACCTGTTCACCCGCGCGGGCCAGTTCTTCCAGGACAACAACGGCTTCCTGCGCAACACGTCGGGCTTCTATCTGCAAGCCTTCCCCGTGGACGCGGACGGCAACATTACCCCCAACAACCCGGACATCCTGATCGCCAACACCAACGTCATCTCGACGGACTTCCTGACCACGGTGAACCTGAACCGGGTCGGCGGCACGGCGACGGCGACCACGGGCATCGCGGTCGGCGCCAACCTGCCGGCCAGTGCGACTTCCGGCCAGACCCACCGCTCGGACGTGCAGTTCTTCGACTCGCTCGGCAGCGCGCGGACGATTTCGTTCCAATACACCCGCGGCGGCCGCGACAACCAGTGGGATCTGGCCGTCGATCCGCCTTCGGGCACCGACGTCCTGACGCTGGAAGACGCCAACGGCAACACCTTCGACAGCCGCGGCCAGGTCGAGTTCAATTCCATTCCGGCCAACCGATCGTCGATTTCCATCGACGGCATTGAGTACCGGTTCCAGAATTTCGGTACCTTCACGCCGAACACGACCAACACCCTCACCTTCGCCACGCCGGCGAACACGATTACGGCCGTCACGGCGGGCACCTTCTCCGCACTTGCGCCGGGCGATGAAATCACGGTCGCCGGCGCGGCCACGCCTGCGAACAACAACACGTTTGTCATTCAATCGGTCAGCGCCGACGGCCTTACCGTTACCGTCGGCAGCGTGCTGGCCAACGAAGGCCCCGTGAATACCGGCGTTACCATCACGCCCGACGACACCGATACCCTGAAGATCGTCGATACCAGTTCGGCCTCGACGACCGCGAACTTCGTCACCGCGCTTGTCAACAAGGTGAAAAGCTCGGATTCGGATTTCGCCAACCACGGCGGGTTCACGAACAATCGGATTTCGGTCTCGCCGTTTAACGCCTCGACCGTGCGGTTTGCCGAGGACGGAACCGGATCCATCGTGGTCGATCCGTCGGGCCTGCTGACGTCGGGCGGCGCGGCGGCGACCAAACAGACCGAGTCCTACACGGTCAAGCAGATCGACAATCTCTATCAGGACCAGTTCCAGTTCAAGTTCTCGCGCACGCCTGACGACGGCGATGCCATTACCATCAACGGCATCGTCTACGAATTCGATACCGACGCCGTCCAATCCATCGTCGGCTCCAATCTGGTCGATATCACGGGCCTCGACGGCTCGGCGGTCGCGGCGGATATCCGGGATGTCCTGATCGCCCTGGAAACATCGATTGAATCCAACGATCCAGAGTTCGCCTCGGGTGCCTCCACCGTCCGTCGCCGCTTGGCGAGCGATGCCACGGAAACCGCCGACTTCACGGTCACGGACACGCTCGTCCTGAACACCCTGACGTCGGGGACCTATGACGTCACCTTCTCGAGCGGTTTCGCCAACTCCGGCGGCACGACGACCCTGCCGACCGGGCCGGACGGCAACACCGCTGTCGACTTCTCGGGCGCGGACCTGACGGACGGCAGTGCCTTCACCATCAACAAGACCGCCGCCATCACCTTCGATTCCTCCGGTCTTCCGTCGAATATCGCGGTGTCGGAAATCGAGATGCTGGGCTTCTCCAACGGCGCCGCCAACTTTGACGATGACCCGGCGAACACGGACCAGGTTTCCCTGGATTTCGGGACCATCGGCATCGCCGACGGCCTGACCCAGTTCGGCGATGAATTCACCCCAGGCTTCATTGAACAGGACGGCTCGCAGTTCGGCACCTTCGCCGGGATCACGGTGCGGGAAGACGGGCTGATCACGGCCCTGTTCGACAACGGCGAAACCCGCCCGGTGTTCAAGATCCCAATCGCCACCTTCGTTAACGTCAACGAACTGGGCTCGCGTACGGGTAACGTGTTCAACTCGACCCAGGCCTCGGGCGATCCAACCCTGCGGTCCGCCAACTCGGGTCCCGCCGGCGCCATCACCCAGTCGGCGTTGGAAGCCTCGACCGTCGATATCGGGGAAGAGTTCACCAAGATGATCGTCGTGCAGCGCGCCTTCTCCGCCGCCACCAAGATCATCACCACGGCGGACGAAATGCTCGACGAACTGGTCCGGCTCCGTTAACCGGTCGGGCCTGGTTGAAGACCGGCACGGAACATGGCCCCGGCACCGCAGAAATGGCGGTTTCCGGGGCCTTTTTCGTTCCGGGGACCGGCATGGGAACAACCCGCCGGTTCAGGAAAAATTAACGCTGCTCTTTAGCCTTTCATTAAAGGTCCGGCCCCTAAACTGGGTTTCACAAACGGACAAGCGGACACACCGCCGCCAGGGAAGACGGAACACGAGTTGCCATCATGACCTTGCTCAAGCGCCACAACCAGGATGCTCGGAACGGACGTTCAGCCGGAGGCGGCAATGTCGAACCACTGAGCCCGCTTGGCCAACCCATGCGGTTGGAAGACCTGCCCCCGCCCGGCACCAAACGGTGGGTCGCCCGGCGCAAGGCCGAAGTCGTCTCCGCCGTGCGCGGCGGGCTTTTGTCTCTGCAGGACGCCTGCCGCCGCTATTCCCTGTCCGAGGACGAATACCGCACCTGGGAACGCCTGATCGACGATCATGGTCTCAAGGGTTTGCACACGACACGGACTCAGGTGTACCGCAACATCGCGCAGCGCAAGTCGCAGCGTCCGGACCTCGTCGTCCGCAACTGACGTCGCCGGTCCCCAGGTGGGCAAAAATTGCCCACCGTTAACCACTTGTTCACCGCCCCCCCAATAACCTGCAAATAACGGAATTCCTGATTGTTCAGGGCGCTGCATAACGCCCGGAGCCATTTGGGGAAACCAGCTGGTTTACACTCCTGCAACCACGGGGGACGCAAGTGGAAGCACTTACTCAAGCAATGCGCGGTCTGGGACCTGTTCGCCTCGCCATGATGGGCGGGGTGATGTTCCTGATGCTCGGGTTCTTCATCTTCCTGCTGACCAAGCTGGGCCAACCCAACATGGCGCTTCTGTTCAGCGAATTGAACACCACCGATTCAAACACCATCGCCGCCGAAGTCGGCCGTCTGGGCTTTCCCGCGGAAGTCCGCGACCAGGGCACCTCGGTCTGGGTGCCGGCCGATAAAGCCTTGGATCTGCGGCTGAAAATGGCGGACCGCGGCCTACCCGTGGGCGGCAAGGTCGGGTTCGAGATTTTCGACGAGACCGACACCCTGGGCACCACCGATTTCCTGCAGAACGTCAACCTGCGCCGCGCCCTGGAAGGCGAACTGGGCCGCACCATCCAGTCCATGGATATCGTCCATCGCGCCCGCGTGCACCTGGTCATGCCGCGCCGGCAACTGTTTTCACGCGAAGAACAGCAACCCAGTGCTTCGGTCGTGCTGGCCATGCGCAGCAACAAGCGCCTGGACCATGAACAGATCTCCGCCGTGCAGAATTTGGTGGCCTCCGCCGTGCCGGGTTTAAAACCGGGTCGTATCACGATCATCGATGACAAGGGCAAGTTGCTTTCGCCCGGATTCGAAGACGACCAGTCGGTCAATACGATTGCCGCCAAGAATGAGGAACGGCGCCGCGGCGTCGAGGCCCGCATGGCACGGACGATCGAAGAACTCCTTGAAAAGACTGTTGGTTTCGGAAACGTCCGGGCCGAAGTCAATGCCGATATGGATTTCGACCGGATATCCACCACCGAGGAAATCTATAATCCGGACGGCCAGGTCGTGCGGTCGACCCAGACCGTGGAACGGGCCGCCCGAAATCAAGAATCTGAAACCGATGCCGTCACCGTGGGCACCAACCTGCCCGACGCCGCCCCCGGCGGCGGCGAAGGTGCCCGCGCCCAATCCGACGAAAGCTCGACCGAGGAAACGGTCAACTTCGAGATCTCGAAGAAGACTGTCAATCACGTGAAGACCGATGGCGCCCTCAAGCGGGTCACCGTCGCGGTCCTGGTCAACGGCATTCAGGGCAAGGATAAGGACGGCAACCCGACCTATACCCCGCGCCCCGCGGAACAGATGGAACTATTGTCCACCCTCGTGCGCTCGACCATAGGCTTCGACGCTGACCGCGGCGACTCCGTCGAGGTCGTGAACATGGAATTCACCTCGCCGGTCAAGTTTGAAGAGCCCCTGGAACTGTTCTTCGGCCTGGGCAAGAACGACCTGCTGCGCTTGGCGGAAATCCTGGTTCTGAGTATCCTGGGTATCCTGGTTATCCTGCTGGTCGTGCGACCGTTGGTCAGCCGGGCGTTCGAATCCATTCCGTCGGCGCAGGAGGCCGCGGGCCGCCTGCTGGCGGATACCAGTTCCCATGCCGCCGGCCTTCTGGGCGGACCATCGGCGCCCGCCCCGGCCGAAATGGAAGAAGAGCAGTTCGAGGAACTCATCGACATCGACCGCGTCGAGGGCCGCGTCAAGGCGTCCTCGGTCAAGAAGGTCGGCGAGATCGTCGAGAAGCACCCGGAAGAGGCCCTTTCCATCATTCGGGCCTGGATGTACCAGGAAGCGTAAGAGAAGTCCCCCGGCCCCTTCCCCGTACAACGCGGAAGAGAGACGAGGGCAAGGAGAAGCAGGTCAATGGCCCGCATCAAGGACGACTACCGAGCCCTATCGGGCACCGAAAAAGCGGCGATCTTCCTGCTGTCCCTGCACCAGGACCAGGCGGCCATGCTGTTCGAGCGCATGGACGACGAGGAAATCCGCGAGCTATCCGCCGCCATGTCGTCGCTCGGCA
>CAXAVJ010000089.1:0-14396 GCA_963972065.1 uncultured Rhodospirillaceae bacterium
ATTTCCGTTACGACGGCGACACCCTCTACATGCTGGAAATCAATACCCAACCGGGCATGACGCCTACGTCTCTGGTGCCGGAACAGGCCGCCCATGCGGGCCTGTCCTTCCAGGATTTGGTCGTCTGGATGGTTGAACAGGCGGAGTGCGATTGATGGCTGAAAAGAAGACCGAAGCGAACGACACCCAGGCGGCGGGCACCCGCCGTTCCCGCAAGCCGGGCGCGCCCAGAAAACGGGTCCTGCGCGGGCAGGTGAGCCGCGCCGTCGGCATGGGGGCCTTGGTCGCCGTGTTGGCCGGTGCGGGCGGTGGCGGATGGTGGATGTGGTCCAACGACGTCGTGCCGCAGTTGTACACCAAGGCTCAGACCTGGACGGTCGATCAGACGGCCGAGGTCGGTTTGCGCATCGACGACATCTTCGTGACCGGGCGCTCGCAGACCACGCGCGACGACCTGCTGGCCGCGCTCAAGCTGACCCGGGGGGCGCCGATCTTCGGTTTCGATCCGGACGAAGCCCGCGAACGGGTCGAGAAACTGCCCTGGGTCAAGCGCGCGGTGGTCGAACGCATGCTGCCGGGCACGGTGATGCTGCATATCGAGGAACGCTCCCCGCTTGCCCTTTGGCAGAACAAGGGTGTGTTCCACCTGATCGATGACGAGGGCGTGGTGATCCTCAACAAGGGGCTGGAACGATTCTCCGACCTGCCCATCGTGGTTGGCCCCGAAGCGCCCCGCCATGCCAAGGCGCTTTTGCAAACGCTTCAGGCCGAACCGGATCTGATGAACCAGGTTCGTGCGGCCGTCTGGGTGTCCGGGCGGCGCTGGACCCTGACCCTGGACAACGGCATCGACGTGCAACTGCCCGAGGACGATCCCGGGGGCGCCTGGCTGCGGCTGGCGGAGTACGAACGCCAGCACAAGGTCCTGGACCGCGACGTGGAGGTTCTCGACCTGCGCCTGCCGGACCGCCTGATCGTGCGTAAGGCCGCCAAACCGCGCCCGCCCCGAAAGCCCAAGGGCCAAGAAACGTGAGAATGACCAAGGACCACATGAGACGACGGCCATGAACAAACCATTGGGAAATGCAAAACCGCGCAGCGGACTGATCGCCGCCCTGGACCTTGGGTCATCCAAGGTTTCCTGTGTGATCGCGCGCCTGGCCACAGGCGTGTCGAGCAATCAGGTGACAGCGCGGGTCGTCGGCATCGGTCATCAGAAATCCCACGGCCTGAAATCGGGCAGCGTGATCGACCTGGACGCCGCCGAGGCGACCATCCGGGCCACGGTCGAAGTTGCCGAATCCATGGTCGGCGAGAACATCCACAAGGTTTTCGTCAACCTGTCCTGCGGCAAGCCCAAGTCGAAGCTGGTCGCCCACGAGGCGGAAATCGGCGGTCGTGAGATCGAGGAGGCGGACCTGTACCGCGTGCTGACCGCGGAACAGGTCACCGCCGGGACCCCAGCCGACCGCGAGATGATCCATTCCATTCCTGTCGGTTATTCGGTCGACGACAACCGCGGCGTGCGTGATCCGCGCGGCATGTACGGCTCGCGCCTGGGCGCCAATGTGCATCTGGTGACGGCGCAACGGGGGCCGGTCAAGAACCTGCGTACGGTGATCGACCGCTGCCAGCTGGAAATCGAGGCCATGGTGGCGACGCCCTTCGCCTCCGCCCTGGCCTGCCTTGTCGATGACGAACGGCAACTCGGCACCACCTGTATCGACATCGGCGGCGGTGTCACGTCGCTGGCCATCTTCTGCGACGGCGAACTGGTGCATACCGATGTTATTCCGCTTGGCGGCGGGCATATGACCAACGACATCGCGCGCGGCCTGTCGACGCCCCTGGAAAGCGCCGAGCGCATGAAGACGCTGTTCGGCTGCGTCATCCCGTCGCCGTCCGACGATGCGGAAATGATCACGGTGCCGTTGATCGGCGAAGACAAGGAAGCGGCCCAGACGCAGGTGCCGCGATCGGTTCTGGTCGGCATCGTCCGGCCACGGGCCGAGGAAATCATGGAACTGGTGCGCGACCGTCTGGCGGCCAGCGGGTTCGACAAGGCCATCGGCCAGCGCGTGGTGCTGACCGGTGGGGCGAGCCAGCTGTCCGGATTGGCGGAACTCGCCGGAGACGTGCTCGGCCGTCAGGTTCGCCTGGCCCGGCCGCGCGGGGTCGAGGGGCTATCGGAAGCGGTTTCGGGGCCGGGGTTCGCAACCTCGGTCGGGTTGATCCGCTATGCCGTGGAAAACCCCTTGGAAGTGGCTGGGGGCGATTTTCAGCCGATCAAGGAACGCAGTGGTGCCTTTGGGCGGTTCGGCCAATGGCTGCGGGAGAATTTCTGAATGAGCAACCAACAACGTGTTTTCAACCAATCCCCTGAATGTGCCCACGACGGGTCCGGTCGTAGTTGCATTTATTCAGGCGGCAAGTAATCATCGGAGGCAGAGAAATGACCATTAAAATTACAGTACCGGAAGAAAACGACGCGCCCGAATTGAAACCTCGGATCAGCGTGATCGGTGTCGGCGGGGCCGGTGGTAACGCCATCAACAACATGATCGCGGCCAATCTCGAAGGTTGCGACTTCATCGTCGCCAACACGGACGCCCAGGCCATCAAGGGTTCCAAGGCGGATCGCCGCATCCAACTGGGTACGGGCGTGACCAAGGGCTTAGGCGCGGGGTCCAAGCCCGAAGTCGGCAAGGCCGCCGCCGAGGAATCGATCAGCGAAATTCTCGACGAATTGAACCACTCCAACATGGTGTTCATCGCCGCCGGCATGGGCGGTGGTACCGGCACCGGGGCGGCACCGGTGATTGCCAAGGCCGCGCGCGAGCACGGCATTCTGACGGTCGGCGTGGTGACCAAGCCTTTCCAGTTCGAAGGCAGCCACCGCATGCGCCTGGCCGAACAGGGCCTGGATGAACTGGCGGGTTATGTCGATACCCTGATCATCATCCCCAACCAGAACCTGTTCCGCGTCGCCAACGAGAAGACGACCTTCGCCGACGCCTTCAAGATGGCGGACGACGTTCTGTATTCGGGCGTGCGCTCGATCACCGACCTGATGGTGATGCCGGGTCTTATCAACCTGGATTTCGCCGACGTGGAGTCGGTCATGCAGGGCATGGGCCGGGCCATGATGGGCACGGGTGAAGCGGCCGGCGAGCGCCGGGCGCTCGACGCGGCGGAAGCGGCCATTTCCAACCCGCTTCTGGACGACGCCTCCATGCGGGGCGCGCGCGGTGTGCTGATCAACATCACGGGCGGCGAGGACATTACGCTGTTCGAGGTCGATGAAGCCGCCAACCGGGTCCGCGCCGAAGTGGACGAGGACGCCTATATCATCATCGGCTCCGCCTTCGATCAGTCCATGGAAGGCACCATGCGGGTGTCCGTCGTGGCCACCGGTCTGGAAGCCGCCGAAGGTGAACAGCCGTCGCACCTGCATATCCTGAACCAGGCCCAGCGCATCGCGCCGGTCCGCGTGCCCCGGCCGGAAGAAGAGCCGAAGGCCGCCACGCCGTCGATCGTCACCATGCGGGACGAGCCCGTTCCGGCCCCCGAGCCGGCGCCGGAAATCACCGACGATGTCGCCGAATCGACCGCCGATTCGTTCGATTCCGAGGCCATGGATACGGTTGCCGAGGACGACGCCGATCCCATCGCGGCCCTGGACAGCGCGCCGGAAGCCGCCGAAGCGGCCCCGGCGGAACTGCAGCCCCGCGTTCCGGCAGCCATGCCGGGGGCGGGCAACGTGGAATCCTTCATTCCGCAGCGCGCCGTCGAGGTTGAAGACGACGATGCCATGGACGGCCCGGCGACTGGTGCCGATCCCTTCGAAGTGGCGGCCATGGTCAACGGCTCCAACGCTGATGACGAGACCTCCAGGATGGGCGGGTTGCTTCGCCGGCCCAAGAAGGAAGGCGGCGGTCTGTCGCTGTTCGAGCGGGTCACCGGCACCGGACGGGCCAAGAAACCCGAGGAAACCGCCGTTTCCGAGCCTGCCCCGGCGGCACAACCGGCCGCGACGTCCGAGCGGGGCACCATCGACGCCCTGATCCGGTCGCGCACGGCGACCCCGCAAATGGCGGAAAACCCGGCCCCGGCCCCCGTTCAGGCTCCGGCTCCGGTGCAGGCGGCGCCGGTCCAACCGGCCCCCGTCAAGGCGCCCTTGGGCGGGGTCGATCCGGCAGATCGGCTGCCCTCGGCGGAAACGGAAGATGACCTTTTGGACATCCCGGCCTTCCTCCGCCGTCAGGCCAACTGAAGGGACGGTGGAACACCGTAACATTCGGAAACAATTAGTGATTTGAGGGGATCCCAGGTTCTGTTTATTCAAGAGCCTGGGATTTCTTCAATTCTGCCGCACCGTGTCGAAGCGAGAATCGCGCGACCGGGGATGCGGTTGAAAATTACGACTTTGGGGGCCTGCGCCGGACATTCCGGGCAACAGTCTCGAAAAAAACGAAAGAAACGGGGAACCTGATGGGTTTGATCACCGTCGGCCAGAAAGACCAGCAGACCAAAGCATCGCCAAAGGACGCCGTTCGGCAGCGGACCTTGAAGGAAGCGGTGTCCCTGACCGGGATCGGTCTGCATTCCGGCACGCCGGTGACCCTGACCCTGCATCCCGCCCCCGCCGATTACGGCATTCATTTCCACCGCACCGACCTGTCCGAAAACGGCGCCGTCGCCGCGCGCTGGGACTGTGTTTCCGACACCCGCATGTGCTCTGCCCTGTCCAACGACCAGGGTGTTTCCGTCGGCACGGTCGAACATCTGATGGCGGCCCTGGCCGGCTGCGGCATTGACAACGTGCGGATTGAGCTGGATGGCCCGGAAGTGCCCGTCATGGACGGTAGCTCCCAGGATTTCGTCGACATCATCCGCGCCGCGGGTGTGGTGGCGCTTGACGCCGACCGCCGCGTGATCCGCGTTCTCAAGCCGGTTTCCGTGGAAACCGACCACGGCCGCGCCGAGCTGACCCCGTCGCCGGTGTTCTCGGTCGATTTCGAGATTGAATTTAAAAGCCAGGCCATCCGCCGCCAGCATCTGCGGCTCGGCGTCGTCAACGGCGCGTTCTGTAAGGAATTGGCCAATGCGCGGACCTTCGGCTTCATGCACGAGGTCGAGGCCATGCAGAAGGCCGGTCTGGCCCGTGGCGGTTCCCTCGACAACGCCATCGTGATCGACGGCGACAAGGTTTTGAACGATGGTGGCCTGCGCCACGATGACGAATTCGTGCGCCATAAGGCTCTGGACGCGGTCGGCGACCTGTATCTGGCCGGCGGCCAGATCATCGGCGCCTACCGGGCTGAACGGGCGGGTCACGCAATCAACAACGCGCTGCTGTGCAAGCTGTTCGCCGATCCGGACGCTTGGTGCTACGACGTTCTGCGCGGCGACGAATCGAAGACCGCCATGGACGGTGGCATCAAGGCGGAAACCGCCGTCGCTTGACGGACCGGAAATGACGCGGATTGTGGCGGCGCCTTGGGGCGCCGCTTTCATTTTCTCCTGTCCTCGCCTTGCAATCCCGCGAAACCGGGCCAAATCCCGTGGAAAAGGGGATATTGGCCTTTTTCAATTGGTTTCCCCGCGTGATATATTCGCCGCTCCCGGCACGCCCCGATCCGACCGGATAGGGGGGGCCGACCTTGAGACCTGACACAGCAGATCAGCCGCCGATGCGCATATCCGACCGGATCAGAATCCTCATTCCCGTCCTGGCGGTGTCGCTGGCGGTTTCCGCCTGCTCGATCTTCGAGGACGACAAGCCCGCCTACGTGGAAAAGCCCGTGGACGAGTTGTACAACCGTGGCGTCGATCAGATGGGCAGCCGCAAGTTCGCCGACGCGGCCCTGACCTTCGAAGAGGTCGAGCGCCAGCACCCCTATTCGGTCTGGGCCACCAAGGCGCAGATCATGGCGGCCTATGGTTACTACAAGTCGAACAACTATCAGGAAGCCGTCGCCGCGCTCGACCGCTTCATTCAGCTGCACCCGACCCATGAGGATGTGGGCTATGCCTACTATCTGAAGGGGCTGGCCTATTACGAACAAATTTCCGACGTCACCCGCGATCAGCAGATGACGACCCTGGCGCTGCAAAGCCTGAAGGAAGTCGTCACCCGCTTTCCCGATTCGAAATTCGCCCGCGACGCCAAGTTCAAGATGGAACTGACCTACGACCATCTGGCCGGCAAGGAGATGGAGATCGGGCGCTACTACCACAACCAGCATCAGTATCTGGCCGCCATCAACCGCTTCCGCGCCGTCGTCGACAAGTATCAGACGACGACCCACGTGCCCGAGGCCCTGCATCGTTTGACCGAGGCCTATCTTGCCCTCGGCCTCAAGGACGAAGCCCGCAAGACCGCCTCGGTTCTGGGCCATAACTTCCCGGGCAGTGAGTGGTACATGGATTCCTATGAAATGCTCACGGGCGAGCAGGTCCGGCCCCAGGCGGCGGAAGAGAAGGCCTGGTACGACCGCATGAAGTTCTGGTAACCGGCCCATGCTGACGCACCTGACCGTCAGGGATGTCGTGCTCATTGACCGTTTGGTGCTGGATTTTCCGGCCGGGCTCTGTGTGCTGACCGGCGAAACGGGGGCCGGAAAATCGATCCTTCTGGATGCCTTGGGTCTGGCGCTGGGCGGACGGGCCGAGGCCCGCCTTGTGCGCGCCGGGGCTGGCCCTGCAACCGTCACGGCGGCCTTTCAGATCGCCGCGGGCGCCCCGGTCCTGGCCGAGCTTGAAGAACATGGCATTCCCCCCTTGGACGACAGCGGCGACGGCGGTGGCCTGATCATCCTGCGCCGCACGTTGGGGACGGATGGCCGCTCGCGCGCTTTCATCAATGATGCGCCGGTCAGCGTCGGTCTGTTGAAGCGGGTCGGCGAGGATCTGGTCGAAATCCACGGACAGTTCGACAACCAGCGTCTGTTGAACCCGGTTCAGCACCGGACATTGCTGGATGCCTTCGGCGCCTTGGCCAAGGCCCGGGAAACCTGCCGCAAGGCCTGGACCGTCTGGCAAGATGCCGCCCAAGCCCGCGCCCAGGCGGCCGAGGCCCTGGAAGCCGCCCGCCGGGACGAGGAATTTCTGCGCCATGCCGTGGGTGAACTGTCGGCCCTGGCGCCGCAGGCCGGCGAAGAGAGCGAACTGGCCAAGGAACGCTCCATGATGATGCACGGGGAAAAGGTCGTCGAGGCCATGAACCGGGCCAAGGCGAGCCTGAGCAGCGGCAAGGGGGTCGAAAGCGCCCTGCAGTCGGCGCTTCGCGATCTGGAAGGGGTCGCTGAAAAGGCGGCGGGCGCGCTGGAAGGGCCCATCGCCGCCCTCGGCCGGGCGCTCGACGAGACGGCGGAGGCCGAGACCCTGCTGGACCGCGCTTTTCAATCCGTGGATCTGGACCCGCGCAAGTTGGAGCAGACGGAAGAACGCCTGTTCGCACTGCGCGCCCAGAGCCGCAAGCACAATGTCCCGGTCGACGGCCTGGCGGATCTGCTGGCGGGGATGGAGGCACAGCTTGCCGCCCTGGACACCGGGTCCGGCGACCTGCAACGCCTGGAACAGGCCGAGGCCGAGGCCCGCAAAGGCTACATCCGCGCCGCCGGGGACCTGAGCCAGGGGCGTAAGACGGCGGCGGCGAAGCTAGACGCGGCGATCCTCCGGGAACTGGAGCCCCTGCACCTGAAGGGGGCCAGGTTCGAAACCCGGCTGACGGCCTTGGACGAGGATGCCTGGGGCCCGGCCGGGACCGAAAAGGCGCAGTTCCTGATTGCCACCAACCCGGGGGCCGAACCGGGCCCCTTGAACAAGATCGCATCGGGGGGCGAGCTGGCGCGTTTCATGCTGGCGCTAAAAGTGGTGCTGGCCGACGCCGACCCGGTGCCGACCCTGATTTTCGACGAAGTGGACGCCGGTATCGGCGGCGCCACGGCGGCGGCCGTGGGTGAGCGGCTGGCCAAGCTGGGCCGGGCCGTACAGGTCCTGGTCGTCACCCATTCGCCCCAGGTGGCGGCCCAGGGAGCAAGCCACCTGAAGGTCAAGAAGGCGTCCCAGGACGACAGTGCGGCGACCACGGTCGCGGTGCTGGACGCCGATGCCCGGCGCGAAGAAATCGCCCGCATGCTGGCCGGCACGGAAGTGACCGAGGAAGCCCGCGCGGCGGCGATTTCCCTGCTGGACCGCCGGGCGTCGTAATGTCGGTATCGGACGGCCTGCGCGACATTCCCGTCGACCGCCTGCGGCCCGAGGACGCGGCGATCGAACTGGAACGTCTGGCGGCGGAGATCGCCACTCATGACGAGGCCTATTACCGGAACGACGACCCGGCGATCAGCGATGCCGCCTACGATGCGCTGAGACAGCGCAACGAGGCCATCGAGGCGAAATTCCCCAAGCTGATCCGCGCCGACAGCCCGTCGAAACGCGTCGGCGCCGCCCCGGCGGAGGGCTTCGCCAAGGTCGTCCATTCCGTGCCCATGCTGTCCCTGGCCAACGCTTTCTCCCGCGACGACGTGGCCGACTTCCTTGACCGGGTACGGCGCTTCCTCAACCTGCCCGCCGATGAGGCGGTCGAGGTCATGGCCGAGCCCAAGATCGACGGCCTGTCGGTCACCGCGCGCTATGAAAAGGGCCGCTTCGTCATGGCGGCGACCCGGGGCAACGGCCGGGAAGGGGAGAACATCACGGAAAACCTGCGCACGTTGCAGGACCTGCCCGACCGCATCACGGCCAAGGACCTGTTGGGCGGGGGCGTGCCCGAGGTGCTGGAGGTGCGGGGCGAGGTCTACATGGCCAAGTCCGATTTCCTGGCCCTGAACCAGCGCCAGGAAGCCGCCGGGGCCAAGGTCTTCGCCAATCCGCGCAATGCCGCGGCGGGATCGCTGCGCCAGAAGGACCCGGCCGTCACGCGGGCCCGGCCGCTGCGTGTGTTCTTCTATTCCTGGGGGGAGGTTTCGGACGTCACCTGGGCGACCCAGGCGGAATTCAACGACCGGCTGCTCGACTGGGGTTTCCAGGCCAATGCCCGGGCCAGGGTCTGTCGTTCCCTCGACGAAATCATGGCCGAATACGCGCGGACGGAGGCCGACCGCGCCGGGCTCGACTACGACATCGACGGCATGGTCTACAAGGTCAACCGCCTCGATTGGCAGGAACGCCTGGGCCAGGTATCCCGCGCGCCGCGCTGGGCGACGGCCCATAAGTTCACCGCCGAAAAGGCGACCACGGTGCTGGAAAAGATCACCATCCAGGTCGGGCGCACGGGCACGCTGACGCCGGTCGCCAACCTGACTCCGGTCACGGTCGGCGGCGTGGTGGTCGGCCGCGCGACCCTGCATAACGAGGACTACATCGCGGAAAAGGACATCCGCGAGGGCGACACGGTGGTCATCCAGCGGGCCGGCGACGTGATTCCCCAGGTGGTCGAGGTCGTGGCCGACAAGCGCCCGGCGGGGGCGGCCTCCTTCGTGATGCCCGATACCTGCCCCGAATGCGGCAGCCTGGCGATCCGCGAGGACGGCGCCGCCGCCAAGCGTTGCACGGGCGGGCTGATCTGCCCGGCCCAGGCGGTCGAGCGCCTGAAGCATTTCGTGTCCCGCGACGCCTTCGACATCGAAGGTCTGGGCGCCCGGAACATCGAGGCCTTCTGGGGCGAGGGCTGGCTCAAATCCCCCGCCGACATCTTCGATGTCGCGGGCCTGACGGCGAAGCTCGACGGCCGCGAGGGATGGAAGGAAAAATCCATCGACAATCTGCGCAAGGCGATCGAGGAACGGCGCAAAATCGGCCTCGACCGCTTCATCTATGCGCTCGGCATTCGCCAGGTCGGGCAGGCGACGGCCCGGCTTCTGGCCCGCACCTACGGCTCTTATCACGGGCTGAAGGCCGCCATGGCCGCCGCCCAGGACCGGGATGGGGAGGCTTATGCGGAACTGATCGACATCGACCAGATCGGCCCCGCCGTGGCCGACGACCTGCTGGGCTTCTTCGCCGAGGATCACAATCAGGATGTTCTGGCCGCGCTTGAGGCCGCGTTGGACATTCAGGACATGGTGGCGGCCGATACTTCAGGTTCGCCCGTGGCCGGCAAGACCGTGGTGTTTACCGGCACGCTGGAGACCATGGGCCGGTCCGAAGCCAAGGCGAAGGCCGAAAGCCTGGGCGCCAAGGTATCGGGCAGCATTTCCGCCAAGACCGATTATCTTGTCGCCGGGCCGGGCGCTGGCTCCAAGCTGAAGAAGGCGGCGGAGCTGGGGGTCACGGTGCTGACGGAAGAGGAATGGTTGGCCCTGATCGGCTAGACCGTCAGCCCCCATCGCCGCCAGCCGGCCTTTTCCGCCCCGCCGAGGCTTGCATAGAACGCCTGGGCGCGGGCGTTGTCCGCCAGCACGTTCCATTCCACCCGCTCAAACCCATCCGCGCGGGCGTGGTCCAGAACCGTATCCATGAGGGCGCGGCCGACGCCCTGTGCCCGCCAGGGCTCCGTCACGAAGAGCATTTCCAGCTCCAGGGACGGCTTCGCGGCATAAGCATAGGGAATTGCGAACACGGTGGCGAAGCCGATCAGCTCTCCGCCCGGGGCTTCCGCCAATACGGCCTGAAGGGCCGGTGGGGCGGTGCTGACACGGCGGGCAATCTCCGTCGCGGTGACGGACAGCAGACCGGGCCAGCCCTCGAACGCCGCCAGGTCGCGCATCAGGGCCAGCAGCCCGGGGGCGTCGGCGTCGGCGCGGTCGGCGGTCATCCAGCGGATCGTCGCATCGGTTTTCATGGCGCCCCGAGTCTATCAGCGGCGCTGTTCGGGGGCCACGCAAGAGGTGCGGACTAACGTCCCAAGCCCCTCAAACGGGTTCTGTCATAAAAATTTTTTGCCCCGGATAAAGGCGCAAAAAGTGCGCCTCGGGCCTGTCCGAAATGGCGCGAAAACCAGCCTGAAAAATCCAGATAATATTGTTTTGGTTCAATTTATTACCCGGGGTTCGAAACGGCGGGTTCTTGCAAGGGGCCACTGCGGGCCGTCCGCGCATCGGTGCAATGCAAAAAGATGTGATCCGTTTTGAGAATTAGTTCTTTACAGCGGGGGCGTTCGACTTTAAATCGCCGGGTTCGGGCTCCTCGTGAGGCCGATTGGTGAGGCTGTTTTGGGAGTTTCCCATGCGATGGAAAAGTTCCCCTCTGCACGTGCGCTGGCTCGTTCACTAGCGCCTATCAATCCGGTAACGTGTCTCCGGCCGCATGCGGTCCGACGCGCGGTTCACTTTTTCCTTAACGAGTTCCCCGGCGAGATTCTCTACGCCGTCAAGACCAACCCCAGGCCGGAAGTCCTGGACGAAGTCTATGACGCGGGGGTCCGGAATTTCGATGTCGCCTCGTTGGCGGAGATCGAGCTGATCGCCGGGCGATACCCCGACGCCAGAATGGCCTTCATGAACCCGGTGAAGAACCGGGACGTGATCCGCCGCGCCTACGAGGAATTCAGGGTGCGTCACTTCGTGCTCGATTCCGAGGAGGAGCTGAACAAGATCGTCGAGGCGACGGGCCATGCCCAGGACCTCAGCCTTCTCGTTCGCCTGGCCGTTCCCAACCACCATTCGGAACTGGAACTGTCGTCCAAGTACGGCGTGCAGCCCGATGCGGCCCCCGATCTGCTGATCGCGGCCCGTCAGGTCGCCAGCCGCCTGGGTGTCGCCTTCCACGTCGGCTCGCAATGCATGCAGCCGTCGGCCTGGGGCACGGCGTTGCACATGGTTCGTGACCTGATCCTGAAATCCGGGATCATCCTCGACATCGTCGATGTCGGGGGCGGCTTTCCGTCGGTCTATCCCTACATGACGCCGCCGCCGCTGACCGATTACATGCGTGAAATCACGGCCGCCATCGACAAGCTGCCGATTTCGGAATCCTGCGAAATCTGGGCCGAACCCGGCCGCGCGCTGGTTGCCGAAGGTGGGTCCACCCTGGTCCGCGTCGAAATGCGCCGGGGCGACAACCTGTATATCAACGACGGCACCTACGGCAGCCTGTTTGACGCCGGGTCGTTGAACTTCATCTACCCGGTGCGCCCGATCCGCACCGAAGGCCGGTTCCAGAAGCCGCTGATCGGTTATGCCTTCTACGGCCCGACCTGCGACAGCCTGGACCACATGAAGGGGCCGTTCTACCTGCCCGCCGACATGCGGGAAGGCGACTATATCGAAATCGGCCAGACCGGCGCCTACGGCTGCGCCATGCGGACCAAGTTCAACGGCTTTCATTCCGATGAAACCGTCGTGGTCCAGGATGAACCCATGTTGACGGCCTATGGCGACCGTATCGCCGCGCAAAATGACACGGCCGCCGGCCTTTCCGGCTCGGCCGTGCTGCTGGAGCAGATGAAATGAAAACCTCGGAACAGAAGATGGCCGACGAAAAAGCGGCCCTGCTGAGCAAGACCGTCGAACATGTCGACATCACCAAGATCGACGCCCGGCCGATCATCGACAGCATGTCGAAGATGTCCTTCACCTCGCGCGACCTGGCGCGGGCGACCGGCATCTACAACGACATGCTGGCCGACAAGGACTGCACGGTGTTCCTGACCCTGGCGGGCTCGACCTCGGCCGGCGGCTGCATGAAGGTCTATGCCGACCTGATCCGCTACAACATGGTCGACGCCATCGTCTCGACCGGCGCCAGCATCGTCGACATGGATTTCTTCGAAGCGCTCGGCTTCCGCCACTATCAGGGCTCGCCGGACATCGACGACAACTATCTGCGTTCGCAGTACATCGACCGCATCTACGACACCTATATCGACGAGGAAGAACTGCAGGCCTGTGACCATGCCATCGGCGAAATCGCCGACGGGCTGGAGCCGCGCGCCTATTCGTCGCGGGAATTCATCCGCGAAATGGGCCGCTACCTGGCCGAAGGTGCCGCGCGCAAGAAGGATTCCCTGGTCCAGCTGGCCTACGAGCACGACGTGCCCGTGTTCTGCCCGGCGTTCACGGATTCCAGCGCCGGGTTCGGCCTGGTCCTGCATCAGGTGCGCAATCCGGGCAACCATATGACCATCGATTCGATCGCCGATTTCCGCGAACTGACGGACATCAAGATCAAGTCCGGGACCTCTGGCCTGCTGATGGTCGGCGGCGGCGTGCCCAAGAACTTCGTGCAGGACACGGTGGTCTGCGCGGAAATCCTCGGCCACGAGGTCGACATGCACAAATACGCCGTGCAGATCACGGTGGCCGACGTGCGCGACGGGGCCTGCTCCAGCTCGACCCTCAAGGAGGCTTCGTCCTGGGGCAAGGTCGACACGGCGCTCGAGCAGATGGTCTATGCCGAAGCCGGCAGCGTCATCCCGCTTTTGTGCAGCGACGCCTATCACCGCGGCCATTGGAAAGACCGGCCCAAGCGCCGCCACGCCAAGCTGTTCGACTGAACTTAGGACGTCACAGTGAAAGTTCTGCCTCCTGAAGAGGGCTTCCTCGGCCTGAGCGGGGACGACGTTGCCGCGGCGCATGACAAGCCCGGCGTGACGATCGTCCCCTATGGCCTGGAAGCCTCCGTCAGCTACGGCGGCGGCACGGCCGCAGGCGATGATCGACGCCTCCCATCAGGTCGAACTGTTCGATGAGGAACTGTGGCGCGAGCCCTGCCGGGATTTCCATCTGAACACCCTGGCGCCCTTCGGCATCCCCACGGATATTCCGGCCGCCCTCGACCAGTTGGCGGGCGTGGTGGAAGGTGTTCTGGCTGAGGACCGATTCCCACTCACCTTCGGCGGAGAGCATTCGATCACGCCGGGGGCTATACGCCCCTTCGTCGAGCGCTATCCGGACCTCTGCCTGCTGCAGTTCGACGCCCATGCGGACCTCCGCGACGGCTATGAGGGGGAGCATTTCTCCCACGCCGCCGCCATGCGCCGCTGCCTCGATCATCCGGGCTTGTCGATCGTTTCAGTCGGCATCCGCAATATTTCGGCCGGGGAAATCCCGTTCCTGGACGCCAACCGGGACCGCATCCACATCTACTGGGGCAAGGACCGGCGGGATTGGGATGTGGAGCGGATCGTCTCGCACCTTGCCGGCAAGACGGTCTACATCACCTTCGATCTCGACGGCTTTGATTCCAGCCTGATGCAGGCCACGGGCACGCCGGAACCGGGCGGGGTGTTCTGGGACGACGCCGTGCGCATCATCCGCGCCGCCAACCGTGTCGCAGGCAAGGTCGTGGGGGCGGACATCAACGAACTGGCCCCCATCGAAGGCCTGCATTCCTGCAACTTCCTGGCTGCCAAGCTGGCTTACAAGATCCTCGCCTATCGATTCGCGGACGGTCTGCCCAAGGCTGCCTGAGACTCTTCAAAGCACACAGTACCCCCTCACCCTGCCCTC
>CAXAVJ010000090.1:0-14036 GCA_963972065.1 uncultured Rhodospirillaceae bacterium
GCGCTGCCGAGGCGCAGCGGGCGGTCGCCGTGGTGGGCGGACAGGCCGCAGCCCGGTGTTTCCGCGATGTCGGCAAGGTCGATCCGGGCGTTATCGTCCTGGGGGGCGGCCTTGACCAGGGCGCGGGCCAGGGGATGGCGGCTGTGGGCAGCCAGGGCAGCGGCCAGGCGCAGGGCCTGGGGCGGAATGTCGCCGCCGTTGACCAAAGCCGGTTCGCCCAGGGTCAGGGTGCCGGTCTTGTCGAACACCACATGGTCCGCCTGGGCCAGACGTTCCAGCCCGTCGGCGGCCTTGAGCAGCACGCCGCGCTGGAGAAGGCGGCCGGAGGCAACGACCTGCACCGCCGGCACGGCAAGGCCCAGCGCGCAGGGACAGGTGATGATCAGGACGGCGACGGCGGTCAGCAGCGCGCGTTCCCCGTCGCCGGTCGCCCACCACCAGCCGGCGAGCGTCCCGGCGGCCAGGATATGCACGGCCGGGGCATAGATGCGGGCGGCCCGGTCGGCCAGCTTTACGTATTTGGCGCGGCCCTGTTCGGCGGCCTCCATCAGGCGGACGATCTCGGCCAGCAAGGTATCCTCGCCGGCGGCGGTGATACGGACCTCGACCGGGGCGGTCAGGTTGAGCGTCCCGGCATAGACGGCGTCGCCGGGGGCGGCGGCCTGCGGCAGGCTTTCGCCGGTGACCAGGGAGGTGTCCATGTCCGTGCGGCCGGTGGCGATCTCGCCGTCGGCGGCCAGGCGTTCCCCGGCCGCCACGGCCAGCACCATGCCGGGAACGAGGCTTGTGGTTGCGACGGCGCGCTGTTTGCCGTCCGAGCCCACGACCATGGCCGTCGCGGCGCGCAGGCCGAGCAGACGGGTCGCGGCGGACCGCGCCTTGGTCCGCGCGCGGCGGTCCAGGTAGCGGCCGATCAACAGGAAGAACAGCAGCGTCACCGAGGCGTCGAAATAGGCGTGTTCCGCCCCCTTCATGGTCTGCTGCAGGCTCATGCCCGCGGCCAGGATCACGGCCAGGGAGATCGGCACGTCCATGTTCAGCGCCCGGTTGGCGAGTGCGCGCGCGGCGGAGGCGAAGAACGGCATGCCCGCATAGACCACGGCGGGCAGGGCGATCAGCGCCGAGACCCAGTGGAACAGGTCGCGGGTCGCCCCGCCCATGCCGGAAAAATGCCCGGACCACACGGACACGGACAGCAGCATCACGTTGGCGGCGGCGAACCCGGCCACGGCCATGGCCTTCAAAAGGCGTCTGTCCTCGGCCTCGCCACCGTCTTGCAGGGCGGCAGGGTCGAAGGCGCGGGCGGGAAAGCCCAGGTCGGTGACCGTTTCGGCGATGGCGTCGGGGGTGGTCTGGCCGGGCAGCCAGTCAACCCGCAGACGCTTGGTCGACAGGTTGACGCGCGACGCGGCGACGCCCGGCATGTTCGCCAGCGTACCTTCGATCCGCTTGATGCAGCCCGCGCAATGGACGTTCTCGACCATCAGGTGCAGGGTCTCGGGCGAGGCGGTTGTGGCCTCGGCAGCGGGAACCGGGGCGGCGGCGGTGACCTGGTTCATTTCGCGTCCCCGGCCTGAATCTCGTGGACCATGCGGAAGCTGCGGCCATCCGGGGCCCGGGCGGTGACCTCGACCTGCCAGCGGCCCAGGGCCGGAAGACGCAACAAGGCGGCGTAGAGGCCCGGGCGGTCCTCGGCCAGTCTGGCGTTCACGGTCAGGCCTTCGCCCAACGGGCGGGCGAGGCGGGCCTGGGCGGCAAGCCCGGAAAGGGGACCGTCGGGGCCGGTCATGGTCAGGGTCAGCATGCGGGTTCCCTTGGGCATCGACGGGCCCAGGGCAACGTGGGAACGCCATCCCATGGCATCCTGGCGGGCGGCGCTTTCCAGGGTTTTGTTGTAGGCGACGCCTTCTTCATAGGCCTTCTGGGTGGTCAGTCCCGGCCAACTGTCGAGCGCGAAATAGACGAAGGTCAGGTTGACGGCGATGATCACGGCGAAAAAGGCGATGATCCAAATCAGCACCATCTTGCCGGTGATCGGCCGTGTGGCGGAGGGCAGGGTAATGCTCATTACTGGGGCCCTCGGAACAGGCTGTTGTAGGATGCGGTCTGGCCCGTGTTGATTTCCTTCAGCACGAAGCGCAGGTCGGCGGCATCGCCTTTCAGGATACCCGGCGGCACGGTAACCAGCAGGCGGAACGACTGCAGGCGGTCGGGCTTCACGGTGAAGTAGGGGTCGGGGCTGTCCCCCATGTCTTCGGAGCCGACGACCTTCAGTGCGATCCCGGGCAGGCCCGAAGCATGCAGGGTCAGGGTGCGCTGCTCGCGCGCCTTGTTGAGAATTTTGAAGGTATAGCCGTTGCGAATGCTGCCGTCCGAAAGCGTCGTGTACAGCGGATTGCGGTCATGGATCACGTTGATGTCCAGGTCGGACCGGGTCAGCAGCACATAGACCATGCCGAGCCCGATCAGCGCCCAGAGCGCGAAATAGAACAGGGTGCGCGGACGGAATAGGTGCAGCTTGGTTTCCTGGCCCGCGCGGCGGCGTTCATCGTTGGCGATGGAATCATAGTCGATCAGCCCGCGCGGCCGGCCGATCTTGCCCATGACGTCGTCGCAGGCGTCGATGCACAGCGCGCAGGTGATGCATTCCAATTGTTGGCCGTCGCGGATATCGATGCCCATGGGGCAGACGACGACGCAGGCCTTGCAATCGATGCAGTCGCCGCGGGTGTCCCAGTCGGCGTTCTTTTCGAACGGTTTGCGCGGCTCGCCCCGGTCCGTGCGGTAAGTGACGGTCAGGCTTTCCTCGTCCATCATCGCCGCCTGGATGCGCGGCCAGGGGCACATGTAAGTGCAGACCTGTTCGCGCATGAAACCGCCCAGGGTGAAGGTGGTGAAGGTCAGCACCCCGACGGTGGCGTAGGCGACCGTGGCGGCCTGACCGGTGAACAGATCGACCAGCAGCGTTGGCGCGTCGGCGAAGTAGAACACCCACGCACCCCCGGTGCCCATGGCGATGATCAGCCAGATCACGTATTTGGCCAGCCGCTTCGTGGCCTTGGCCGCCGACATCGGCTCCTTATCCAGGCGGATGCGCGCCCCCCGGTCGCCTTCGACCAGGCGTTCGACCCAGATGAACAGGTCCGTCCACACGGTCTGCGGGCAGGCATAACCGCACCATGCCCGACCGACCACGGAGGTGACCAGAAACAGGCCGAGGCCCGCCATGATCAGCAGGCCCGCGATGTAATAGAATTCCTGGGGCCAGATCTCGATGAAGAAGAAATAGAACCGCCGGCCCGGAATATCGACCAGGACGGCCTGATCGGGCGCCCCCGGCCCGCGGTCCCAGCGCAGCCAGGGGGTGACGTAATAGATACCCAGGGTGGCGGCCATGACCCACCACTTGAAGGTGCGGAAAAAGCCGTGGGCGCGGCGCGGATGGATCTTCTTGCGCGGCACGTAAAGCGGCGGCCGCGTTTCCTTGCGGTTGACGGCCTCGACGTCGTATTCCCGGACTTCCGGGGCGTCGATTGCCGTGTCCAACAGACTTCCCATGCTGCGCATTCGTTTTACCCCAAAGGCCGGGGCCCGCCTTGGGCCGGCGACGTCGGCTGAAACGCGGTTACTTGCCGCCTCCCAGTGAGTGGACATAGATGGCCAGCTGCTTGACCGTCGCCTCGTCGAGGTGGCGGCCCCAGGCCGGCATGACGCCGCGGCGGCTGTTGGTCACGGTCTCCATGATCGTTGCCTTGTCACCGCCGTAGAGCCAGATGTTGTTGTTCAGCGCGGGGGCGCCGAACTCGGCGCTGCCCTGGCCGTTGTCGCCGTGACAGGCGGCGCAGTTGTCCGTGAACAGGGGCTTGCCGCGGGCGGACGCGGTGCCGTCCGCCGCCTGCCCGGACAAGGACAGAACGTATTCGGCCACATCGGCGACCTGTGCCTTGGTCAGGATGCCGTCACGCCCGAAGGCCGGCATCTCCGACTGATGGGCGTTTTCGTCCTCGGTGTTGCGGATGCCGTGGGTGATGGTGCGGAAGATGGCGTCGAGGGTGCCGCCCCAGATCCATTCGTCGTCGTTCAGGTTGGGGAAGCCCTTGAACCCCTGGGCGCCCGAACCATGGCACTGTGAACAGTTGACATTGAACGCCGACCGACCGCCGGCCATCGCGAATTCACGCAGGCCCGTGTCGGTGCGGATCTGTTCGAGCGGCGCCTTGCGGATGCGCTCCAACTGCCCGGCCATGCCCGCCGTCGCCGTCTTGATCTCCTGGGCGACCTCGGCCCGCGAGGAATACCCGATCATGCCCTTGGTATGGCTGGAGACCAGCGGCCAGGCGGGATAGACGACCCAATAGCCGACCGACCACACCACGCAGGCCCAGAACACCCATTGCCACCAGCGCGGCAGGGGATTGTCCAGTTCGCGGATGCCGTTCCATTCGTGGCCAGTCGTCTCGATGCCGGTGAATTCATCAACATGACGGTGATCAGACATGATCAGTCCTCCTTGAACGGAATCTGGGCGGCGTCCTGGAATTTCTTCTTGGCACCGGGACGCAGGGCATAGACCAGGACGCCGACGAACAGGACGACCAGATAGACAAGCCCCCAGGTCTTGGAGAAGGCGGCGATGGTTTCGTAATCCATGGCGGTTCTCCTAGCGATAGTTGTCTTCGGCCTTGTAGGCCTTGAAGTCGACCATGGTGCCAAGCACCTGAAGATAGGCGATCAGGGCGTCCATTTCCGTGGCCGGTCCCGGCTGGGCGTCGAAGTTGCGGGCCTGGGCGCCGGGATAGCGCTTCTGCATGGCTTCGACGCCGTCACTGTCGGGATCTACCTGGGCTTCCAGGTCCGCCTTGGCGGCTTCGATCATGGCCGCGTCATAGGGTACGCCGACCATCTTGTTGGCGGTCAGGTGGTTTTCGATGTCCTTGTACTTGAGCGCCGTCGTGGCGAGGAACGGATAGCCGGGCATGACCGATTCCGGGACCAGCGAGCGCGGGTCGATCAGGTGCGTCTTGTGCCATTCGTCGGAATACTTGGCGCCGACCCGCGCCAGGTCCGGGCCCGTACGCTTGGACCCCCACTGGAACGGGTGGTCGTACATGCTTTCCGCGGCCAGGGAATAATGGCCGTAGCGTTCCACCTCGTCGCGGAACGGACGGACCATCTGGCTGTGGCAGTTGTAGCAGCCTTCGCGGATGTAGATGTTGCGGCCGGCCAGCTCCAGCGGGGTATAGGGGCGGATGCCCTTGACCTTCTCGATGGTGCTTTCCAGGTAGAACAGGGGGGCGATTTCCACCAGCCCGCCAATGGACACGACGATCAGAATCCCGATCAGCATCAGGATCGAGTTCTTTTCGAGCTTCGAATGATCGAACATGAATGTCTCCTTGCCCGGACGTTATTCAGCGGGCGCCGTCGCGGGCGCGGCCGGCGTGGTTTCATAGGGGCGTTCGTCGCGGATGCGTCCCTGCGCGGTCTGGTAGACGTTCCACGCCATGACCAGCCCGCCGACGACGTAGAGCACGCCGCCGAGTGCGCGGATGACGTAGAACGGATGCATGGCCTCGACCGTTTCGGCGAACGAGTATTCCAGGAAGCCGAGCGAATCATAGGCCCGCCACATCAGCCCCTGCATGATCCCGGACACCCACATGGCCGAGGCGTAGAGCACGATGCCCACGGTCGCCAGCCAGAAGTGGACGGACACCAGACGCAGGGAATAGAGCTTTTCCGACGCGTACATGCGCGGCGCCAGGTAGTAGATGGCGCCGAAGCTGACCATGCCGACCCAGCCCAGGGCCCCCGAATGAACGTGGCCGATGGTCCAGTCCGTGTAATGGCTGAGGCCGTTAACCGCCTTGATCGACATCAGCGGCCCTTCGAAGGTCGACATGCCGTAGAACGCGATGGAGATCGCCAGCAGGCGCAGGACCGGGTCCGTGCGCAGCTTGTCCCACGCCCCCGACAGGGTCATCAGGCCGTTGATCATGCCGCCCCAGCTGGGCATCCACAGCATGATCGAGAAGGTCATACCCAGCGTCTGTGCCCAGTCGGGCAGGGCCGTGTAATGCAGGTGGTGCGGGCCGGCCCAGATGTAGAGGAAGATCAGCGACCAGAAGTGCACGATCGACAGGCGGTAGGAATAGACCGGCCGTTCGGCCTGTTTCGGCACGTAGTAGTACATGATGCCGAGGAAGCCGGCGGTCAGGAAGAAGCCGACCGCGTTATGGCCGTACCACCACTGGGTCAGGGCGTCCTGCACGCCGGCGAACAGGGCGTAGGACTTGGTGGACCCGAAACTGACCGGCATCGACAGGTTGTTGATGATGTGCAGCATCGCGATGGTGACGATGAACGCCAGATAGAACCAGTTGGCGACGTAGATATGCGGCTCCTTGCGGCGCCACAGGGTGCCCAGGAAGACCAGCAGATAGACCACCCAGACGACGGTCAGCCACAGATCGACGTACCATTCCGGCTCGGCGTATTCCTTGGATTGCGTCACGCCCAGCACATAGCCCGTGGCGGCCAGCACGATGAACAGCTGATATCCCCAGAACACGAACCAGGGGGCCCAGCCGCCGGTCAGTCGCGCCTGACAGGTGCGTTGAACGACATGGAACGAGGTCGCCATCAGCACGTTGCCGCCGAAGGCGAAGATCACCGCCGAGGTATGCAGCGGGCGCAGGCGGCCGAAATTGGTCCAGGGCAGATCGAAGTTGAGCACTGGAAAGGCGAGTTGCAATGCGATCACGAGGCCGACGGAGAACCCGACGACGCCCCAGAAGGTCGAGGCGACAACGCCGGCGCGGATGACGCCGTCGTTGTAGTAGACCCCGCCGGGCACGGCCTTGGCCGGGCCGCCCATGTCGCCGTCGCGGGCGATGACCCAGAAGATGCCGAAAAACCCGAACGCGGCCATCAGCAAGCCGTGGCCGTACATCACGGCGTCGTCGGCGCCGGCCGCGAGAGACAATCCCAGCAGGCCGATCAGGCCCAAGGGCAGGAAAATGAGGAAAGACATGGTTCCGCCTCTATCGGTTGCGCATAACCCATGCGCGCCGAGCCAAGCCCGGCGGCGCTGTCGCTTCTTCGTCTTTCCTACAGAATTCGCCCGTCCAGCATCTTGACCTAAGTCAACCGGGGCCGCCTTCAGCGTGGTTTCACGACAAAAAAAGGGCCCCGCGTCGCCGCGGGGCCAATTTTCAGCAAGTGGATTTGGGCGAACTCAGCTTAGACAGGCTTGAACTTGGAAGCCGCTTCGAAGGCCTTGGTCATCTGCGCCTGGAACGGGCTGAACAGGTCCTTGGCGACGCCCTGATAAAGCGCGACCGCTTCCTTGGTCATGGCCTGGGCCTTTTTCTGCTCGGCGGCGATCAGGTCGGCCTGCAGCTTCATCAGCTCGGACGGATCGGTGATCGACATCGCCTTGAAGATCACGGCGACGCGGTCTTCGGCGAGTTCGGTCGCCTGGGAGCGGGTCAGCTCTTCGATCTTGCTCAGGTTGCCGGCCGCGGCCTTGGTGGCGGCGACGGCGGCTTCGAAATTCTCACGGTAGGCCGTGACGGCCTGTTCGAACCCTTCGGTGGCCGCGGCGCGGGCCTTGTCGGTTTCAGCCTGGGCGGCGGAAGCAATCTTTTCCTGCTGCGCCTTGGCGGTGTTTACCGCTTCCAGGACGGTTTCCCGGACGGGGGCGAAGGGGTCGGTGGTGGTCGTTTTCTTGGTAGCCATTGTCTTAAATCTCCTGTTTCCCGATATGGCGAAAAGGGCTGAAGCGGGCGGCCCGATCATCGGCACCGCCATTCATGTTGCGATGCAACATTGCTAATATGCCTAAGATTTCCAGTATCGTCAAGAATTTTATTGTGCAGTGCACAATTTATCTAAAAAGACTGAAACGCATTGAATTCCGCCGCTTTCGCGGCCGTCAGGGGCGAACGTGCTGCTTGATTATCGACCGCTGCTGGCTCCTAAATGGGGCGGATGGGGGCATCACAAGAAACGACGATCCTTGGGAGGGATAGACCAGTCATGACCATGAAAGCCGTGCTTTGGCGCCCGATGTATGATCCGGGCGGCCATGACCTTTTGCGCGCCGCCGGGATTGAGCCGGTGGTCGTCGACAGCCCCGATGCCGATCAGGTGAAGGCCGCCCTCGGCAACGCCAATGCGCTTTGGGTGCGCACGCCCGAACGGGTCACCGCCGAGATCATGGACGCCGCACCCGGCCTGACCGTGATCTCGACCTCCGGCTTCGGCACCGACAACATCGACATTCCCGCCGCCACGACGCGCGGCATCCTGGTGGTCAACCATCTGGGGTTCGGGCGCACGCCCGTGGCCGAACATACGGTGATGCTGCTGCTGGCCTGCCTGAAGCAACTCACCTGGGGCGATCGCGCGGCCCGCGACGGCACCGCCTGGTCGCAGCGCCAGGGTTTGCAGGTTTACGAACTGGAAGGCCGCACGGTCGGCATCGTCGGTCTCGGCTATATCGGATCGGAATTGGCGAAGAAACTGCGCCTCGCCTTCAATTGCCGGGTCCTGGCCTTCGATCCCTATGTCAACGCGCGGCTCGCCTTGGTCACCGGCGCGGAAATGTGCGCCGATCTGCACGCCATGCTCGGCCAGTGCGACGCGCTCGCCATGGCGGCGGAATTGACGGACGAAACCCGCAATATGATCAGCACGGCCGAACTGGCGGCCCTGCCCGAAGGGGCCGTGGTGGTCAACGCGGCGCGAGGGCAGTTGATCGATCTCAACGCCCTGGATGCGGCCCTCAAATCCGGGCACATCCGGGCGGCCGGGCTCGACGTCGTGTTCCCCGAACCGCTGCCCGCCGACCATGCGCTGCTGAACAACCCCAAGGTCATCTTCACGCCGCACACGGCGGGGGTCACCCAGGAAGCCTCGAAGGCGCTGGCCATCTCGGCGGCGGAGCAGATCACCACGGCCCTCAAAGGCGATCTGCCGCCGTTCCCCCTAAACCCCGAGGTCTGGGATAGTCCACAGTCGCGCCGCCCGCGCTAGGTTCGCGATGGCCGGGGGCCTCATGTAAAGTTACATATGTATTTTAAAATAACATATGTTATTATCCTGAGAAATCAACTCGGGAGGCAGACATGACAACACGCAGCGCCCTGCAGGGAATCACCGTGCTCGACATGAGCCGCGTTCTCGCGGGCCCCTCATCGACCCAACTGCTTGGGGATCTCGGCGCCGAGGTCATCAAGGTGGAACGCCGCGGCGTCGGGGATGAGACCCGCACCTGGGGACCGCCCTATATGAAGGGCGCCGATGGCGACGACAGCGGCGAAAGCGCCTACTACCTGTCGGCCAACCGCAACAAGCGGTCCGTCACGGTCGACATCGCCAAGCCGGAAGGCGTCGCCCTGGTCCGCCGCATGCTGGCCAAATCGGACGTTCTGATCGAGAACCTGAAGGTCGGGGGCATGGCGAAGTACGGCCTAAGCTACGACGATCTGAAGGCCGATTTCCCCGGCCTCGTTTATTGTTCGATCACCGGCTACGGGCAGACCGGCCCCTACGCGCCGCGCCCCGGATACGACATGATGGCCCAGGGCCTGGGCGGCCTGATCAGCATGACCGGCGAGCCCGGGCGGCTTCCGGTCAAGGTGCCGATCGCCGTCAACGACGTGATGACCGGCATGTACGCGGCGGTCGCCATCCTGGCGGCGCTGCGCCACCGGGACGCCACCGGCGAGGGTCAGCACATCGACCTGGGCCTGCTCGATGTTCAGGTCGGCTGGCTCTACAATCAAGGCATGAACTATCTGATCGGCGGCACGATCCCCGAACGCCTGGGCACCGCCCATCCCAACACCGTGCCCTACCAAGCCTTCGAGACGAAGGACGGCTTCGTCATCATGGGCGCCAACAACGACGACCAGTTCCAACGCTTTTGCGAAATGGCGGGCGAGCCGGAATTGGCCCGGGATCCCCGCTTTGCGACCAACCCGGACCGGCTCAAGAACCGTGACGTTCTTATCGCCAAGGTGCAGGAGATCATGCACCGGCGGACCAGCGCGGAATGGATCGAAGACCTGAGCGCGGCGAGCCTGCCGGTTTGCCCGATCAACGACCTGGAGCAGGTGTTCGCCGATCCCCACGTGCAGGCCCGCGGCATGAAGATTTCCATGCCCCATGGTGCGGCCGGTAGCCAGCCGGTAGATATGATCGGAAATCCCATCAAAATGTCGGGAACGCCGGTATCCTACCGCCGCCCGCCGCCGACCCTGGGCGAGCATACCGACGAAGTTCTGAACGACGTGTTCGGCCTGTCGCAGGACGAGGTTTCCCGTCTGCGTGCCGACGAAATCATCTAGGAGGAACATACCATGAGCGTGACAGTCACCTTTGTCGGATCGGGCGATGCCTTCGGTGCCGGCGGCCGGTTCCAGACCTGTTATATGGTCGATGCGCCGGGCTTTCGCTATGTCATCGACTTCGGCGCGACCAGCATGACCGCCTTGAACCAGCTGGGCATCGATCACACCACCATCGACGCCGTGGTGCTGACCCATATCCACGGCGATCATTGCGGCGGCCTGCCTTTTTTCCTGATGGATTCCATGCTGGGCGCCAAGCGGACGAAGCCCCTGGTGATCGCCGGGCCGCGCGACACCCAGGCCCGCATCGCGGGCATCTGCGAAGCTTTGATGCCGGGCATGCACGCCATGTCACCAAAGTTTCAACTTAGCTATGTAGAAATGCCGGTCATGCAGGAATCGCGGATCGGCCCATTGACGGTTACCCCCTATCCCGCGGCGCATACGGGGGAGACCAATCCCACCAGTCTGCGCACGGAGATCGCTGGGAAAGTTGTGTCTTATACGGGCGACAGCGCCTGGACCAAGCATATGCCCGACGTCGCCCGGGACGCGGACCTGTTCATTTGCGAATGCTATTTTTATGGCAAGCCCATCAAGTTTCACATGAACTACCCGGACATCGTCGAACACAAAGAGGATTTGACGCCCAAGCGCATGATCCTGACTCATTTCAGCCGCGAGATGATTCCGCACAAGGACGAGGTGCCCGAGGAAACGGCCCATGACGGGCTGGTCGTCAATCTTTAGGGGAAGACAGCAGATATGACCGTACGTGTTGCAATCAACGGCTTCGGCCGCATGGGGCGCTTGGCCCTGCGCGCGGCCTGGGGGTTCGACCCCGCCAAACCGGCCAGCCTGCAAGGCCCGGACGGCGCCTGGGGCAGGGGTGATATCGACATCGTCCATATCAACGAACCCGGCGGCACGGCGGAGATGGCGGCGCACCTGATGGCCTTCGACAGCGTCCATGGCCGCTGGCCCGTGGCGACGCGGGCGGACGGCGCGGATGCGGTCATTCTCGGCGACCGGCGCCTTGGCTATTCCAGCGCATCGAAGCCCACCGAAATCGACTGGGCCGGTTTGGGCGTGGATCTGGTGTTGGAATGTTCCGGCAAGTTCAAGACCCGCGACGCCCTGGCCCCCTATTACGCCGCCGGGGTAAAGAAAGTCGTCGTCTCGGCGCCGGTGAAGGGAGATGCGCTCAACATCGTCATGGGCGTCAACGACGATCTCTACGACCCCAAGGTCCACGATCTGGTGACCGCGGCGTCCTGCACCACCAACTGCCTGGCCCCGGTGGTCAAAGTCATTCACGAAGGCATCGGCATCGACCACGGCATGATCACCACCATTCACGACGTGACCAACACGCAGACGGTGATCGACAAGCCCATGAAGGACATGCGCCGCGCCCGTTCGGCGCTCGCCAACCTGATTCCGACCTCGACCGGATCGGCCACGGCGATCACCATGATTTTCCCGGAACTGAAAGGCAAGCTGGACGGCATCGCCGTGCGGGTGCCGCTGCTCAACGCCTCCATCACGGACTGCGTGTTCGAGGTCGCGCGCAAGACGACGGTGGAAGAAATCAACGACCTGCTGCGCCGGGCCGCCGATGGGCCACTCGCGGGTATCCTCGATGTCGAGGACCGGCCCCTGGTGTCCAGCGACTTCAAGAGCGACACCCATTCGTCGATCATCGACGCACCGTCGACCATGGTCACGGACGGCACCCAGGTGAAGATCATCGCCTGGTACGACAACGAAATGGGCTATGCCCACCGCCTGTACGAACTGACGGAGAAGGTGGCGCGGTCAATCGACTGACTTAGGCCTGCCAGGAGCATCAAGCGATGTTGGACGTTCGAAAATACGCCGTCGTGACCGCCGCCTATTGGGGTTTCATGCTCACGGACGGTGCTCTGCGCATGCTCGTGCTGCTGCACTTCCACCGGTTGGGCTATACCCCGTTCGAACTGGCGGTGCTGTTCCTCGCTTATGAGCTGATGGGCATCGTCACCAACGCCGGCGGCGGCTGGGTGGCGTCAAGGTTCGGGCTCAAGCTGACCCTGACCGGCGGCTTGTTGCTTCAAGTCGTCGCCCTACTCGCCCTCTCGACGCTCGATCCTACTTGGCCGAAGGAACTGTCCGTGCTGTTCGTTCTGGTGGTCCAGGGCCTGTCAGGTATTGCCAAGGACCTGACGAAGATGAGCTCGAAAAGCGCGCTTAAGTTCGTCGTGCCTGAGAATGAAACCGGCGGGCTCTACCGCTGGGTCGCCCTGTTGACGGGCTCCAAGAACGCCATCAAGGGGCTGGGCTTTTTCATCGGGGCCTTGCTGCTGTCCGTCGCCGGGTTCCAGGGCGGGTTGTGGCTGATGGCCGGGTTCCTTGCGGTCATCCTGGCGGGCGCCGCCCTGGCCGTCGAAAAAGGCATGGGAAAGGCCAAGAAGAAAGCCAAGTTCACCGAGATTTTCTCCAAGTCGCGGGAGATCAACCTGCTGTCGGCGGCGCGGGTGTTCCTGTTCGGCGCCCGCGACGTGTGGTTCGTCGTCGGCGTGCCCGTGTTCCTGTACGACCAACTGGGTTGGACCTTCAATCAAGTCGGCGCGTTCATGGCCGCCTGGGTAATCGGTTACGGCTTCGTGCAGGCGGTGGCACCGAAATTGACGTCGCGCTCCCTCGACGGGTTGAGCACCGAAGTCCGCGCCGCAAGGATTTGGCTGGTCTTGCTCGCCCTGACCGTCGTGGTGATCATTGCGGCATTGAGCCTCGGCGTTGATCCTGGGGTCGCCCTGATCGCCGGACTGGCTCTGTTCGGAATCGTGTTCGCCGTGAATTCCGCCGTGCATTCCTACCTGATCCTGGCGCTGTCGGAAAACGACGGTGTGACCATGAATGTCGGCTTCTACTACGGCGCAAACGCCACCGGGCGCCTGTTGGGAACCCTGTTGTCCGGTATTTCCTATCAATGGGCGGGGATCGACGGATGCCTGATGGTCGCCTTCGCGTTCATCGCGGCGGCCACGGTTTTTACCTCGTTCCTCCGCGACAAGCGCGCGTTACACGCGGCCTAGAAATCATCCCATCCCTTAGCCGCGCAGCAGAACCGCCGCACATTTCTCGTCCGTGATCAGCGTATTGGCCAGACCGGCGGACAAGGCGGCCCGCACGATTTCCGCCTTGAACGTTCCCCCCGCCGCAAGGATGACATTGGGGATGCGGCGCAGCGTTTCGAAAGGCACCGACAGGGTGCGGGCATTGATCTCGTGGTCGATCATCCGCCCGTCCGCGTTGATGAAATAGTCGCAGATATTGCCGACCGACCCCGCATCTTTCAGGTCCGCCACCTGATCGTGTGTCAGGACGCCGTAGTCCACCATTTTCGTCTTGGCTGACAGATCGACCGCCGAAATCAGCGCGACCTCGCAACGCTCGGCGATGGCATAAACCTGGCGCACCGGCGCGCTTTCCGCAAAGGCGGCGCGGGCGACGGCGGTCTCGGCGATCATCGGCGCCGTCATGTAGTAGCACTGTGCATCCAACACCCGGGCGAAGGCGGCGGCATTGTCATAGGGGTTGATGGCGCCGCTTTGCGACAGGCCGCCCGACAGGGAAACGACCGTGTTTTTCGCGCCCTCGCGCGGGATCACGGTTTGGCCGGCGGCGTGGATGGTC
>CAXAVJ010000091.1:0-13613 GCA_963972065.1 uncultured Rhodospirillaceae bacterium
GCGGCTCGCCGTTCTGGCGTTTTGCGGGCTGCTTGCGGCCTGCGCCGTGCCGCTGACCTATCCGGCGGGACCGGCGGCGACCAAACCTCATTTCCTGATGGACTGGTTCGTCGCCCGCGACGGCATCCGTATGACCGTGCGGTCATGGAAGCCCCCGGGCCCGGCCAAGGCCGTCGTCGTGGCGCTGCACGGGTTCAACGATTATTCCAATTTCTTTGCTGAACCCGGCGCCTGGCTGGCGGACCACGGGGTCGCGTCCTACGCCTATGATCAGCGGGGCTTCGGCGACGGTATCGGGATCGGCCTATGGGCGGGGACGAACGCCTACGTCCACGACCTTGCGGATTTCACGGCCCTGGTGCGCCGGACCCATCCGGGGGTTCCGGTCTATGTGCTGGGCGAAAGCATGGGCGGCGCCGTCGCCCTTGTCGCCGGGGCGGGCCCGGCGGAAACCCGGCCCAAGGCCGACGGCATGATCCTGGCCGCTCCCGCCGTCTGGGGCCGCGCCGCCATGGCTTGGTACGAACGGGGCGCGCTATGGCTCACGGCCCATACCATCCCGACTTTTCGGCTGTCGGCCCAGGGCCTCAATATTCAGCCGTCGGATAACATCGACATGCTGCGTGCGCTTGGCCGCGACTGGCGGGTCATCAAGCGTACGCGGGTCGAAACCATTTATGGCTTGGTCGGGCTGATGGACCAGGCACTGGCCGCGGCCCCTGAATTTTCCGAAAAGGCGCTGATCCTTTACGGCGCCAAGGACGACATCATTCCCGGCCGGCCGACGTTCGAGATGGTGCGCCGCCTTCCGGCCGCGGCCCGGGATCGCCAGATCTTCGCGCTCTACGACGGCGGCTATCACATGCTGCTGCGCGATCTCAACGCCGAGGTGGTGTGGCGCGACATCCTGGCCTGGATCGAAAACGCCCAGGCGCCCCTGCCGTCCGGCGCGGACGGGCGGGCGGCCCGGGTGCTTAAGAAATCGCCTTAACGGTCAACAGCCGGCCGTGCATTTGCCGGCCCCGTCGAACGACATGGTGTTGCCGCTCAGGGGCACGTGCACCGGCACCTTGGCCGCCTTGATGAAGGTCAGGGTCCGTTTGCCGACGACCTTGCCGCCTTCGGTCCCCGTCTCGTTGGCGTGGGACGCGATGACCGACGCCGGCTTGATCAGGTCGTTGATGACATAGGCGGCTTCCATCGGGCCGGTGGTATAGGTGTCGCCGATGTTCATGACCACCAGTTTCGCCTGGTACTGGTCGCCGACCACGGTCTTCTGTTCCGCCGTCACCCCCGTGTCGCCGGAAAGATAGGTGACCAGGCCGTTGGAAAAGGTCAGCACGTAGCCCGTGGGCGGCCCGGCATAGGCGGTCAGCCCCGCCGCATCCAGCATCTTGCCCAACTCGCCGCCGACCATGGCACCGGCGACGCCGTTGGAATGGGCCGCCGGCACGGTGGTGATGGTGACGCCGCCGACGGTGGTCGAGGCGCCGAAGCGCACCAGCACGGATCTCTTGGGGTCCCCGCCCAGCGCCTTGAGCTTGCTGGCGAAGAATTTGGGCATTTCCGATCCGGTGACGATCTTCGCCCCCGTGGCGATGGCGATATTGGCGGCGTTGGTATGGGGCGTCGCCTTGGCCGAGACGTCGGGCTTGGCGCAGGTGCCGGCTCCGGGCGCGGGCAGGTGGCGGTCGCCCGCGTGGTCGCCGTGCATATGGCTGACCAGGACGGCGTCGATCTTGCCCAGGCGCGAGTCGTTGCCTCCGGCGACCGTGCGGCCTGGATCGTACAGCAGCCGCGTGCCGTCCGGGTCTTCCAAAATCAGGGCGCGGTCCTGGCGGCAGAACTCGCCTGCATGGCTTCCCAAGGATGTGATCTTGACCTCGGCGGCCTGGGCCGGGGCGGCGGTGACGGCGGTGGTGCCGGCAAGGAGTGCCGCGCTTAAGGTTAGGGCGCGGGAAATGGTGATGCCTGTCATGATTCGGTCCTCCCAAATGGCGCGCACCGCGCCGGACATGACCAGCGCGGGCGGCGGATGCGGGAAAGTGTGCCGTGGAACGAAGAGCCGCGCAACGCCGATCACCGGCGGCCGCAGACCGCCCCCCGGCGGCGCTAGCGGACGAGAATTTCGACCCGCCGGTTGCGCGGCTCCGGCACCTCGTCCGCGGTTTTGATCAGGGGGTCGTACTCGCCGTGGGAAACGGCGGAAATGACTTCGGCGGAAACCCCCTCGGCGATCAGGGCCGCGCGTACGGCATCGACGCGGGCCAGGCCGATGCGGGCGTTCAGTTCGGCGGCGCCGACCCGGTCCGTATGGCCGACCACGCTGATCCGCACGGCGCGGCGGCTGCGGATATCGGTGATCGCCTGGGCCAGGGCCTCGCGGGCGGCCGGGCTCAGGGCGTCGCTGCCAGTATCGAAATACAGCAGGTAGCTTTTCGGCGGGGCCGGCTGGGCGGCGATGGCGCCGGCGAACATGTTCTGGATGTCCGTCTCCGAATAGGCGGCGACGGCGCCGAGCGTACCGGCCGCATCGACGCCGACGCCGGTGTTTTCCTGGTCCAGGGTCTGGCGGTCCGATCCGGCGGTGACGACGACCTGGCCGACGTCGCCGTTGGGATCGGCCTGCAGGACGACCAGGGTGTCGGGCGGGCCGCTGGAGGCGGCGGCCGCGATCATCAAGGCTAGGGCGACGAGAAATTCAATCATCTGGGGGCCTCATGGGCTTGCCGCCGGGGCGGTTATTGAACCGGTTTGACCTTGAGCAGGAACTTGGTGCCGCGGATGCCGATGGTCATGCTCGGCGTCGCCACGCTGACCTGTTCGGGCGCGATGGCGCCGATCTTGCCGGACAGATAGCTCAGGGTGCCGTGCAGGACCTGCATGCCGAAGCCCAGCTTGTTGGCCTGCGGCTCATAGACGAAGCGGTCGATCCGAAGGCGGCTGTTCTCCCCCAGGCTCAAGGTCGTGCTGTCGTTCAAGGAAATACCGATTCCGCCGTCGGCGCCGGTCGAGACATCGTCGTTCAGAAAAATGTCGGCGCCGACCTGGGGCGTGACCTTGCGATCCCCCTGCCCGATGGTGGCGGTGCCGATGACTTCCTTGACGATGCCGATGGGCGCCGTATCCGACGCCTGGGCGGTGGCGGACAGGCCGAAAATCAGGGACAGGGCGAAAAGGCAGCGCATGCAGGGCTCCTATTTTTGCTCTCTGTCCTCCTCCCGCACCCACAAAAGCCCGTGGTGGCGGAAAAGGGAAGCGTTTTCATGAATGCACCGCGGTATGGGAGCGCCCAAGGGAAGCTTGCCATACGCCGAACCTTGGGGGTATGACCCACCCCTTCGCGCCAGCGCCGCAGCAACGCCAGAAAATCCTCATTATTCGTCTGCAAATAGTTCCTTGAGATAGCGCTCGGGGTTGGCAAGGTAACCGCGTAGCACTTGGACGTGTTGAATGTCGTCGAAGCTGATGGGGTCGATTGTCTGACCGGTGAATTCAAGAACGTCCGCACCTGGATAGCTCATCAGGATTGGCGAATGGGTGGCGATGATTATCTGGGCGTTTCCCGATTTTTCCCAAAAGCGGAGCAGTCGAAGAAACTCCAACTGGCGCATCGGCGATAAAGCGTTTTCCGGTTCATCCAACAGATACATGCACCGCTCGGACGTTCCAAACCGATTTGAAAAAACGTCCATGAACGACTCGCCGTGGCTGCGATGGCCGAGTTTCCCGCCTGGCGCCGTCGGGCTGCCCTCATCGTCGATGTATCGCGCGACATCGGCGAACGTATCTGCGCGGAAGAAGAAGCCCTTCGAAACCTTTGGTAGCCATGACGGCCGGATCGCCTTGGCAAGGGTGGCGTCGGTTGTATCGGCGGTATAATGCAGTTGATGATTGATGTCGCCGCCACCTGTCGCGAAGCCGCAGAGCTTGGCAATCGCCTGGAGGATAGTCGATTTCCCCGTGCCGTTTTCGCCCACGAACAGGGTAACGGCATTGGGAAACTCAAGAGAGAAATCGTCGACAAGCAGATCGGGAAACCGCGTGAATGGAAAAGTCTCTCGATCTGTTTTTTCCGGCAACAGCGAGATACGTTTGAGGAAGGGAGCGGAAAGCGGTGCCTTTGCACTCATTTGAAATCATCTTGAATTGGGGGAAAGTCTATTTTTGGCAAGGCAATGGGCCTTCCTTCAGCATCGACGAGTTCTACTTGGTCTTCAAGCATCTGCCTCATGAATTCGATGGAAAGCTCACAAGCCTGGGCCTCGTCAACGCCGAAAATCAGGAAAGGCTTCTCCCGAAAATATGGGCAGAACACGCGGCAAAAATAGCCACGATCTTCGTCGTAATCTGGGTAGGTGGCCCGCAGTGAAAAGGGAGCAACGTTTCCGTCACTCCCTTTCGCGAAGGCGGAGAAATCGAGGATAAAGTCGTTCAGTTGTTCCATGTGTCCAGCGGCGGCAATCGATCCAGCGGAACACCTTTTAGACATGCGGCATACCGTTCATTCGCTGTCGTGTAGCATCGTTGCGCTGCTTGCTTGCCGCGTGCCCTCTCAATTGCTCTGCACTTGGGAATATCTACTTCGTAGTGTAGATACTCGCACTGGTCATTGTCACCTCCATCGTTGTCCGCCCTCTGTCCAGATGCCTGTTTTTTGATCTGCTCCTGTTGTGAGTTGGTCATGGATTGCCACCAGGCCCAGGCCGCCATCACGGCCATGCCGAAATACTGCGCGACCTCGTAGACGATCGCCGGAACGGCAACGGGTGCGGCGGCTTGTTGGTCGCCGGTTGGCGAAGGCGATGTGCCCGTGCTGTCGGCAGGTTCGCTTCGCGGGTTTGCTGCTGTTATCGTGGCTTCGATCTTCGGCTGAAGCGAACGGTTCAACGCATTCTCCGTCTCACCATGCGGGCGCGCCCATCCATCGACTTTCAATCCGGCTGTTTTCTGAAACTGTTTGATGGCATCGGAAAGTCCTTCGTCCAGAGGGCTGTTGAAAGTGGTGCTACGCTCGCTGCCGTGTGGATATCCAGCCCAGGTTAGCGCTCGGCTTAAAGAGAATGTGTCATGAGGCTTGTTCGCTCGGTCGAAGCCGACTTCGGCCGTGAGGCCGAGTGCGTTTGGAACCGGATAGGTCTTGCGGTTTTCGTTTTCAGCGAGAATCAGTCCCAGCTTTGTTGCAGTCTCCCCATCAGGTTTCATGATGCCGTCTTTTCGGAGTTGGTATTGCTCCTGGAACTTTTCGATCCCTTTGAATAAGGGTTCGTCAGGAAATTCCGTCATCCCGTAGGAGGGCGTTTCGAATAGTCCGATCTTCTGCAGGGCTTTCTTGGTGCGCAGAGTGTCGTCTAGGTCTGCGTTGTAGTCGCGGCCCAGGGTGGCCTTCAGTTTGAAGGGAGAAATCACGTTCCATCTCCTTGCAAAATGGTGGGGTGCATTTCGACGGGACGAAGCGATGTGCCTGACGCTGTTCGAAACGCGCACGAATTCCTTTGTCGGGAGACAGAGATGTCACCTGAGCAGGGTTCATTGCGGGTTTTCGCAATCGTTGTCCGCTGGTCTGCGTCGTTGCCTCAGGTTGCCCGAACCGTCAGAAAAGATCGGGCCTGGGCGACGCGGCGGCGGGCGCACCGGAAACCAAGCAAATGGCGAAATTATGTACATTCACCAAAAATAGGATAATATACCTATATCAAGGAGTCAAACAAGAAAATCAATTTCGCGTGGAATCCACTATCCGGTGGTTTCCCTCTCAATAACTTGGCCCACTGGTAACGACAGGAAATGGAAGATCAAAGATGGCAACAGGCTAAAAAATGGAAATAGTCTCCGATCAAAGCCTTGCCTTAACAGGTTGCAAAGCGTAGGTTTCCGCCGCGCTGCACCCGTAGCTCAGCTGGATAGAGCGCTGCCCTCCGAAGGCAGAGGTCGCACGTTCGAATCGTGCCGGGTGCACCATTTCCTTCAGCCGATAGATGCCTTTCCGTCCGCCATTCCGGGGGGCTGCCGACGGATCAGGTCGCGGCGCATTCAACACTTGCGAGGGTGTACAAATCCCGCCATCATATTCATCAAATATAAAATGAATGCCGGCGCGCGATGCCGTCGTATCGCTTGCGGGCATTGTGAAACATCCCCGGAAACCTCCAAGGAACCCGCTCCATGAAACATCTCCTGATCGCCCTGGTCTGTCTGTTCACCCTCGCCGTCTCGGCGCCCTCACCGGCGGTCGCCGCCGACGATGCCCTGGAGGTCAAGATCAACGCCCGCATGCCCAGCGTCACCGTGCCGACCGCCGATGGGCCAGTGAAAATCATGCGCAATCAGGACACCAACAACACGATCGACCCGGCCTATGCCAAGACGTCGCGCAAATGCCCGCCGTTCTGTGTTCAGCCCATGCAGGTCGCGCCCGGCGTGACCACGGTCGGCGAGGTCGAACTTTTGGAATTCGCCAAGGCGGGCGGCAAGATGATCGACGGCCGCACGGTCGAATGGCACGTCAAGGGCACCATCCCCGGGGCCATCAACATGCCCTACACGCAAATGGCGGAACGCCTGGATGAAATCGGCTGCACCCGCGGCGCCGACAAGAAATGGGACTGCGCCAAGGCGGAAAAGGTTCTCTTGTTCTGCAACGGCCCGTGGTGCGGACAATCCCCCATGGCCATCAAGGCGATGCTGCGCGAAGGCTATCCGGCGGACAAGATTCTCTACTACCGGGGCGGCATGCAGGCTTGGCACGTGCTCGGCCTGACCGTGGTCGAAGGTAATTTCTAGGTCCCGGCTTTAATCCCCGGCATCACGTCGAACGCGACGGACAGCCGTTCCACCGGGGCGTGGAACGGCACCGTCTCGTGATACAGATAGCTGGGAAACAGCAGCATCAGCCCCTCCCGGGGGCGGATCAGCGTCGTTGCCGGTTCCTGCGTCACGTGGAAATCGGCAGGCGGCCGGCCGAATTCGATCCAGCCCTGATGATCCGGATCGTCGTCCCGCACGACATCGGGAATTTCCGGATAATACACGCCCGACAGCCAGGCCGCCGGATGGATATGGGCAATCTGATGGCCCCGGTCCTCCATGACCACGCCCCAGATCGACAGCGTCAGCTTGTCCGGCCGCTGCGCCAGGAACGGATGATCGGGTTCCGGCGGCAGGGCCCGGCGATAGCCCTCAACCGCCGCCACAATGGTCTGTTCCAGCCCGGCCACGGGGCCCTTGTCGCCGATCGTCAGTTCCCCTGAATGGCGCCCCCGGCGCGTGGCGTGACTGGCGGGCGCATAGGCGAGGGACGGATGGGCGCACAGATGGCGGGCCAAGGCGGCGTTGAAATCGGCGACGCTGGCAAAGCCCTCGGGCGGCGAAATCTCAATCGGCTTCAGCAATCTTTCAAAATCCAACAGCCGTGCCGCTCCGGCCCGGTCACCGGCTTCGTTCAGGGCGATGGCCTGGAACGCCAGGGCCGAGGTATTGCCCGGATGGCCGGCGAGAAAAGCCGCCGTCTCAGTGACGGCATCCTCGGGGCGGCGCATCTCCAGCAAAAGATCGCCCAGGTTGACCCGGGCCTTATCGTAATCGGGGGCGAGGGCGATGGCTTTTCGCGAGGCTTCGAGGGCATCCTCCAGTCGCCCCAGTTCGCGCAGCGCATAGGCGATGTTGACCTGGGCCCCCGCATGGCCGGGCTCAAGGGTCAGGACGGCCTCGTATTCGGCGATCGCGTCCTCGGCATGGCCGGTCTCCTGCAACAGGGTGCCCAGGTTGTAGCGCGCATCGAGGTTGTTCGGTTCCGCCGCCAGGGCCTGGGCATAGGCGGCGCGGGCCTCCAACGGCTTGCCCGTTTCCTGCAGCACGGCACCCCGGTTGGTCGCCGCGCCGGCATGGCCCGGCTGGGCCTTGAGGGCCGCGTCATACTGGGCAAGGGCATCGGGCAGGCGGTTCAGGGCCTTCAGGATATTGCCCAGGTGGAACAGCGCCTCGGCGTGATCGGGTTGACGGGCCAGGATGCGGCGGAAGGCGGCTTCGGCCTCTGTGAACTTGCCCGACACCTCCAGCAGGACGCCCAGGTTGAAGCGCGCGCCCGCGTGGTTTGGGTCGGTCCTCAGGACAGCACGGTAGGCAGCCTCTGCGGCATCCCATTGGCCCATGTCGGACAGTACGTTGCCCCGATTCATCAACGCCTCGCCGTGGCCGGGATGAAAGGCCAGGGCCGTGTCGAACAGGGTCAAGGCCTCGGCCCGGTCCCCCAGGTGAAAGGCGGCGACGCCGGTGATGTTGAGGGCGTCCGCGTCGTCCGGTGCGGCCATCAAGGCGTCGCGCCCGGCGACCAATGCCGCCCGCCAGTCGCCTTGGGCCAGCGCCCCGCGGCCCGTGTCGAGCAAGGCATCAATGGCCGGCGGGGCGAAGCCGGCAAGTCCCGGCGCGGCCGGGGCCGGTTGCGGCTGTGGGCGGGGTTTCGCCGCGGGCGCGGGCGGGGACGCGCGCTTGCGCTTTTTCGATGCCCCCGGATTGGCCCGCCGCTTCTGCTTTTTCACTTCGGCGTCTCCGGCCCCGGGCCGTGAACCGGGGGGGCTGGGGGCGGTGTCACGGTCTCTGGGACTGCGGCGCCGGGCTTGTCCTTCTGTCCCCATTCCATGGATCTCAGAACCTTCTGGAATTCACCGGGCAGGCGGGCACGTTCTTCCGGGCTGGCGACGGCCCACAGCGCGATCCAAGCCGCCAGTGTAAGAAAGCAGAACGCCGTGAACAGTTTGCCGCCCAGCGGCGCCACGCGGGTGTCGAACCAATGACGCAGGGGGGCGTCGCCGGTCAGGAACCGACGGCGCAGCAGGACGCCGGCCACGGCGGCGAGCACCAGAATGACGACGAGTTTCCAACCGTTTTCCATGTGCTGATCCTATTCGCCCGCGAGATGCATCAACACCCGGCGGCGGTGTTCGAACAGATAAATGCCCTGCCATGTGCCGAGCATCACCTGGCCCCCGGTCACGGGCACGGACAGTTGCACGTTGGTCAGGGCGCTGCGGATATGGGCGGGCATGTCGTCGGGGCCTTCTGCGGTGTGGCGGTAGAGAGACGGGTCTTCCTTTACCAAGCGTTCGAAAAAGGTCTGAAGGTCGCGGCACACGTCCGGGTCGGCGTTTTCCTGAATGGTCAGGGAGGCACTGGTATGACGGCAATACAGGGTCAACAGCCCCGTCGTCATTCCCTGGCCAGCGGCCCAGGCCGCGACGTCGCGGGTAATCTCGTAAAGGCCCGGGCCGTCGGTGGCCACGTCCAGTTCATGCTGCGCCTGTCGCATGGGGGATGCTTAGCCTTCCCCAAGCCTGGCGGCAAGGGCTTGTCATATCCGCGCCGGGCGGGTAATCAGGCTTGACAGGAAAAGAACATATGATGAACAAAATGGATGCCCGCGATAATCTATCCCTGCCGGATGCCCCCCGTCCGCAGGTGACCCAGGGCGTGACCCGGGGCGTCGTGCGCCTGCTCTGGCGCATGGGGTTCAGCCCACTCACGGAATTCAAGCTGACCTCGAACCGCCGCATCGACGTGGCGGGATTGGACGGCCAGGGCCGGTTTCTGTTCGTCGAGGTCAAGTCGTCGGTCGAGGATTTCCGCGCCGACGGAAAATGGCATGACTATCGCGATTACTGTGACTGGCTGTATTTCGCCGTGCCGCCCGGGTTTCCCCAGGACATCCTGCCGGCGGACGCCGGGCTGATCGTCGCCGACGGCCATGACGGCGTGGTTCTGCGCTCGGCCGACGAAGCGCCTGTCAATGGCAACCGGCGGCGCAAGCAGACCCTGACGTTTGCCAGGGCTGCGGCGGACCGGCTGGTGCGCGGCGTTTAGGTCTTCCGCCCCCGTTCGCGGGCAAGAAGTGTCCGTTTCCGCGCCACGCCCCAGCGGTATCCCGTGAGCGATCCGTTGGAGCCTACGGCACGGTGACAGGGAATAATCAGCGAGACCGGGTTGGTCGCGCAGGCGCGGCCGACGGCGCGCGCCGCCCCGTCGTTGCCCAACGCCGTCGCCAGTTCGCCGTAGGTCCGCGTCTCCCCCGCCGGGATCGCGGCCAGCGCCTGCCAGACCCGCCATTGAAAGGCCGTCGCCCGCACATCCAGCGGCAGGGCTTCTGCCGTATCGGCCCCGTCCAGAAAGGCGAACAGGCGTTCCATCAGGGGTTTCAGGGTCGCGTCGTCGCGGGTGATCTCGGCCAGGGGAAAATCACGGCGCAGTTCGGATTCCAGGGCCCTGTCGTCGTCGGCCAGCGCAACCATGCAGAGCCCCTTGTCCGTTGCCGCCGCCAGTACCTGGCCCAAAGGTCCCTCGGCGATGGCAAAGCGGATCGCGGCCCCGCGTCCGCCGGCGGCATAGCTTGCCGGCGTCATGCCCAGCAACGCCGCGGATTTCTCATAGACCCGGGATGCGGAGCCGTACCCGGCGCCGTAAAGGGCGCCCGCCACGCCGTCGCCGGCCTTCAACCCCCGGCGCAGGCGCTCGGCCTTCACCGCGTCGCCGTATTGCTTGGGGCTGACGCCGACCATGGCCTGGAATAGGCGCTGTAGGTGAAAGGAACTGTAGCCCGTGGCCATGGCCAGGGCGTCCAGGGGCGGGGGAATTTCGGCCGCCTCGATCAGGCGGCAGGCCTCGGCGACGGCGGCCAGGCGCGGGTCGACGATGCGGTCGTTGTCCGGCCGGCACCGCTTGCAGGGGCGGAACCCCGCACTTTCCGCCTGCGTGCCCGTGTCGAAGAAGCGGACGTTGTCCCGTTTGGGCCGGCGCGAGGCACAGCCCGGCGTGCAATAAACGCCCGTGGTGGTGACGGCATAGACGAAACCGCCGCCGGTGCGGCGGTCCAGGACTTGGCGCCAGCGGTCGTCATCAAGGGTCGGGTCTTGGTGTGTTGCGTGATCCATGGGGGAAGCCTACGCCCAAGGCCTGGATCAGGCCATCCGAAGCTTGCGGGGTAATTCTAGTCCGAGACAGGGCCGACCAGAAACAGCGCTGATCCTTCGTCGCGCAGCCATTTTCTGCAGGCGTCCATGTCGTCCGCCAGACCGCGGACCAGGGCCCAGAACCGGGGGCCGTGGTTGTGTTCGCGGATATGGGCGACCTCATGGGCGACGACGTAGCGCAGCACCCGTTCCGGGGCCAGCACCAGCCGCCAGGAGAAATTCAGGTTGCCGTTAACGGCGCAGGAGCCCCAGCGGCTTTTCGTGTCGCGCAGGGTGATCCGCCCGGCGGTGACGCCGAGGGCCGCCGTGGCGTCCTCGACACAGGGGAGGATGCGTCGCCGGGCATCCCGCTTCAACCAGTCGGCAAGCCGCCGAGGCAGGTGTTCGGCCTGTCCGGTGACGTGGATTTCCCCTTGGTTCCCGCTGTCCTCGACCCAAACGCCGCCGCGCGCGTCCGGGCGGTGGCGGATCAGATGCGGGCGGCCGAGATAGGGAATGACCTGGCCGTCGGCGAAGGGCAGGGGCTTGGGGGCGGAGGCCAGACGGGCGTGGACCCAGCCCGCCTGTTTCTCGGCGAAGGCGTGGGCCTCCGCGTCCGAGACCCAGGGTGGGCAGGTCACCACCGCCGTCCCCGTTGCCGGGTCGGCACGCAGGATCAGACGCTTGGCGCGCTTGTTGCGGCGGATGGTGAGCGGCACCGCGCCGCCGTTGGCGCGGTCAAGGCCGTGGCCCAGGGTCTGTAAGGTCCGGCCGCTCCCGCCGTTGGTCAACTCAGGCCGCTTCTGCCATGGCCAGGCCGGCGCCGTCGTATTCCTGGTACAGGCGCTGGGTCATGGCGGCGTCCATGGGCATGACCGGCGGGCGCATGTTTGCCCAGGCGTTGTCGCCCGTGTGGCGGGCAACCATGGCCTTCAGGGACGGGATCAGCGGATAGCCGGAAATGATCTTGCGCACGGCGGCCAACGGTTTCTGCAGGTCTTCGATGTTTCCGTCGTCGCCGTTCGCCCGGTACTCGGAATAGACCGCCTGGGCCAGATCGGAGGCGATGTTGGCGCAGGCCGTGATGCAGCCCGCCCCGCCTTCGCGCAGCACCGGCAGCATCAGATCGTCGGCGCCGGAGAACACGCAGAAGCCGGGGAATTCACGGGTCGCCGTCAGCATGTTTTCCAGCACGCCGGACGAATCCTTCATGCCCACGACCGTGTTCGGGTATTCCTTGCGCAGCATGCCGATCAGGTTCATGGAAATCGGTACGCCCGACATCTGCGGGAAGTGGTAGAGGCAGATCTTCAGGCGGTCGTCGCCGATGCGCTGGATGACTTCCGAATAGGCGGCGAACAGGCCTTCGTCCGACTGGTTCTTGTAATAGAAGGGCGGCAGCATCAGGACCGACCCGGCGCCGATTTCCAGCGCCTTCTTGGTGATCTCGACCGTGTCCGGAATGGCGCAGCAGCCGGTGCCCGGCATCATGGTTTTGGTCGGCACGCCGTTCTCGGCAAGCTTGTCGAGAATTTCCAGGCGCTCGGCGACAGAAAAGGAATTGGCCTCGCCCGTGGTGCCAAGGACGCCCAGGCCGTCGCAGCCGTTGGCCAGCAGCCATTTGGCATGCGCCGCCAGGCGGGCATGATCGGGGCTCAAATCCGCATGCTGCGGGGTCAGGACGGCGGCATAGACGCCCGTCAGTTCCAGGTTGCTCGCACTCATGTTTCTCTCCTTCGCAGCGTTGTCCGGCCTGCTTGCCGGGCGGCGGGGCGGCTATTTGGGCCAGCCCACCACATGATTTTCCAGGTCGTCGGTGTCGCGTTCGGAAACCACGCGGCCACGCACCGAGATACCCGCATAATGAACCGTTTCCGCATCGCCGGAAACCAGGGGATGCCACCAATAAAGGTCCTGGCCTTCGGAAATCAAGCGGTATGCGCAGGTTGACGGCAGCCAACCCAGTTTTTTGACCATGCGCGGCGTCAAAATCTGGCATTCAGGAACGAATCGCTTGCGGTCTTCGTAACTGGAACAGCGGCAGCTGTCCGTGTCCAAAAGGCGGCAGGCGACGTCGGTATAGAGAATCTCGCGCGTCGCTTCGTTTTCCAGCTTATTGAGGCAGCAGCGCCCGCAGCCGTCGCACAGCGATTCCCATTCCCCCTTGGACATTTCGGCAAGACCCTTGGTCTTCCAAAACGGCGGCGGCAGGTCGCGTTTCTTCTTCTTGAACAGCCCAAACATGGACGGCGTCTTTCCTTAGGCGATGATGAAGGCCGACAGCATACTGCCCTCAGGCGCCGCTGTCCTCCCGGTCGATCAGGTGGACAAACGATCCCATGACACTGCCTCGCCGCCGGCCCAAGGCGCCCAGATACATACCGTCGGCGTTGGAAACGTGGAACAGAGGGGCATCAATGCCTCCGGCCAAGCCCTCGGCGATGATCGTCGCGTAATGGAATTCATGGCCGCGCAGCGCTGTGCCGGCGGGGCCGAGCGGCCCGGCATCGGCGATGACTGCCCGACGATAGCCCAGGTGCAGCTTGCGCCGGGCGAAGGACGTTTCCACGGGCAGCAGCCCGGCCATGGCGTGGGCCGCGCCGTCGGCATCGGTCAGGGCATCGCCCAGCACCATGTAGCCGCCGCATTCGCCGAACACGATATGTCCCGCTGCCG
>CAXAVJ010000092.1:0-13536 GCA_963972065.1 uncultured Rhodospirillaceae bacterium
CGTGCGCAGCGGCTTGTCGCCGCCGCCCATGTGCCGCGCCAGGCCGCCGGCCAGCAGCACGCCAACCGTATCGACGGGCGCCGTCATCGGCTGCCCTTGCGGCGCAGTTCCAGGGGCTCGTCCGCCGCCTCGCCGTGCTCAGCATCGAATTCGATACGGTCCTGGCCGGCCAAGGCAATGAAACGCCGGCCCTTGGCCCGGCCGATCAGGGTCAGGCCAACCTGATTGGCAAGGTCCACGCCCCAGGCCGTAAAGCCCGAGCGGGACACCAGAATGGGAATTTCCATCTGCACCGTCTTGATGACCATCTCACTGGTCAGCCGCCCGGTGGTGTAGAAAATCTTGTCGCGCCCCGTCCAGCCGTGCAGGAACATGAAGCCGGCGATCTTGTCGACGGCGTTGTGGCGGCCGACGTCCTCCATGTACAGCAGCGGGCGGTCGTCCTTGCACAGCACGCAACCGTGGATGGCGCCCGCTTCCAGATAGAGGCTCGGCGCCGTGTTGATCTTCTTCATCAGGGCGAACAGCCAGGACGTCTTGATAATCGCGCTCTCGGCCAGCTTCACGCTTTCGAACTTCTCCATGACGTCGCCGAACACCGTGCCCTGGGCACAGCCGGAGGTCAGGGTCTTCTTCTTCAGCTTTTCCTCGAAATCCGTTTCGCGCTCCGTGCGCACGACGACGACTTCCAGGTCGTCGTCGAATTCCACCGCCGTGACCACATCGTCGGGGCGCAGCATGTTCTGGTTCACCAGATAGCCGACGGCGAGATACTCCGGATAATCGCAGATCGTCATCATGGTAACGATCTCGCGGCCGTTGAGGAACAGGGTCAGGGGGCGTTCCACGGTGACCGAGGCGATCACGGCTGAGCCGTCCTGATCGATGCCGGGCACCTTTTCGGTCAGGCGCGGATCGTCCGGGTTCGGCTTGACGACAAGCTCGCCCACGCCATCCGCATAGACGGCCGTCAATGGGCTGCCGCCCGACGCACCGGAATCGTTGTCGCTTTGGCTCACGCCTTGTTCTCCCAAAACCGGTCCCTGCCGGAAGCAACCGGACAGCCCATAACCGCAGGCCCGCCCGCGCCGCCGGTCTTGATCGCCGGGGTCACGAATGCCCCAAAACATGGGGATCGCGAGTGTCGGCGGCAAGGGTCAAGAAATCAAGGGGCCGGACGTCTCGGCAATCTCGACGTTTCCTGCTATGAGAAATTCCATCGCGATCCCAGCCCCGCTCCAGAGCCCGCCCATGCCTTTCCCCGACATCATCCTGATTCGCCACGGCCAGACCGAATTCAACCGCGAGGGCCGCATCCAGGGTCACGGCAATTCGGTCCTCACCGAATTGGGGCAGGCCCAGGCAGCGGCCTACGGCCGGCTGCTCGCCGAGCGGTTTGCCCCGCTTACCCCCTTCGCCCTGTACCGTAGCCCCGCCGGGCGCTGCGAACAAACAACGGCCCTGGCCTGCGCCGCCGCAGGGCTTGATCCGCGCGCCTTCACCATCGACGAGCGGCTGAAGGAAAAGGGCTATGGCCGCTGGGAGGGCATGACGCGCCCGGAAATTGCGACGGCCGGCGACGAGGCAGATCTGGGCGCCATGGACGCCGATCCCTGGGGCCACCGCCCGCCCGGCGGCGGCGAGACCCTGACGGAGGTCATGGAACGGGCCCACGGCTGGCTCCTGAGCCTTGCCCCCACGCAGCCGGTCATCGTGGTCTGTCACGGCGGCACGGGGCGTACTTTAATCCGCCGCTACCTGGGCCTGGACGCACAGGAAACCATGGACATTTCCATGCGCCAGGACGTGGTGTTTCACCTCTCGGCCCGGGGTCTCGACGTGATTGAGACCGGCGCGGATATGAGTCAACTGAATTTTGGTTAATTTTTAAAAATCAGTCGACGCCATCGACCACAAACAGCGTGCCTTTGGCCGAAGCCATGCGGATGGCGAGCGGCTTTTCGTATTCCGGCGAGGCGTGCCAGGCCTTGGCCGCCGCCATGTCGGGAAAGCGCAGGACGACGGTGCGCGATGATGGGGCCACGCCCTCAAGCGCAACCTGTTCGCCGCCGCGCACGATGTATTCACCGCCGTAAGCAGCGATCGTCGCGGGCACCAGGGCCTGATATTCCTTGAAGGTTTCCGGATCGGTGATGTCGATCTGGGCAATCACGTAGGCGGCCATCGGCGGCGCACTCCTTCTCCGTCGTCAATCGGTATGAACGGGAAGGCTACCCCAGATGGCCCTGCTTGACCCAGAGCAAACAGCCGTCACCCGTGCGCGGCGAATGGAAACTGCCGGGCGGCAGTCGGAACCAGGTGCCCTTGCCGTGAATGCCGTTCTCGTCCTCGACACTGCCCTCGAGAACCAGGACCTCCTCGCCGCCGGAATGGCTGTGGGGCGCGGCGGCGCAGCCCGCTCCCATCTTGGTCAGCCACACGCGCTCCGCCCCGAATTCATAGAGCGGCATGCGAAACAGACCCGGCATGTCACCGGCCACCCAATCGCCCGCCTTGGTGTCGATGGCCACCTGGGTCTGGTCGTCCGGGTCCATCTGGCGCAGTTTGACGAAGATGGTGCAACCGGGCGCGGTCCGGGGCGCGTGGCTTGAGCCGACGGGATTGCGCACATAGGTGCCGGCGGGAAAGTCGCCGTGCTCGTCGGAAAACACGCCGTCCAGCACCATGAACTCCTCACCGCCGCCGTGGCGGTGGGTGGGAAATTCGGACTCGGGGGCATAGCGGACGATGCTGGTCGCCCGGGCGACTTCGTCGCCGTCGCGCTCCAGCATGCGGCGCTCGACGCCGGGCGATGGCGACGGGACCCATTCAAGAGATGTGGAATCGACGATGGCCGGTCGGGAAAGATCGGCGTGAAGCTTCATGGATCGGGTCTCCGTCACATGCGCTGTTGAGGATGTTCCGACGATCCTGGCCGCCCCGCCAAGGCCGTGCAAGCCTCCCCATGGGACAAGCACCTTTTCCCCGCCGGCACTTGTTTACAGAGCATCGTGACCTAGCCTCGGAACCACCGCGCCGCCAAGACGTCGGCGCGGGCCAAGCGGGCCGCCAGATACGCCTTGGTCTCCGCCTGCCCCCGGCTTTCGTCGCGGCACCAGCGGCGCAAAACGGCAAGAAACAGCAGGGTCAGGCCGATTTCCTCGATCTGCCGCCGTCGTCCCATTGCCCCCATGCCCGCCGCGTCGCGCAGCCATTGGATCAGCCGCGACAGGTCGAACACCATCGGCACGTAATGGTGCGGATGGAACGGCCACAGCTTGCCCCTCAGCATCTGCGCCGTCACCGCGTGGTGGGGGCTCAGCGCGTCGAACCAGCGCAGCAACAGGATGTTCAGCCGGTCCCTGACCGGTTGCCGCGCGAACCCCCGGGGCGGGGCCGCCAGCATGGCGTCCCGCGCCCGGGCGAACCAGGCATTGGCCAGGGAGTCCTTGTCGCGGAAATGGCGGGCCAGGTCCGCCGGGGGCAGGCCCAGATCGGCCGCCAGGGCGCTCAGGCTGAGCGCGTCCCACCCTGCTCCATCGGCCAGGGTCAGCGCGCGGTCAAGGATCGCATCCGCCGATGGCGAGGCCGTGGCGGTCTTCGGTGTGGCGGGTTTCCGTCGGGGTGCCGCCATGGGCGCCTCCCGTCGAAGTTGGGTCAGTAGACGAGCTTGCGGATATCGTCGGCATTGGACGACCATTTCGACCAGTCGCGCACGCCCAGGCCCCAGTTGTTGACGGTCGCCTTGTCGATGCCCTGGTCGATCAGCCATTGGCAGGTCTTGGTCTGCCCCGCCGCCGCCGCGTACATCAGCGCCGAATTGCCGTGCGCGTCGATGGTATCGACCTTCATACCCGCGTCCAACGCCTGTTGCAGGGTGTCGCGGTCGCCGCGCTGGGCGGCCAGCATGAAGTCGTCGACGGAAAGTCCGTTCTTGCCGGATGGGGTACTGTTTGCCATTGCCTGCCTTTTCCTCCCTTTCCGGGGCTTTTTATTGCGCCCGGCGGTCCCCACATAGTTAGGGTCTGGGATTTGGAATGTAAACGGCCAAACAGAAGGGGCGAATACCCCTACTCGCACACCGTTTTTATTCTCTGTAAAATAGCCTAAACAAAATACATGTTCGAACGCACGAGCGTCACCAGAAGGGCGCCGGATAGGGAAGCATCGGTCTTATGAAGCTCAATGAGAAGCACGTCCTCGTCTGCGACTGTGAAGGCACCATGTCGATCGACGGCAAGGCGCTGGCAAAGGCCTGCGGCAAGGGAACCGGCGACGACGGGGACCTGAAGGTCGCGACCCATCTGTGCCGCCGCCAAGTCGAGGAATTCCAGCGCGTCGCCGGCATTGCCGGCCAGGCGGGGGAAACCCTGCTGGTCGCCTGCACCCAGGAAGCGCCGCTGTTCCTGGAAACCCTCGACGAAATGGACACGCCCCCCGCCATTGCCTTCACCAACATCCGCGAAAAGGCGGGCTGGTCCGATGCGGCCCAGGACAAGAAGGCCTCCACCAACCTGACGGCCAAGATGGCCGCCCTGCTGAACGAAGCCGCCATGGATCTGGCCGGTGCGCGCTCCGTCTCCATGAAATCCGACGGCGTGACGTTGGTTTTGGGGAAGGGCGAGGACGCGGTCGCGGCAGCGCGCAAGCTCGCCGGGCGATTGAACGTCACCCTGGTCCTGGAAGGGGCCAAGGACGTGCCGCCGCCGGCGGTCATGGAATTCCCTGTGTTCGCCGGGAAAGTCACCGGCGCCGGCGGGCACCTGGGCGCGTTCCAGGTCGCCATCGCGGGCTTCATCCCGGCCAAGGCGTCAAGCCGCGGCGCCCTGGAATGGGAAGGCGAGCCGCAGTCCGGAACATCCGAATGCGATTTGATTTTAGACCTGCGCGGCGGGCCCGCCCTGTTCCCCCATGCGGACAAGCGCGACGGCTATTACAACCCGGACCGCGGCAACCCCGCCCTGGTCGCCGAAGCCATCTTCGAGATGGCGGACATGGTCGGCGAATTCGAAAAACCCCGCTATGTCGATTACGACGCCAAGATCTGCGCCCATTCCCGAAGCCGCATCACCGGCTGTTCGCGCTGCATCGACAACTGCCCGGCCGGCGCCATCACCCCCGATAACGAGCGGGTCAAGATCGACCCCTACCTGTGCGGCGGCTGCGGCGTCTGCGCCTCGGTCTGCCCGACCGGCGCGGCGACCTATGCCCTGCCGCTCGGCGACGAATTGTTCAAGCGCGCGCGCACGGTGCTGCGCACCTATGCCAAGGCCGGCGGCACGGACCCGGTGCTGCTGATCCACGACGCGGACCAGGGCGAGGAAGCCATCGGCCTGATTTCACGCATGGGCCGCGGCCTGCCTGCGAACTGTATTCCCTTCGCCGTCAACGAGGTGACGCAGATCGGCCTCGACCTTATCCTGTCCGCCGCCGCCTACGGCGCCGCGCACTGTCTGATCCTGCTGCCGCCCAAACGGCGCGAGGAAGCCCAGGCCCAGGAAGGTGAGATCGCCATCGCCGAAACGGTGCTGGACGGGCTCGGCTACGGCACGGGCCGCGTCCGCCATCTGCATCTGGACGATCCTTCCGCGGTCGAAGAGGCACTCTGGTCTCTGGAAAAGCTGCCCGCCATGCCGCAGGGCGATTTCCTGCCGCTGGGCCGCAAGCGGACGATCATGCGCCTGGCCCTCGACACCCTGCATGCCGGCGCCCCCAACAAGGTCGACGAGATCGCCATGCCTGTGGGCGCCCCCTTCGGCACGGTGACCGTGGACGTGGCCGGCTGTACGCTCTGCCTCAGCTGTGTCGGCGCCTGCCCGGCCCGGGCGCTCCGCGACAATCCGGACAAGCCGCAATTGTCGTTCGTCGAGGATGCCTGCGTTCAATGCGGGCTCTGCGTCAAGACCTGCCCGGAAAAGGTCATCACCCTGACGCCCCGCCTGTCGTTCAAGGACGACGCCAAGAGCCCCCGCGTGCAGAAGGAGGAAGACCCCTTCCACTGCATTCGCTGCGGCAAGCCCTATGGCACCCGCGCCACCATCGACCAGCTGACCAACAAGCTGAAAGGCCATTCCATGTTCCCGGGTGCCGCGCTGGACCGCATCAAGATGTGCGACGACTGTCGCGTGCTGGTGCAGTTCGAGGTCGCCAACCCGCTGGCCGGCGCGCCCAAGCCCATGACCCGCACAACCCAGGACTACCTGCGCGAACGCGATGAAATGCGGACGGCGGCGGAAGCCGACATGCGGGCAAAAGGGCTGACACCAGAGACGGACAAAGAGGGCTGAATGGGATTTCGCACCGCCGGCATCTTTCCATTCTGCGGAATTCCTCATGAAAATTTGAGGCGACAAGGGTGCCAGGCCTTACTATCTTTATAGCGATATGACTAAACGGAATAACGGCGGCCGGGATACGAACCACCGGCGGCGGCCCGAAACCGGGCCATCACACAATCTTGAGGATGCAACTGGGCTGACCCATGACCAGCATGATTGACCCCTTCGGACGGGCGGTAAGCTACCTCCGCGTTTCCGTCACGGACCGCTGCGATTTCCGCTGCGTGTACTGCATGGCGGAAGACATGACCTTCCTGCCCAAGGCGGAAATCCTGTCGCTGGAGGAACTCGACCGCCTGTGTTCCGCCTTCGTGCGCAAGGGCGTGAAGAAGCTGCGCCTGACCGGGGGCGAACCCCTGGTCCGCCGCAACATCATGTCGCTGATCCGCTCCCTCGGCCGCCATCTGAAGACCGGCGATCTGGAGGAACTGACCTTGACCTCCAACGGCTCCCAGCTGGCGCGCTTCGCGGACGAGTTGGTCGACGCCGGGGTTCGGCGCATCAATGTCTCGCTCGACACTCTCGATCCCGACCGGTTCGAGGCGATCACCCGTTGGGGCAAGCTGGACAAGGTGCTGGACGGCATCGACGCGGCCCGCAAGGCCGGCCTGCACGTGAAGATCAACACGGTGGCGCTGAAGAACTTCAACGAGGACGAACTGGACCGCATGATCGAATATTGCGGTGAGAACGCCTTCGACATGACCCTGATCGAAACCATGCCGCTCGGCGAAATCGACCAGGACCGCACGGACCAGTACCTGCCCCTGTCCAAGGTGCGCGAGCGCCTGGAGAAGACCTGGAGCCTGACCGACATTCCGTTCAAGACCGGCGGCCCGGCGCGCTATACCCAGGTCGAGGAAACGGGCCAAAAGCTCGGCTTCATCACGCCGCTGACCCATAATTTCTGCGAAGGCTGCAACCGCGTGCGCCTGACCTGCACGGGCACGCTGTACATGTGCCTGGGCCAGGACGACGCCGCCGACCTGCGAGCACCCTTGCGCGCGTCCGAGGGCGACGAACTGCTGGAAACCGCCATCGACGAAGCCATCGGCCGCAAGCCCAAGGGCCACGATTTCGTCATCGAACGGCGCGGCGACGGCCCGGCCGTAAGCCGCCACATGAGCGTCACCGGCGGCTGATCATTCATCACCACAGAGACGGTGAGGCGGTGAGAAGGAAGGGAGAGGTATTGTCATGCCCGTGCTTGGCACGGGTATCCACGCCTTCCTTCTCATGGTTTTCGACTTGATCAGCACGTGGATGGCCGGGTCACGCCCGGCCATGACTGAAAAAGAGGTTTCCCCTTCTCACCGTCTCCGTGGTTTTCTTTACTTTCTTATCCGGACCCCGATAGAATTTCAGTCATGTCCAAATGGCAAGAATACGATTGGGATATGATGATCCGGCGCCGCGCGCCCGTTCCCCTGATTGCGGTGGCGCTGCTGCTGTCGTTGTGGCTGGCGACGGCGGAAAGCGGTTCCATCACCGCCGTCAAATGCAAGGCCGACCACGCAGAGTTGCTGGCCTCCATCGAAGCCGCCCGCCAGCAAACCATCGACCAGATCAACCTTCAGCTTGCCGATACCGGCGACTATCAGCGCATCGAAACGCTGCTGGCCATGCGCGAGCGGGCCTGGGACGAGGAAGAAGCCCAGCGCGGCAGCGCACAACACATTTTCTATGACTGCATAAGCGCCGCCAAGCGGCCCGGCTGATTCCGTGTCCGGGTAATCCCGGTCAGCCGGGACCGGCCGTCAGGGCGCCGGCGATCTCGTCGGCGCAGGCCTTCAGGGGTGCGACCATGGTGGCGACCGCTTCGGCCATGGGCAGGGCGCTTTTCAGATAGAGCACATTCATGGCCGCCATGGAGCGCCCGCCCACCAGGATCGGCACGCCGATGGTGGAAATGCGCCGGCCGTATTCCGTGCGCGAATATTCTTCATGCATGGTGGCGTAGCCCTGGTCGCGGATGCCGGCAAGATAATCCTCCGCCTTGGCCCGGTCGCGGGCGATCTCGTTCCATACCGCGGGCATCGCCGTGACGCGGTCGAGCACTTCCGCGCGTTCCTCGGCGCTGGCGAAGGCTAGGTAGGCCAGGCCCAGGCTGGTCCCCAGCATCGGCGCGCGGTAGCCCGGCAACCGGTTGACCAGGATCGAGCCCGCGTCGCGTGACGATTCAATCAGCACCATGGCGTCATGGTCGAAGATGGCGACATCCGACGGCCAGCCGAAGCGGTTGCGGAACGCCGCGATGATGGGGCCGACGATCCGCCCGACGGCACGGTGGCGGTCGTATCCCGAACACAGCAGCAGGGTCTTGCCGGTCACTTCGTAGGCCGTATGGTGTTCGTCGCGCACGACGAAGCCCGCATGCATGAGGGTTTCCAGCATGCGCACGATGGTCGCCTTGTCGAGGCCCGTTTCCCGGTGCAGCTCGCCGATCGTCGCACGCCCCTTCAACTTGTTGACGGCGGCCAGCACGTCGAGGCCCCGAAGGGCGGCGTTCACCGGCTTGTACGACCCCATGGGCGGTTCCTTTTCGGCCCCGGATCGGGCCCCGCGGGCCGCCGTCCGAATACCGTCAAATGCGAATGTTTCAACAGATGAAATGTGATTTCATTTACAAATAACCGGGCCTGGATCATTTTTCAAGCAATGGAAAACAACGCCCAAAGGGCGGAGCCTCATCCAAGGAAACCAGAGACCATGACCATCCAGAAGAAACCCCTCGGCACGCTCGGCGTCGAGATCACCGGCGTCGACGTGGGCCGGGATCTGTCCGGCGGCAACGGCGACAACCTGTTCGGCGACATCCGCCAGGCCTGGCAGGAAGCGGGCGGCCTCATGGTCATCCGCGACCAATCCATCGACCAGCAGCAACACATCGACTTCTCGCGCCGGTTCGGCCCCCTGTTCCATGACGAGGGCCAGCCGCCCCTGCAGGACACGGTCTCGCGCTATCTACATCCCGATTACCCGCAGATCTACCGGGTGTCCAACAAGGTCGATGAAAAGGGCGAACCGACGGGCCGCAAGGGCGCCGGCACCTATTGGCATTCCGACGTCTCGTTCCGCGACCGCCCGGCCATGGCCTCGATCCTCTATGCCATCCAGATTCCCCCCTACGGCGGCGACACCATCTTCGCCGACATGGCGGCAGCCTACGACGCCCTGTCCGACGGCATGAAGGCGATGCTGGGGCGTCTCAACGCCGTGCACGACTTCGCCGTCGCGGCGGCGACGCAATATGCCCAACCCATCGTCATCAACAAGGATTTCGACGGCGCCAACCAATGCGTCCACCCCATCGTGCGCACCCATGCGGACACGGGACGCAAGTCGCTTTACGTCAACCCGGGCTTCACCTCGCATATCGAAGGCTTCACGGCGGAAGAAAGCCGCCCGATCCTGGATCATCTCTACAAGCATGCGACCCAGCCCGAATTCCTCTACCGCCATGCCTGGCAGCCACATGACATATTGGTGTGGGACAACCGCACGCTGATGCATTACGCCGTATCGGACTATGCGGCCGACCGTTACATGGAGCGCACGACCGTAATCGGTGAGCGCCCTGTATAGACCCGCTTGTGCGGGGCGGGCCGTTTGCCTATAGCTGTTCGATGACCACGCCCGCCCCCGCCCTCCACAGCACGAAAAACCTCGTCATTCTCGCCATTTGCCAGGCGCTTTTTTTCTGCGGCCGCACCCTGACCTTCTTCGCCGCGACCCTGGTCGCGATTTCGATGCTGGGCGACGATCTCGCCTTGGCCACGGCCCCCATCACCATGATGCTGATCGGCACGTCGCTCGGCACCCTGCCCGCCGCATTCCTGATGCGGGCCTGGGGACGGCGGTGGGGCTTCGCCTTCGGCTCGGCGGTGGGCTGTGTCGGCGCACTGATCGCCGCCCAGGCGATCGCCCTGGACAGCTTCCTCCTGTTCAACGTGGGCTTGCTGGTCGCAGGGGTCTACACCGGCTTCGCGCAGCAATACCGTTTTGCCGCGGCCGAGGTTTCGCCGGACCACCTGAAGGAACGCAACGTCTCCATCGTCATCGCGATGAGCGTCATCGGCGCCTTCCTCGGCCCGGAAACGGCCCTTTACGCCAAGCATTGGATAACGGACGTACCGTTCCAGGGGGCGTTTTTGATGATGGCGGTGTTCACGGCGCTGTCCGGCGTCGTCATCCTGTTCGCGCAAATTCCCCGGCTGACCAAGCAGGAATACGCGGACACGGGCCGCCCGCTATGGACCATCATGAAGTCGCCGACCTTCATCGTCGCCCTGATCGCGGCCCTGTTCGGCTATGTGGTGATGAACTTCCTGATGGTCGTCACGCCGGTCACCATGGGCACGCTGAAGACCGTCGTCTTTAGCCATGAGAACATCAAACTGGTGATCCAGTGGCATGTGGTCGGGATGTTCCTGCCGGGATTCTTGACCGGGCACCTGATCAAGCGGTTCGGCGTCGTGCGCATCATCGCCACCGGGGCGGCCATCCTGCTCGGCTCCGTCATCGTCGCCTTGAACGGGGTCACCCTTACCCATTTCCTGACGTCGCTGATCCTGCTCGGCATCGGCTGGAATTTCACCTTTACCGGCGGCACCATCCTGATCACCGAGGTCCACAGCCCGGCCGAACGCGCCAAGGTGCAAGGCATGAACGACTTCCTGCTGTTCACGGGCCTTGCCATCTCGTCGCTGATGGCCGGCAGCGTCTATCACTACTTCGGCTGGGCCTGGGTCAACTACGCCATGCTGCCGGTGATCCTGGTGATTTTGCTCTCGGCGCTGTGGCTCCGCAGCGTCCGCCGCCGGGAACAGGCCTTGGCCAAGGCGGCGGCGGAATAGTCCGTTCGGCGACCGCGTGATTCAGACATCGAACGTGGATCGATACGGTCCCCTGGACGATAATACCAATTTTTGGTACTTTTGCCGTCAGGTCCGGAGCGTCATCATGAGCAAAAATACCTCCATCGCCCTCGGTGGTCATTTCGCGGATTTCATCTCCTCCCAAGTCGATGCGGGACGGTACGCATCGGCAAGCGAGGTGATCCGTGCTGGCTTGCGTCTGTTGGAAGAACGGGAAGCCCAATTAAGCACCCTGCGCGCCGCCCTGATCGAAGGCGAACAAAGCGGCCCCGCTGAACCCTTCGACTTCGACGCCATGATCGCGGCAAAGAAACAACCCGGCACCTGATGGCGGTGATCCGCCTCACGCCCCGCGCCGGACGCGACCTCGGCGAAATCTGGGATTACACGGCAAATCGTTGGGGGATGGCGCAGGCGGAAACCTATCTCCGTTCCCTGCAATCAGCCCTGGAATTCCTTGCCGCTGAACCGGAACGCGGCCAAGCCTGCGACGACATTCGTCCGGGATACCGCAGGCAGCCGACAGGGTCACACGTCATCTTCTACAAAATGTCCGAGACTGCCGACGGCATCGACGTCATCCGCATCCTGCACCAGCGGATGGATGTGGCGCAGAATCTCTAGAGCCCGCCGTTACGCCCGCAACCCCATCAAATACCGGTTCAGCCCGGCCATGCAGTCGTGGAACGGCGCCATGGATTGCGCCGATTTGGTCTGGCTGAACGCGCCCTGGATGGCGGCGACGATCAGGGTCGCGGCTTCGTCCGTATCGGCCGCCGCATTGACCCGGCCGGAATGCTGGCCGCGCGTGAGGGCGCGCGACAGCCGCCGGCGCCAGGCGCGGTAAAGCTCCTCCACCCGTTGCCGGAACCCGCCGTCGATGGGCGACATTTCCTGCGCCAGATTGTTCAAGGGACAGCCCAGCAAGTGAATGTCCGGCACCCGGCCCGTCATGTTGTCCTGGATGGTGCGGGCGATGGCGGCCAAAGGGTCGTCTTCGCCCTCAGCGTCCAGGGGGACCAGCCACCAATCCTCAAGGTAAGCTTTCACCTTCTCGTCCACCACGGCGTAGCCGAGCGCCATCTTATTGGGGAAATGGTGGTACATCGCCCCCTTTGTGACACCGGTCATGGCAAGAATGTCGTTCAGCCCCGCGGCCTGGAAGCCGTGGCGGTGGATGACCCCATAGGCGGCTTCAAGGATCTGCCGCCGGGTTTCGTCGGGTTTATAGGCGCGGGACATACCGGGGAGTATGAATTTACCGCGAGGCTTCCGCAACCACCCTTAAGCGGCTAAGTTGCGGAAAGTTCCCTGATTTTTCAAAGACCGCCATGACCAACGCCCGCCCCGTCTCGAAAATCGCCTTCGTCGCCGCGCAGCAGCCGGAGGCCCAGGAAGCGCTCAAGCACCTGGCCCATCGCTACGGCAACATACCGGCCGACGCGGCCGAGGTGATCGTGGCGCTCGGCGGTGACGGCTTCATGCTGGAAAGCCTGCACGGCGCCATCGGCAGCGGCACGCCGATCTACGGCATGAACCGGGGCACGGTCGGATTCCTGATGAACGAATACCTGACCGAGGGCCTGCCCGAGCGCATCGCCCGTGCCCAACCGGTCAGCCTGCGCCCCCTGAAAATGACGGCGACGGACGTCAACGGCAACACCACCACGGCGCTTGCCATCAACGAGGTGTCGTTGCTGCGGGAATCGCGCATGGCGGCGAAAATCCGCATCTTCATCGACGGCATCGCGCGTCTGGATGAAATGATCTGCGACGGCGTTCTGGTCGCCACGCCCGCGGGCTCCACCGCCTACAACCTGTCGGCCCATGGCCCGATCATCCCCATGGGGGCGGACCTTTTGGCGCTGACCCCCATTTCCGTGTTCCGGCCCCGGCGTTGGCGCGGCGCACTGCTGCCGCGGAAGGCAGAGATCGCGTTCGAGATCCTCCAGCCCGAGTTAAGACCCGTCAGCGCCACTGCCGATTACACCGAAGTCCGCGACGTCAAACGGGTGGAAATCCATCAAGACCACAGCCACCGCCTTGAGCTGCTGTTCGATCCCGAACATAACCTGGAAGAACGCATCCTCAAGGAGCAGTTCGAACCGTGACCGCTGACGACAAAGCCCCCGCACCCGCTTCAGACGACACAGAGAACGACCCGGAAAGCACCGGCCCCGGCCCGGAGACGGAAGGCAATCCGAAGACCCGCCCGCTGCGCATGGTGCTGACCCTGGCCCTGGGCGGGGCCGGTGGCGTCCTGTTCCATGAACTGCACATGCCGCTGCCCTGGATGATCGGAGCCTTGGTGTTCACGGTGG
>CAXAVJ010000093.1:0-13334 GCA_963972065.1 uncultured Rhodospirillaceae bacterium
TTCCATGACCAAATACATCGGCGGCCACGGCACGTCGATCGGGGGCATGATCATCGACGGCGGTAATTTCGACTGGGATAAGCACGCCGCGCGCTTCCCCATGCTGACCCAGCCCGACCCCAGCTATCACGGCGCCGTCTGGACCGAGGCCGCCAAGGGCTTGGGCGCCCCCATCGCCTACATCCTGAAGGCGCGGACCACCGTGCTGCGCGACATGGGTCAGGCGATGAGCCCGTTCAACGCCTGGATGTTCATCCAAGGCCTGGAAACCCTGCCGCTGCGCATGCGCGAGCATTGCCGTAACGCCGAAACAGTGGCGCGTCACCTGGCATCGCACCCGGCGGTGACCCGCGTCATCTTCCCTGGTCTGGAAAAGGATGACGACATCCGCACCCAGGGGGAAAAGACCATGCCCGGCGGATGGGGCGGACTGGTCGGTTTTGAGCTGACCGGCGGCGGCGCCAGTGGCGCCAAGTTCATCGACGCCCTGAAGCTGTTCTATCACGTGGCCAATATCGGCGACGTGCGCTCGCTGGCCATTCATCCATGGTCGACCACCCATCAGCAATTGAGCGACGAAGGAAAAATCGCCGCCGGTGTCACCGAAGGTTATGTGCGGCTGTCGGTCGGGATCGAGCACATCGACGACATCATCTCTGACCTGGATCAGGCGCTCGCGGCGCTGTAACCGCCAGGAAACAACGTTTGCAAAGAACGCCGGGACGCATGCCGTCCCGGCGTTTTTCATTGCGCGTCTTGCCTGAAACAAAAGGGCGGCGTAGTCTCCGGGCGGCCCGGAAACGGGCCAATGCCCTTGTCCCATGGATCAGAATACAAGGACCCGATCATGGCTTTCCTCGCCGACCGCCTTGCCGCCATCAAACCGTCCCCCACCATCGCCGTCACCCAGAAGGCCAACGATCTGAAGGCCCAAGGCAAGGACGTCATCGGCTTAGGGGCCGGTGAACCCGACTTCGACACGCCCCAGCACATCATCGAGGCGGCGAAAAAGGCGCTCGACGCCGGCATGACCCGCTATACTGCGGTCAACGGCATCCCGGAACTGCAGGACGCCATCATCGCCAAGTTCAAGCGCGACAGCGGCCTGGACTACGCCCGCGACCAGATTCACGTCAGCTGCGGCGGCAAGCCGGTGATCTTCAACGCCTTCATGGCGACCATCAACCCGGGCGACGAGGTCATCGTGCCGGCCCCCTATTGGGTGTCCTACGCGGATATTCCGCTGATGTTCGGCGCCGAGGTCAAGGTCGTGCAGTGCAGCGCCGAAAACAGCTTCAAGCTGACGCCGGAACAACTCGACGCGGCGATCACGCCGAAAACCAAATGGCTGGTCTTCAACTCGCCGTCGAACCCGACCGGCGGCGCCTATACCCGCGACGAGATCAAGGCCCTGACCGATGTCCTGCTGCGGCACCCGCATGTCTGGATCTTCTGCGACGACATCTATGAAAAGCTGGTCTACGACGGCTTTCAGTTCACCACCATGGCCCAGGTCGAACCCAATCTGTATGACCGCATCGTGACCATGAACGGCATGTCCAAGGCCTATTGCATGACCGGCTGGCGCGTCGGGTATTGCGGCGCGCCCAAGCAACTGGTCAAGGCCATGACCATGATCCAGTCCCAGGGCATCACCCATACGGCCGCCGTGTCGCAGGCCGCCGCCGTGGCGGCGCTGAACGGCCCGCAGGACTTCATCGAAAAGAACAACGCCGTGTTCAAGGAACGCCGCGATCTGGTCGTCAGCATGCTGAACCAGGCCAACGGCCTGAGCTGCGCCACCCCGGAAGGAGCATTCTACGTCTACCCAAGCTGCGCCGGCACCATCGGCAAGAAAACGCCGTCAGGCCAGGTCATCAAGAACGACGAGGATTTCGTGACCTACGTTCTGGAAGCCGAAGGGGTCGCCGCTGTCCACGGTGCGGCGTTCGGGCTGGAGCCCCACTTCCGGATTTCCTACGCAACGGCCACGGATTTGCTGGAAGACGCCTGCCAGCGCATCCAGCGGGCCTGCGCCAACCTGAGCTGACCATCGAGCGGCTGGCATTGCTCCCATCCGCACCTTGTCACATTCCTCTGCGGATCGTGATCCTGACGGCCTGCGTCCTTGGCGCCGCCGTCACGACGCCATCCGCCCGCGCGGGATTGGCCGAGGCCCAGGCCGCCTATAACGCCGGCGACTTCACCGTCGCCTTCAAGGAATTGAAGCCCGCCGCAGATGCCGGCAACGCCGAGGCCCAGGCCCTGATCGCCGGCATGTACGCCCACGGCCAGGGCATTCCCGCCGACCTTGACGAAGCCGCGCGCTGGTACGGCCTGGCCGCCGATCAGGGGCATCTTTACGCCACCACCATGTTGGGCTGGTTTTACATGCGCGGCATCGGCGTCGAACAGGACGCGGTCAAAGGATACCGCCTGTTGTCCCGGGCAGCGGCGCGGGGCCAGCCGCGCGCCGTGGAAATGAAGCAAGCCGTGGCTGAAAAGGCCCTTGCCGGACTCGACGACTTGGTGGCCACGGAAGCGCAAAGCCAGTCCATCGACCGCCGCGCCGCCTACTTCCGGATCGGCCAAAGCTTCGCCCTTGGCCATGGCGTGCCGCGCCTGCCCGAGGTCGCCGCCGAGGCCTTCCACCGCGCGGCGAAGTTGGGCCATCGAGACAGTCAGTACGAATACGCCCGCCGACTGGATACCGGCGACGGAGTTCAGGAAGATGCCGAAGCCGCCTTCACCTGGTTCAAAAAAGCGGGTGAGCAGGGCCATGCGGACGCCCTCGCCATGGTCGGCAAGGCCTACCTGAACGGGCGCGGCACGGCGCCCAACCGTGGCCAAGCGATGGTCGCAATCACCCGGGCGCGGGCCGCTGGCTCCCCCATCGCCAAACAGATACTGGAAGATATGAGCAAATGACCCCGACGATCACCGCGTTTACCGCCGAACTTCTGCGCCTGCCGTTGGACCGCCCCGTGGGCGGGTCCGGCGTGGCCCAGATCGACGTCCTGGCCGTCGATCTGACGGACAGCGACGGCGCCACCGGCACGGGGTTCAGCTATTGCCTGAGCGGCGGCGCGGGGGTCGTTCTGGCGGCAGCCCGGGATCTTTTAGACACCCGCGTCCAAGGCCAGGCCGCCCATACGCCGGAAGCCCTGTGGCGGGGCATGGCCGCATCCCTCAACCGTATCGGCCGGGGTGCGCACAACCTGGCCATGGCGGCCATCGACGTGGCGGCCTGGGACTTGCACGCCCGGCGCTTGAACCTGCCTCTGGGCATCGCCATGGGCGGCACCGTACGCCGTCTTCCCGTATACGGCTCCGCCGGGCACCGCCCGGACCACAGCCCGGAAGAAACCCGTGATCTGGCTCTGGCCCAGGTCGCCCAAGGGTTCGCCGGGGTCAAGCCACGCCTGGCCGGGGACGGCACGGACGGCGCCCGGCTGAGCACCCTGCGCACCGCCCTGCCAGACCGGGTGCGCCTGATGGCCGACGTGAATGAGAAATGCGATCCGGCCTCGGCCCTGCATCTGGCGGCGGCCTGCGCCGACGCCGGTTGCCTGTGGTTGGAGGAACCCCTGCCGGCCGGCGACAGCGGCGCCTATGCCCGCTTGGCCGCGGCCTCGCCGGTGGCCATCGCCACGGGCGAACACCTCCAGGGCATGGCTGAGGTCATGCCCTATCTGACGTCGGGTGCACTGCATATCCTGCAGCCGGACCTGGCCATGATGGGCGGCCTGACCCCGTGCCTGGCCACGGCGCGGGCAGCCGAATCTTTCGGCCTGCCGGTCGCGCCGCATTTCCTGCCGTCCTTATTCATCCATTTGGCGGCGGCGCAGCCCAACGTCACCTGGCTGGAGGATTTCCCCCTGCTGGAACCCCTGTTCGACATCACGGCCAGGACCGAGAACGGCACCATGGCCCTGCCCACCCTGCCCGGCCATGGCATGGCCTGGGCCGAAGGGGTCAGGAAGCGTTACCGTCTGGACGGCTGAGGGAGGAAGAGCGGCGCCTAATCCGTGTCGTCGGGGGCGTCAACGTCGACGGGGACGCCCGGCTTGGCCTTTGAAGCGCGAATCGACAACGCCGATTTCACGTGGCTGACGTTGGGTGCCGCGGTCAGCTTGGTCGTCAGGAAGTCTTGATACGCGTCCCAGTCGGCGGCCACCACCTTCAAGAGGAAATCCGTTTCCCCCGCCAGCATGTGGCACTCGCGCACCTGGGGCCAGGCGCGCACGGCATTCTCGAAGGCCTCAAGATCGTGTTCGGCCTGAGAGTTAAGTCCGACCTGGGCGAACACGGTGACATTGAAGCCCAGCATCTTGGGCTCCAGATCGGCGTGGTAACCGCGGATGAAGCCCGCTTCCTCCAGCGCCCGTACTCGGCGCAGGCAGGGAGGAGCTGAAATTCCGGCACGTTTCGACAGTTCCACATTGGTCATGCGGCCGTCGCTTTGCAGGTCGCGCAGGATACGCCGGTCAATCTTGTCCAGTTTCACGCGCTGCATGATCGTTTCCTAATCCCTGGGCTGCGACGAAATATTGTTGCGAAATTATATTATAACATCGCCGGGGGAAAGCCCTGTCACCGGGCTCCTTCCCATGGTCGCTGAAGATGTCCCCGTAACTGGGCCGCTTGTCCTTGCACGGCGGCCGGGGCCCACTTATCTTAGGTCCCCAATCCGCCGTGAATCCTGGGCAGACACGGCCCCTGTATCCTCGTTCAAAAGGTAGACCGCTTCATGCCCGCCGCTTCCGACACAGCCCCCCGCCATACCAAGGTTCTGATCATCGGCTCCGGCGCCGCCGGCTATACGGCCGCCGTCTATGCCGCGCGCGCCAACCTGAGCCCCCTTCTGGTGCGCGGCCTGCAGCCGGGCGGCCAGTTGACCATCACCACGGAGGTCGAAAACTATCCGGGCTTCGCCGAACCGATCCAGGGCCCTTGGCTGATGGAACAGATGTTCGAGCAGGCCAAGAACGTGGGCACGGAAATGGTCGAAGACACGATCATGGAGGTCGACCTGAAGGCCCGGCCGTTCCGCGCCGTGGGCGATTCGGGCACAGTCTATACCGGCGACACCCTGGTCATCGCCACGGGGGCGAGTGCGCGCTGGCTCGGCCTGCCGTCCGAGGAAAAATTCATGGGCTTTGGCGTGTCCGCCTGCGCCACCTGCGACGGGTTCTTCTACCGCGGCAAGGAGGTCGCCGTGATCGGCGGCGGCAACACGGCGGTCGAGGAAGCCCTGTTCCTGACCAATTTCGCGTCCCGCGTGACCCTGATCCACCGCCGGGACGAGCTGCGCGCGGAAAAGATCATGCAGGACCGCCTGTTCAAGAACGACAAGATCGAAGTGATCTGGGACACGGTGCTGGAGGAAGTTCTGGGCGAGGGCAATCCGCCGGGCGTTTCAGCCATGAAACTGCGCAACGCGAAGACCGGCGAGATCACGGAGCGCGCCGCCGACGGTGTGTTCATCGCCATCGGCCACGACCCCAACACCGCCCTGTTCAAGGGCCAGGTCGACATGGACGACGAAGGCTATATCCTCACCAAATCGGACAGCACCAAGACCAACATTCCGGGCGTGTTCGCCGCCGGCGACGTCCAGGACAAGGTGTTCCGCCAGGCCATCACCGCGGCCGGCACCGGATGCATGGCGGCGTTGGAGGCCGAACATTTTCTGGCCGCCCAGGAGGCGCAGCAAGCAGCTGCCGAATAGGCGGCGACAACCGGCCCGGGTGCAATTAGGGAGCGCATCCACGAAGGGCCGATCAGGGGGCATTTCCCATGGATTGGGATAAACTGCGGGTGTTTCACGCCGTCGCCGAAGCGGGCAGCTTTACCCGCGCCGGCGAGGATCTGCACCTCAGCCAATCGGCGGTCAGCCGCCAGGTCAGCGCGCTTGAGGAGAGCCTGCGGGTACCGCTGTTCCATCGCCATGCGCGCGGCCTGATCCTGACGGAACAGGGCGAACTGCTGTTCCGCACGGCGCATGACGTGTTTTCCAAGCTGGCCATGGTCGAGGCCCGCATCGCCGATAACAAGGACGAGGCCCAGGGGCCGCTCAAGGTCACGACCACCGTCGCGTTCGGCTCGATCTGGCTGACCCCGCGCATGCGCGAGTTCAAGACCCTGTACCCGGACATCGCGGTGTCGCTGGTTTTGGCCGACACGGAACTGGACCTTTCCATGCGCCAGGCCGACGTTGCCATCCGTCTGGCGCCGCCGAAGCAGCCGGACCTGATCCAACGCTACATCATGAACATGAACTATCATGTCTATGCCTCGGAGGAGTATCTGGCCGAACACGGCACGCCGGCCCGGCCCCAGGATCTGGACGACCACGACCTTGTCGTCTACGGCGACGACGCCCGCCCGCCGGTCGAGAACCTGAATTGGCTGTTGACCGCCGGTGCCCCGCCCGGCGTAACGCGGGAGCCGGTGTTACGGGTCAATTCCATCTACGGCATCTTCCGCGCCGTGCAGTCGGGGCTCGGCATCGGCGCCCTGCCCGATTACATGAGCCGCGAGGCCGATAACCTGAAGGAAGTGCTACCGGAACTGCGGGGTCCCTCGATCGAGGCCTATTTCGTCTATCCGGAAGAACTGCGCAATTCCAAGCGCATCACCGTGTTCCGCGACTTCCTGGTGAATCGCCTGAACCCGGAAAATTTCTAGGGCCCGCAGGGCAGGCCTTCACAGGCTTCACAGTCAATGGTCGATTCTTGTTACCCAAATGCAATATTTGCAGGGCGATGAACAAGATATGCGTGAATCGCATATCTGGAATGCAGGTTTGTGACTGGTATACCAAGCTTGGCGGTTTATATAACCACCATCCCGTCGCCGCCGATTGCTCCTAAGCGCTGTGGCGACGGAACGGATTTTTAGGTCTCCTCCCAGACCTACCCCGCCGGAAGTCATCCGGCACCGGGACCGCTCCCTGGCCCCCCAGGCCAGCGGCCCCAACGTCTCCCAGACGTGAAGCCTCCCTGTCAAACTCGCCGGTCCCTTCCCAGGGACCGGCGGTTTTTTTTATGGGCCCCGGTTTGGCTGTCAGTGCTATTGCGCCGGGTCAAATGGTTGGCGGCGCTATTGCGCCGCCTGGGCCCTGAGCGCGACCACCTGGTCCGCTTCCTTGCCCATCAGTTCCTGCAGGTGGTCGAATTCCCATTCGAAGGTGCCGACCCCCATGGTCATGGAGCGCAGTTCGATCACCAGATCGTGCATTTCCGATTGCGGCAGTTGGACCTGTACCTCGTCCCAACCGGCCCAGCCGGGCTTGGCGTCGAAGCCCATGATCTGACCCCGCCGCCCGGACACCAGACGCTGCATGCGCGACGTGAATTCCGACGGCATGGAGATGACGACCTTGCAGATCGGCTCCAACAACACCGGCTGACAGTTGGGCATGCCTTCGCGCATGGCCTGCTGGGCCGCCTTGCGGAACGCCATGTCCGAGGAATCGACGTTGTGGTACTGGCCGTCGGTCAGGGTCACGGACAGATCGACCACGGGAAAGCCCAAAGGCCCGCGGACGAGATATTCCAGCACCCCGGCCTCGACCGCCGGAATGTACTGCTTGGGCACCGCCCCGCCGGTGATGGTGTCGCCGAAGGTGAAGCCGTCGCCCCGGGCGAGGGGCTTTATATCCAGATGCACGTCGCCGAATTCACCGTGTCCGCCCGATTGTTTCTTGTGGCGCGCGTGCTGGCTGGTCGGCTTGCGAATGGTTTCCTTGTAGGGGACCTGGGGCCGTTCGCTGTCGACGTCGATGTGGAACTTGCCCTTCATCTTGTCGAGGGTAATCAACAGGTGCATTTCGCCCTGGCCCCACAGCAGCATTTCCCCCGTGTCCGGGTTGTGTTCGTGGGAGATCGAGGGGTCTTCCTCGATAATCTTGGCCAAGGCCCCCGACATTTTGACCTCGTCGCCCCGGTTGGCCGCGTGCACGGCCATGGAAAACAGCGGCGTCAGGGGCGGCGGCCAGGCCATGCCCTTGACCTTGCCGGAGGCCGAGACCAGATCGCCGGTCTTAACCGCGTCCATCCGCCCGAGGGCGACAACCTCGCCCACCCCCGCCTTGGCGGTCTTTTCCGTCTTCTGGCCGAAGGCCTTGGACAAGCCGGACACCCGGCCCTGGGACGACGCCAGGCCGTCGGCGATCTCGCCCGACCACACCCGGGCGAAGCTGAGCTTGCCCGCATGGCCGGCATGGACCGTCTTGAACACCCGCGCCGCCGCCTCGCCCGACACCGGCTCGCCCAGACGCGCGGCCGTGGCCTGCGGGCCCGGCGCTTCGTGGCGCAGGGCCTTGAGCAGGCGCCTAACACCGTTGCCGTGTTCGGCCGAACCGAAGAACACGGGCACGGCCTTGCCGTCCTGCAACACCTTGGTCAGATGTTCGAACACCTCCCCTGTCTGCGGCACCACGTCTTCCAGCAGCTTTTCCAGCAGCGCGTCATCGAAATCGGCAAGGCTTTCCAGCAGTTCCGTGCGCGCCGCCGTCTCGCGGTCGCGGATGCTTTCCGGCAGCTCCATCAACTCCGACGGCTTGCCTTCCTGCCAGCGGAAGGCGCGTTCCGACACCAGATCGACATGCCCGGTCACGTCATCGCCGTCGCGCAGCGGGATTTCCCGCAACACCAAAGGACTGTCGGACAGGCCCTGAAGGGCATCCAGGGTTTCGGCCACGCTGGCTTCGGCTGAATCCATTTTGTTGATGAAGATAAGGTGCGGAATTTGATGCTGGTCGAGGAATTTGAGGATCGGCGCCGCCGTCAGGGCCCGCGCCTGCCCCGGCTCACAGACCACCACGGCGGCGTCGGCGACCATCAGGGCATTATGGGCGTCCTGCAGCATGTCGATGGAGCCGGGACAATCGATGAAGGTCCAAGGATCGCCCAGGTAGGGGGCGCTCACGATATTCATTTCCGTGGACATCTGGCGGGCGCGGGCTTCGGGCGAGCCGTCGCCAACCATGTTGCCGTCCTTGACCGAGCCCTTGCGGTCAAGAACCTCGCATTGACGCAGGATTTCTTCGAGTAAAGACGTCTTGCCGCTTAAGTAGGGGCCGACCAGAGCTGCCACGCGAGGCTGGTTGTCGGATTTGGTCATCGTTACCTCCCAAGTGCGTTTTTTTGTCGCAGGAAGGGGCCGTTCAGTCGGCCTTCGAAGTCCGTTTTATGGTTAAAGCCTAGCCTTCCCAGAGGGGGATTCAAGAAGATTCCGGGAATCCGGCCGATATTTGCCATTGCACGGGTCCCGGGCCGGGCAGATGGACGGCAAGGACAACAAACCCTTGGCGTTAGTAGACAACCCCCCCATATCCGAGGCTAAACTAGCCTTTCTCGGCGCACCGCCGTGGCAGCAGCAGCGACAGACCATGGACATCAAGACACATAGCTATTCAGAAACGACGCGTGACATCCGTGTCAGCGTGATCCCCCAGTACCTTCCCGATCAGTCCGAGCCCGAGGACGGCCGCTATGTCTGGGCCTATACGGTGCGGATCGAAAACCAGGGCACGGAGACGGTGCAACTCCTCAACCGCTATTGGCGGATCACGGACGCGCAGGGCACTTCCCACGAAGTCCGCGGCGAAGGCGTGGTCGGCGAACAGCCGGTCCTGAACCCGGGCGAAGCCTTCGAATACACCAGCGGCACGCCTTTGGCGACGCCGTCGGGCATGATGATGGGGTCCTACGAAATGGAGACCCAGGCCGGCGATTTCTTCGACGCCGCCGTGCCGGCCTTCTCGCTCGACAGTCCGCACGAACGCGTCCATCTGAACTAAACTCATAAACCAACAGGACCGGGAATCCCGACCGTGACCGCCAAGAAACATCTGAGTGTCGCCAATGTCGCCGCCAACGCGGCTAAATTACAAAGCGGCAAGCCGTCCCGCGCCGAGGCCGAACAGGCCGTGCGCACGCTGATCCGCTGGGCCGGCGACGACCCCGCCCGCGAAGGCTTGATCGACACGCCCAAGCGGGTCGCCAGCGCCTATGAGGAGTTCTTCGCCGGCTACGACGCCGATCCGGTGGACATCCTGAAGCGCACCTTCGAGGAAACGGACGGTTACGACGAGATCGTGGTCCTCAAGGACATCCGCCTGGAAAGCCATTGCGAGCATCACATGGTGCCGATCATCGGCGTCGCCCATGTCGCCTATCTGCCGCACCGCCGGGTCGTCGGCATCTCCAAGCTGGCCCGGGTCATCGACGCCTATGCCAAGCGCCTGCAGATTCAGGAGAAGATGACCGCCCAGGTGGCCAACGCCATCAACGACGTGCTGGAGCCCAAGGGCGTTGCCGTCGTCATCGAGGCGGCGCACCAATGCATGACCACGCGTGGCGTTAGCAAGCCCGGCGTGACCATGGTGACGTCGCGCATGCTGGGCGCGTTCCGCGACGATCCGACGACGCGCCGCGAATTCCTGGCCATGATCGGCCACTAGCCTTTTCAAGGGGCCGGTCCGGCCCCGTGCGCCGATTGGTTCCTTCTTTGTCCAAAATGCTCTAAACCTCGTCGCAACGGGGATAAGACGAGGCAAGGGCATGGATTTCCGTCCCATTCTGATGATCGTGGGCACGCTGCTGGCGACGCTGGCTCTGGTCATGTGCGTGCCGGCCGTGGTCGACGCCTCGCTCGGCAATCCGGACTGGGAAGTGTTCGCCGCCTCCGCCGGGGTGACCCTGTTCCTCGGTGTCGCCATGGCGCTGACGGCGACGGCTGGCGGCGTGCGGAACCTCAGCGTGCGCCAAGCCTTCGTCATGACGACGCTGACCTGGGTCGCCCTGACGGTGTTCGCCTCCTTCCCTTTCATGTTCTCGGAACGGGACCTCAGCTTCACCGACGCCTTTTTCGAGGCCATGTCGGGCCTGACCACCACGGGATCGACCATCCTGACCGACCTGGACAGCCTACCGCCCGGTATCCTGTTATGGCGCGCCCTGCTGCAATGGCTCGGCGGCATCGGGATCATCGTCATGGCGATCGCCATTCTGCCCATGCTGAAGGTCGGCGGGATGCAGCTGTTCCGTATGGAATCCTCGGACCAGTCGACGGAAAAGGCCATGCCCCGCGCGGCCCAAATCGCCAGCACCATCGGCGTCATCTACCTGTTCCTGACCATGGTCTGGGCCGGGGCCTTCTGGCTGGCGGGGATGAGCGGGTTCGACGCCGTGGCCCATGCCATGACCACCATCGCCACCGGCGGGTTCTCGACCCATGACGATTCCATGGGCCATTTCGACCATGCGGCCATCGATTACATCGCCTCGGCCGGCATGGTCATCGGCGCGCTGCCCTTCATTCTTTACGTGCGCTTCCTGCAGGGTCAGTTCATGGCCCTGCCCCGTGACCCCCAGGTGCAATGGTTCCTGACCACGGTCGGTGCCGTCGTCGTGGTGACCGCCGTGTGGCTGTGGCTGGAACAGGACAAGCATCCGTTGGATGCGCTCAGGCTCGCAACCTTCAACATCATCTCGATCATCACCGGCACGGGCTTCGCCACGGACGACTATTCCCTGTGGGGGCATTTCGCCCTGCCGATCTTCTTCTTCATCATGTTCATCGGCGGCTGCGCCGGGTCGACGACCTGCGGCATCAAGGTGTTCCGCTTTCAGATCCTCTACGCCGCCTGCCGCACCCAGCTGCGCCACCTTTTGCATCCGCACGGCGTGTTCATTCCCTACTACAACAAGCAGCCGATTTCCGACGAGGTCATCATCTCCGTGTTGTCGTTCTTCTTCGTGTGGTTTCTCTGCTTCACGGTGCTGGCGCTGGGGCTGGGTTTCCTCGGGCTCGATTTCGTGACCGCCTTTTCCTCCGCCGCCACGGCGATCGCCAATGTCGGCCCGGCATTGGGCGAAGCGGGTCCGTCGACAACCTTCGCCGACCTGCACGACGGCGCGAAATGGCTGATGGCCATCGGCATGCTGCTGGGGCGGCTGGAACTGTTCACGGTGATCGTGCTGTTCACCCGCGCGTTCTGGCGCAACTGAACGGGGCGGCAGGGCCGCTTACCTCCTTCTGGACGCCCTGCCTTAGCCACGGGCACCCGCCCCTCGCCTGCCCATTAATCGCCCAAGAGCTCGCTCCGGCGTAAAAATTTACCTCCGCCGAAACGCCCGCCCAAGGGCGCGCGCCTTCGGAAATTACATAAATTATTCAATATTTTATCACCCGCCCTTGACGAGGGCCGGTAGCTCTCAGCCGCCAAGAGCCTCCTTGGCATGGCCCATGCAATGTTCGGATGCAAAGACCGCAAGCGCGCCCATCGGGGGGCGGTCAGCAGCGAACATCCGACAGGAAGCGACATGGACCAGACGACCGCCCACGACCTTACCGATATCGAAGCCCGCGTGCTCGCGCGGATCACCGAGCCCGCGTGGCAGGAGCTGACGACGGAGCTTGTCCGCACGGGACAGCCCAATTCGGCCAACCCCCTGGACCCGGACATTCCCGCCGGTGAGGAAGAAGCCATCGCCCTGCTGGTCGCGGGCAAGCTCGAAGTCATGGGCATGGCCGTGGAAAAGTATGAATCCGTGCCCCACCGGCCCAACGTCGTCGGCCGCCTGCCCGGGCCCGAGGGCGGCCCGAGCCTGATGATCAACGATCACCTGGACACTTATCCCGCGGTCGAGCCCGAGAAATGGGACAAGTGCGGCGGCAATCCGTTCCGCGCGACGCGTCACGGCGACTGGCTGTACGCCCGCGGGACCTCCGACACCCGCGCCAACATGGCGGCGGCACTGGTCGCGGTCAAAGCGATCATCGACGAGGGCGTGAAACTGAACGGCGACCTGATCTGCTGCTTCACGGTCGACGAGGAAAAGGACGGCCCCCACGGGTCGATCTACATGTGCCAGGAAATCGGCCTGCGCGCCGACTATTCGATCACCGCCGAGCCGACCGCCTGGGGCGGCGACAGCCCCGATTGGGGCATGAACATTTCCGTCGCCAATTCCGGCCACTGCCTGATCGAGATCGCCCTGCAGGGCGTGAAGTCGCACATCTGGCGGCCCGACACGGGCGTCAACGCGATCTCGCTGGCGGCCGACATCATTCCCCATTTGAACACCATGCCGTTCACCCACGAGCAGGCGGAACTGATGGGCAACACGCCGCCCTGCCTGTCCGTCGTGCGCATCCGGGGCGGCCTTCCGGGGGAAATGCAGTTCTCGCCCGACGACTGCCTGCTGACCGTCGCCGTCGTCGGCATCGTTCCGGGCATGACCCTGGACAGCATCCTGGCCGATATCGAGAAAGTGGTGGCGGATGTGATCGGCGGGCGGAACTCGGTCGCCTTCTCCGCC